>JALTMP010000001.1 GCA_027001645.1 Candidatus Heimdallarchaeota archaeon
ACGCATTGATAATGCCTCCAACTAAGTTTAATGAAGATATGTTTGTAATGTTTGCCTTGACAAGATCTCCTTCCTTTGTCACCGGGTACAAGGTTCCCATTGTACCGTTGGACGAAGCGACCCACCCACTTGCTTCATATTTGAAGGTTGCAACATTCGCACCCCATAACGCATTTGGAGACGTTGCATTTACACTATAATTTCCATCTCCCGTGAAGAAAAGTATAGACTTGTTTGATCCAAAGCCCGTTCCTACTATGAAATCAACAAATTGCGTGATCTTTGTTCCTTCCTTATACAAGTCAATAATATTGAATGATGGGTTTATATTTAAGAATCTCTTAGTTGAAGAGGAGCTTGCATTAAAACTAGAAGTAAACGTTATGTTCCACAAAACAAATTGATTTTTGGTATCGACGCTATAATTTCCCGGATGCAGGGATGAATTGAAACTAAACCATGAGACTGTAACGTTTAACATCGCGTTTGGAGCAATTGTTGTGTTATATCTCAAGTAATATGTCTCGCTCGTCCGTGTTTTATTATCTATGAATTTATTCCCGCTAGTTATATCATGGCCCGGTTCGCCTTCACTCTGAACCAGAATATTCATCTCTATTCCTGAAGGTCTTAGGATTTTACTAGCAGCATATTGTAACACATAATCTCGCAAGATTTGGCTTCCCCAATACGTGGGGTCGTTTTCTGCGAGATTTGAAGCATTTGACTCCGTGGTTTCATAGGTTGGTGCTTTGTCTGTAGACGTATCTGTGTTTGAATAGGCAAGTGACCATTTCGTAGTTGTGCTTCCTGAATTGTTAGCATAAACAACAAAGAATACGTAGGAGCCAGAAGAATTGGTGAACGTATTCGAGGGTGATATTCTAATGGGCGTTGTAAAATTGAATCGAAATATTTCTAGAACGTCGCCAGTTATATTCGAAGTAACGTACGTAGCCCGGGCCAGCGTTTGTTGGGGGTAGATCGATCCGTTCACATCAACACTAGCATTCCACAATTCTCCGACCATCGTGGAAACATCAGGGCCGAGAAGGCTGCTTGGTGGTTTGCCAGACACGTTGAAGGAGGAAATATCGATGCTATCGGTCATTCCTCCTGGCGCAAGTTCGTTTAATTCTACTGATTGAGCTACTACTATTCCATCTAATGTCCTGAAATTGCTGAAAGTATCTTGGAAGGAGTAATTTGTCTCTGTAAGGTAGGGAACCAGGTCAAACGTTGTATTGAATTCTGAGTAACTGACACTCGCATTAGAAAAAGGTAAAACCTGAATACTGCTTCCATTTGTTAATCCATTATATGAAGTATTATCTACTTTTGTTTCCCCTTCCACTAAAGTGAAAGCACCGCTTGATTGATTGGTCAATTGAGAGGTAAGTTTTGCTCGACCAAGTCGTTCTCCCTTCGTTTGAGAACTGGGGAGGGAATGGCTATCTTGGCCATATTCCCGAAAAGATGAATCACTTGTATCCCCCTTAGTAGACAGTGAATCCACCGGTTGGCTCGGTATCAAGTTATTGGTCCCAGTAATATTTTCCTCTAGCCCTATTTGAATTATTAATAATACAAGGATGAACCAGACTAATGTATGGACTTGTTTACTCTTTAATGCTTTCACTCTTAATCAACTTCATCGGTTTTCTATCAAGACATATCATCTTTTTTTCATGCTTTTCTTTTTTATCTGCCTCTTTGCATCCTTCACTAGTTTATTTAGTGCGATAATACTCTTAATCTCTATTATTCTTTTTCCTAAGGATTCAGATATCTCGCTTCAAGAATTTCTTGGATTTTATCAGTATGTTGTCTAAATACGCGCATGGTTATTCCCGCTGCAGAAATGTCTCTGTTTGCTCCTATGAGAATGTAGTCTCCCGCGTTGGAGAGGATAGTGAATCCCTTGTCACCTCTGATCATCATTTCACTTAAGTTGCCATGATCCAGTCGGTGAGTTACCATCTCTCCGGTGTTAAGAACTGCCGCTGAGACCGCCGACAACAAATCTGGGTCCGCGCGTTTTCCCGCAAAGAAAGCCAGACTTTCCCCTTCTTTGGATACAATTGCTATTGCCTCTAAATCACATAAACTAGTAATTTCTTTGAGAATCTTTAC
>JALTMP010000002.1:0-808 GCA_027001645.1 Candidatus Heimdallarchaeota archaeon
CTATTATAGAGACATCAAGGTCTCCAAAAAGCGTCATAGTAAGTGTTCTCGGTATTGGGGTTGCCGTCATAACCAGTATGTTTGGCGATAGCACTGTGCCGTCTTCTCTGCGTGTGCCCTTGTCTTTCAGCAGCTTGCGCTGAACCACGCCAAAGCGGTGCTGCTCGTCTATGACAACAAGACCCAGCCTGTGGAATGTTACATCCTGCTGTATGAGTGCATGGGTGCCTATTACTATCTGCACCTCGCCAGAGCCTATAAGCTCAAGGCACTGGCTGCGCTTTGCTCTGCTTAGCCCGCCTGTGAGCAGCACGCTCTTTATGCCGAGCTTCTCTGAATAGGTGCGTGTGGAAAGGTAGTGTTGTTCGGCGAGTATCTCTGTAGGGCTCATAAGGGCTGCCTGCCATCCGCACTCGACAGCCATGACCATGGCTATGTAGCTCACTATGGTCTTGCCGCATCCCACATCACCCTGAAGCAGCCTGTTCATCGGGTAAGGCTCGGAGAGGTCTTTTCTTATCTCTGCAAGCACCCGCTTTTGTGCCTCTGTAAGCTCGAAGGGTAGAAGCTTGCCAAGCCTCTTCAGCAACCTGCCCTGTGGCTTTATTACCGCTCCGCCCTCCCGTTTAAGCCCTGCACGCTTCAACATGAGCCCACACTCAAGGGCAAAGAGCTCATCCATTATAAGGCTTCGCTTTGCACGCCCTATCAGCTCTGTCTCTGCGCTGGTGGGGCTGTGCAACAGGCTCAACGCCCTGTGTGGCGGCATAAGGTTGTGGCGTTCTACAAGCCGCTGCGGCACAGAGCC
>JALTMP010000002.1:818-2130 GCA_027001645.1 Candidatus Heimdallarchaeota archaeon
GAATAAGCCCTGACCGCCTCTGCCACAACCCTTCTGAGCCGTTTTTGATGCACCCCCTCTACCTGAGAGTAGATGGGCACAATGGCTTCAGGCTCCTCGGCTGCTTGCCCATCCAGAAACTCCACATCAGGGTGCACAACCTCTTTCTGTCCGCCAAAGGTTGATACCTGCCCAAACAGCCTTAGCCGTCTGCCCTTTCTGTAGGCAGCCTTCATGTAGCCTGCCCTGTAGTTGAACCACTTTAGCTTGAGCACCCCTGTATCGTCGCCCACAAGTGCCTCAAAGAGCCTCCTTCTGCCATAGTAGGCCTCTCCGCTGGCAAGCACTGTGGCATATACGGTCTGGCAGGCGTTGGGAACAAGCTCTATTATCTTCTTTACAGAGCTTCTGTCTTCATAACGGATAGGAAGAAAGTAGAGCAGGTCTTCCACATTGTTAAGCCCCTTCTTTCTAAGCCTTTTGCTCAGGCTGGCTCCCACCCCTTTAAGCTCCTCCACAGGACTGTTGAGCACCCGCCAGGCCCTCTCCACAGCGGACTCATAGAGAGCAAGCACCTCGGCTATAGCCTGCTCCACAATAGCCCTTTGCCGTGCAGGCTCTGATGTGTCGAACTCTTGGAAGAGCTTACTTATGTGCTCTATCTGTCTTCGTTGCTCCTTATCGGCAGCAAGCCTAAGTGCCTTCTCGCACAGGTTTAGTATAGGCATGGAGAGGTTCTTTATGGCTGGAAGCCTTCGGTAGCCATCCCTTGAGGCGAGCTCAAGGGGTCTTAACATCTTCTCCACAAGGCTGTGGAGCGGCTCTTCATTATTGCTCTTCATAGAGGCTGGCAACCTCAACCTGTGGTGCTCTTGTGGTATTCCTGTATGGACTTAACACGGAATCGCTCTTCCATAAGAGACCTTACTGCCCTTACCACCGCATGGGCAGCCGCAACTGTTGTAACATAGGCGATGCCCATATCTACAGATGTCCTTCTTATGGAGTAGGAGTCCCTCACACTCTGCGCACCGAAGGATGTATTTATGACCATATCTATCTCACCGCTCTTTATGCGATCCACTATGTGGGGTCTGCCCTCTATGACCTTAAGCACCGGCTCTGCCTCTATGCCGTGCTCTTTCAGGTATCTTGCTGTGCCCTTTGTTGCTATTATGTGGAAGCCCATGGACTGAAACTCCCGTGCCACCTCAACTATCTGGGGCTTATCTTCGTCCCTCACACTTATGAAGACATTGCCCTTTAGCGGCAGCCTTGAGCCAGCTGCAAGCTGTGCCTTGGCAAAGGCCCAGCCAAAGTCAGACCCTATGCC
>JALTMP010000003.1 GCA_027001645.1 Candidatus Heimdallarchaeota archaeon
TGCGAAAGCAAGATTAATCCAGTAGGACCCGCCTTCAGGAAGGTTCCTTAAAGGAATTTTAAACCAATATTTAGGAGAATTGCAATTTACCTTGTAAGCAACCTAAAAGGTCTAAAAGAATCATGCAGATCTATACGTATAGTATCTTAAGGAGTAATGAATCCATGCCCCTCCTCACACTCTACTTCGACTTGCACGGAGTTCTAGCTGACTCTGATAAAATCACGGAAGAATACCGAAGGGTAACCATACGACACCTTATTGAAGACTTTGGACTGTCTGAGGCCGAAGCCTCAAGGCGCTATGATCGGGCCTTAAAAGAGTGGGAAAGAGTCGCTTTTGGCTATTTGAAAAGAAACGGTACACCAAAGACCGGCAGACCATTAATACAAAGAATTGATGAGTACGACACTTATTTTGTCGAGCGACTTTACCGAAGGCTCAGTCCGCCAAAAAATCCAAGAATCGTTAGAACAAGGCCTTGGGAGTTCTCCATTGCCTCAAAAATCGACGCAATTTATCCCGAAGTGCCAGCGGTTCTCGAGCAACTCAAAAGCATGGGATACAAGATGCATGTAGCAAGTAGCGGTCACACTTCACACGTCAAAGGAATACTCGTTGGAGGAGGAATCGATCACTACTTTGATAGCATCCTCGGAATCGACGTTGTTCAAGCTACAAAACACACAAAGCTATTCTATGTTAGAATGCTCAAGCTAACAGGCGGAGAACCTGAAACTAGTCTATTAATCGGTAATTCCCCCGCTGAAATCATTTATCCTCCTCGCATAGGTCTTAGAACCATCCATATCAATAGAGAACGACATGTGACCCAAGATCTTAGAGAACAAGCGTTTCTCTCCTTGCCTGATATCTCGTATCTCCCAGAACTCTTGCCCAATATTGAAGAGGCGTTCATGCAAGAAAACCCCAGAATCCCACAAACACGAAAGCCGAATAAATAAAACATGCAACCTTATCCGCTCTAAGCCAATGCGAATGAGACATGATAGAAATCATTAAAATTCCAAAAATGCAATCGACCAACGAAGCTCCAAGGGCCCGTAGTCTAGCTTGGCATGATTCCACGTTCGGGGCAAAACCTAAGCACTATTTTTGCGAAAATCGTGGAGATCCCCGGTTCAAATCCGGGCGGGCCCACCATTCCATTGAAGCATGATCCCCCTATTTTGTGGTTTCAAGCCCTAAATCACATAACGCGTTACAAAACTCTACTCATTTAAACCATGGTGAACCATTCCACCCTTGTGAACACTCTCGTGGAAATAGATGGCTCTTATGGGGAAGGTGGTGGATCAATCCTTAGACTCGCTCTCCCCTTAGCAGTGGCAACAAAAACACCTCTAAAGATAACTAATATCAGAGCCAATCGAAAAAACCCGGGTCTTAGAGCCCAGCACTTAGCAGGATTGAAATTAGTCGAATCCATAATTGGTGGCGAGCTGAAAGGAGCTAAAATTGGATCAAAAACAATCGAATACTTCCCGCCACAAGACCTTGGGGTGGCTTCTTCGATCGTGAAGACCGAAGTTCCCACTGCAGGTAGTATTGGACTCATATGCCAAATACTTCAAAACCTTGCTTTGGCTGTACGCCACGAATTTCAGGTCGAAATAATTGGTGGCGCAACCCACGGCAAATGGGCTCCCACATTGGAATATTTGAATGAAATAACGTTTCCCTTGCTAAAACATTTTGGTCTTGCTGTTTCCGCCCAAGCAAGAAGATATGGTTTTTACCCTCAAGGGGGTGCGCGAGTAACTCTTTCTTTTCAGCCAAACTCTTCTACGTCTCCCCTTATTCTCACCAGACCAGTCGAACCATCCGAGTCGAATCCCAAGATCATATCCATTGAAAGTAAACACTTACACAAGGCCAGCGTAGCCGAAAGACAATACATGGCCGCCATCAAATTCCTTGAAATGCAAGGAATACATGCAAATGACATTACACAAATTACGGTAAACTCGATCTCTCCAGGTTCATCCATTTTGGTCTACCATAGGAATGATAATGTAATGATAGGGGCTGACAACATTGGGGAAAGAGGTGTACCTGCTCAAGAGGTCGGCAAAAAAGCTGCAAAAGCTTTCTACAAC
>JALTMP010000004.1 GCA_027001645.1 Candidatus Heimdallarchaeota archaeon
AACGAATCTGGGCGTCGTTTTTTATCGTTTCAATGACCGTTACTAATCTTTGAATTGTCTGGTCTTTTGCAAATAGGCCAAGGTTGATTACTCCATCTCTTGACGTTATGTGACGGTGTCTGAGTTCTCGTTCGTTCTGGCAGATTACTATGCAAGGTGTTCCTGCGGCTGCGGCCTCGAAAACGGTTCTTCCTCCTGAGGTTATGACTATGTCTGGCTCTGATAAATGCTTGCTCATCTTATTTGTGTCTTCTATCAACTCAACATTAGGATAGTTTTTGGTAAGCTTTCGGATCTGTTGTTTACTGTGAGCATATCCCGGTCCTAGAATGAATCTGAACGTGATCTCGGGGAAGCTCTTGGGGAGGGCTTTCATGGTATGCAATGTTACGTTATTGGGGTCTGTTCCTCCAAACGTGACTGTTACTAGTTTGGTCTTTTCCCGAATCACGTGCTTTGGGAGAAATAGAAATTCTTCTCGTAAGATTGCATATTGTGAGCCTCCATAGTGGTTCTTCTGAATCGAGAATTCTTCGTAGAGTGCATTGAAAACAAGATCCGCTAGTAGTGCTCCTTCTCCCAGGTCCTCAAAATTGATGATTAATGGAACAGCATCTCTTGCTTTTTTCATAAATTCCCTTGTTGTGTCCAAAGCATCATTAATGAGGATTTGTGGCTTTTCCCTTTCGATGACTTCTAATGGTTCCTTGGCAAGTATGTATTGGTAACCGATCGAGGAGATTTTCTCCTCAAGGAGCTCATCATATTCTGAGCAGAGGAGTAATACATTGTTAGAGTACAGCCGGTCGGCGATGGATAAGACTCTGTAATAGTGTCCAAATCCCAGCTCTGCTGATGCTTTGAAATGAAACACTATCTTGACTCTTCGAAGTGTTATGTCTGCAAGCCACAGGTCCCAAAACGTATTTACGTCAATTGATCGGTCTGGCGGCATTTCATAGAGGGCTACTTTTTCTCCGATTGTTGTGTCTATGGTTACGGCTTCTGGTTTTGTTACGAAAATGGCTCCATTTTCCTTGAACTTTGGTTTTATGTATTGGCGGTTTACTCGGCTTTTTTGGAGGGGTATTCCGAATCCTTCTTCATTTTTTGACCACCACAGACTGGTGTCTTTTTCGACAGAAACTACTGTATCTGCTTGTTTTTGTTCGAATAACAGTATTGCATTATCAATGTCTTGTGCGGTTCTAAGGGGGGATGTAGGTTCTAGGATAATTAGCGCTTCAACTTTCCATCCTCGTGTTTTTGCCCATTGTAAGAAATGATGCATTACCGCGGCCAGTGGTGTTTTATCATCTGCTAATTCTTTTGGTCGCAAAAAAGGGACTTCAGCGCCGTATTCTTTTGCAATCTTGGCAATTCTTTCTGAATCTGTTGAAACAATTACTCTGTCGACGAGCTTTGACTTTTTTGCCTCGATTATTGTGTGTGCAATTAATGGTTTATGGCCAATTTGGCGTAGGTTTTTCCACGGAATACCTTTTGATCCTTCTCTTGCCGGGATGACCGCGACTCGAATGCCCATACGATTCTCACGGGCTTAGGAGAAATATGGCTTTTGTTCTTTGTTGCAAGAATCTGTCTCAGTGTTGACAAAAATCACTCATGAGGAAACTCTATATTGTTTTTTTTTCATGGATGTTTGTGTGCGGAATTTCCGGATTCTATGGTTTTGATGACCCGTCTCTTGCTAGAAAAATGATCGATTCGCTACATGCCCGTGGTCCCGAGCACAAGGGCGTTGCAAGTTCTAAGTTTGGGTCCATTGCCAATGCTCGTCTTAGTATTATTGATGTGCAGGGTGGGAATCAGCCGATCTGGAATGAGGATGATAGTGTTGCGATTGTTGCTAATTGTGAGATTTATAATTTCATGGAGCTTCGGGAAGAACTGGAGAAACAGGGTCACTCGTTTAAGACTCACTCCGACACAGAAGTGATTCTTCATGCCTATGAGGAGTACGGGTTGGATTTTGCTAAGAAGATTGATGGGATCTTTGCTATCGCAATAATGGACTTGAACCGCTCGTCGATCACTCTCGCTAGAGATCGATTAGGAATTAAGCCACTTTACTATTACAAAAATGGTAATGCGGTTT
>JALTMP010000005.1 GCA_027001645.1 Candidatus Heimdallarchaeota archaeon
CAGAACCGAGTCGCGGTCTTGTTCGCGGGTTGTCCACATGTATGGTTTGTTGTTTTCGTATAGTGGTTTTCTAGGTTTTGGTCTCTTTCGTCTTGTTCTTGTTCTTGTTCTTTTTCCAAGCTTTCGAATAGTCATGCGGGATTCTTGTTTTTTATGCTGATTTATGCTGATGATGTTTTGGGGGGCTAGGAGAGTGCACCAGCACCTCAGCCATTCATATTCTTTCCTTCCGATTCTCGCACGAACCTTAGGAGGTTTTGCTATTGAATAAAATCAAGGTTGCAGTAATTGCTTCTCTGCTTCTGCTTGTTATAGGAATACATGGTTGGACCATGTCCTTCACGCTTCCTGCTGCAGAAGCACAAGAAACAGAATGGAACATGGAAGGGTTCATAGACTTGGTTGGGACTGTGAATTTCACCTATGATCCCACTGGTGAAAACTACACTCCCTTCCTTTCAATGAACTCCGTGCACAAGGAATCTATTTCGTTCGCCTTGAGCATTGGGCCAAGGCACGTGTTTTACTTTCTAAATGGAATCACGGGCGATCCTATAGGGAGTATTGAAGAAATGTACACCCCATATGCTGAGGTGGTGCTGCTTTGGGAAATGCAGGACAATTCCTCGAAATCTGAATCGTCTTTTGGCTTTGGTGCCGCTGGTGCTTATGGAGCTGAATATACGCCCACAAACGAGAACTTGACTGTTGACACCCTTGATGAGACGACAGTTGACGAGCCCGACATCAAGCCTATTGACATGCTTGGTGGTAATGCCTCGGCCCTTGTCTCTACAAGTTTGGTAACAAGAACTATTGATTCAGCCTATTCAAAGGATTACAAGAGACTAATTGACTTTGATGACGAGGATGTGCTTTACGACGAGGCCGATGATGCAAAGGAACTGGGAGCACTAGGTACGGACAACATGACGGAGGTTATTTATTCGTGGCTGGCCAGATATATTGAGCAAGTCAAGGGGTACGAGCCTTACACTGTAATGATCGACGCGAATACTGAGACTGTGACAAGCGAAGCACTAACCGTGGCAATGGACGAAACCACCGCTACCGCTATTCGTGAGATCATAGATGAAACACTTCAGGAAGAAGGTGCTGCCTTTATTTTCCCTGCTGTCCTCGACGCGGTAGGAGGCCTTGGTAGCATCGGCACAACACTTTCTTCTAGAATCAGCAAGAAGGGCACATTTTCCTTTGCCAAGGGCATCGGACTGTCAGCTTTGAAAGGCGGAGCAAGGCTCGTCCGTTCGACCGCAAAAGCAGCCGATTCACTAGGGGGCATGGCAACAAAAGCAGTGATTAGTGCTGCAGTTTCAACTCCATCACTTGCCTCAAAGTTTGGTGCCTTTACTTATCGGGCCTCAGCAAAAACGACGAAGTTTTTCACTGATGCTGCGGGCAAAATCGCAAAGACCAAGTTCAGTTTCCTGGCTGGGCCAATCAAGTTCGTGGGTAAGACAGTGAGTTTCTTCATTCGATACTGGTGGCTATTCATAGGCCTATTCGGTGTAGGCTTCATCATGTTCGCAACGCCGGTAGGCCCATTCATCATGAATAGTACAATCAGAAAATGGTCAAAATAGGGAGGTTTTGAACTCTCCTCCTTTTCTTCTTAATCTCACACTCTAAACAGTTTGGGAGGTTTCCCGGCTGAGAGAACTGGAGGTGTATTAATTGACACATGCAATTTCCTTATTAAGCAATAGACGAGCACGAATAATCATTTTACTAGCTTTGTTGTTCTTTGAAACAATAATGAGTTCGCCTGTTTATGGCATACCAAACAGCGACAATGTTTATGAATCTCCCACGTCCATTCCGGAAGTGCCAAATGATTCTGCTGACCAAAATATTCCTGATATAATCCCTGACGATTATAGCGAATCTCAAACTAACACAGCAGTAACTACTCCACAAATTCAAAACGGTGAAAAAGCATCAAATTTAAGCAAGGAGTATTCAGAATATACTTTAAGCCCAATAGATTGGTATGAAGGAGAGACTGTATATACAAAGCAATTTCTTCCATATCGCTATCCATCAACGATCCCTAATGATCCGACAATAAGTGCAGAAACATTTGAGGCTACTCCTGG
>JALTMP010000006.1 GCA_027001645.1 Candidatus Heimdallarchaeota archaeon
ACAGAAGCCGCTTTGGGTGTTCATCCTAGCGATTCGTATTATTTCTACATTATTTTGTCCCCGTCAGGGCCTTACTTTAAGAGTGGATTCAATCCTGTGAAGATTTATGTGACCAAGGAGTACACAAGAGCTGCTCCAGGTGGTACGGGTGCGGTCAAAGCTGGTGGAAACTATGCTGCAAGCCTTATTGCCAATCTCGACGCGAAGAAATACGGTGCTTCTCAAGTTCTATGGCTTGACGCGAAGGAGCACAAGTACGTTGAGGAAGTTGGTGCTATGAACATGATGTTTGTCATCGATGACACGGTGATTACTTCTCCTCTGACCGGTACCATTCTTCCCGGGGTTACTCGAGATTCCATTCTGCAACTAGCTCCCCACTTGGGCTACAAGGCAGAAGAGAGAAGGATTAGCATTGACGAAGTTGTTGAAGCAATTGAATCCGGTTCTCTTACGGAGGCTTTTGGTTGCGGAACCGCTGCAGTTGTTACTCCTGTTGGTAGCTTGTATTATGAAGGCAAGGAATATGTCATTAATGATGGTAAGGTTGGGTCGATTACCAAGCAACTATATGACGAGCTCACCGCTATCCAGTACGGAGAAAAAGAAGATCCCTTCGGTTGGGTTCACAAGGTGGAAGACTGATTTTCTTAGGACTTTTTTCCTTTCCTTGTTTATTGTTTCTATACTTCTGAGCAATTAGTTCAATTTTTCTTTCATTTTTCCTTCTTCACTAAGACAAAATCATAAATCTCTCAATGTAATTATATTAGTTGAATGTCAAGTCTAGTCGCCCCTCCAAGGGTTGTTTGTGAAGTTTGTTTGGAAGAGGAATTTCCGGGTTACGAACACATGAAATGTGCTGTTTGTCGGAAGTGGGTCTGTTCAAACTGTGCTCGTTTTGTTTCTGTTCGTTTGACCCAAGATCGAGGGAGAAAACCGATTGTTTCGACAAAGAGAGTGTGCCCTGACTGCTTTATCTCGCAAACCTAGCCTTCGTTTGAAATAGATCGACGAGAGATTTCTTGGTCTTATTTGCATTAGGGTTTTCATTTCGAATGGCAAAAAATAAAAACGTGTAAGAAACCAAAGTGCATGGGAAAACGCAAGCGTTTTCTCCTACGGCTGCGTTCGTGGCTCAGGGGGTTTAGCGCAGCCCGGTAGCGCAACCGGCTCCAGACTCGGCGTTTCAAAAAACGCCCCTAGGAAGAAACCGGTTGGTCGTGGGTTCAAATCCCACAACCCCCACCACTTCAACTTATGTGTCTTGATGCTTGTTGAGGATTATAGTTTTCCCCTGTCTAGTTATTCCATTAAGAAGAGCTTTACTAGGAACTCTTTGAATAAACCAAGCATTAGCTTTCTTTAGGAATGATTCTTGCCCAATTCGAAAAATGCCGATCTAGGGTTGCAATCCGTGAATTTATTAAGGAATTTGCAACCGAGTTAATGACACAATCAGCAAATGACAAAAATTTAGTGTTTCTGTTTTGATGCTTGAAGGGAATCCACGTTCCGTACCCCTCCCAAACGAGCAAGCACACAAGGCTTTCGAATTAGGTGACAAAATAAGCTCATGATTCCCCGTAGATGATTTCGTCCATTTCTTCCATTCTAACTACTGGCAAATCAAATCCTCTTGCTAAAATCTGTTCTTTTTTCCTCTTACTCATGGGTGTAGGTTTCTCTAAGATCTGAAGTAGTTCTTTTTCTCCAAGTTCTATGAGCTTTCCCAAAAGCTCTTCTTGGCTTAGCTTTACTCCGATCAGCAATAATTTAGCCCTTAGCTTCTCTATTCGCTCCTTATCTTCGATTCGAATCTTAATGTTCGCTCTCATGTGTCCACTCATCCTTTATTCACACCCAATCATTTCTACTTTTGCGCTTGTCTATTTTTCTACACGGGAATCCACTCTACTACCACATGCATTCAAGGAGGATTCCCATATTCCTTTGAATACATTGGTGACTTTTTCACTCTTAAATTTAAGAAAAAGGTGAATTATCACAGCATTTCTTATGTACTAGTGTTTCCGGACATGTCTTACATAGTGGAATGTTTTCCTCGTGCCTTGCAGAATATACCAAATTTTGCATTTTTTCTTGCTTATATTG
>JALTMP010000007.1 GCA_027001645.1 Candidatus Heimdallarchaeota archaeon
CAAGTAATATAAGAGCCAACTGAGTGATCTTGAAAGGAATGATAGGCCCCCTTCCAGCAGCATGAGAACGGATCAGATTCAATTGCAATTGCTCTATTTCTTCATGGGGAATGGATGTATTTGCTAACCTTCCAAAACCGGTGTTAACACCATACATTACCTGATCTTGATTAATCTGATCTTCAAGAAATGCTCTCGATTTGGCAATTCGGGCCAGCGTTTGTTCCGGAATTGTAACGAGAGAAGGGACATCTACAAAAGTGCGTTCAATCTCCTCAAGCGTCATTTTCTCGCCAAGCTTGATCATCATTGGCGCTTCTTGAAACAAATATAAAATGATCTTGGAACATTCCCTTTCAAAAAGGAGCAAATACATTGAAAATAGTTACAACTGGTTTCTCAAGCAGAAAAAAAAGCATAATTCTAAGTAGTAATAAAACTTTAAGCAGAAATAAGAAGAGGTTACCATAGATGTCTTCAATTGATCTCACACCCATGCAAAAGGAGCAACTCGTAAAGATTCTCAAAGAAATTACTAGTTTATGTGATTTAGAGGCAATAGCAATTGTATCCAAAGAAGGGGAAAGTTTGGCTTTCTTTGCGGGGAAACGCGCGGACCCAGATTTGTTGTCAGCGGTCTCAGCGGCAGTTCTTAACACAGGAGAGATGGTAACTCACCGACTGGATCATGGCAACTTAAGTGAAATGATGATTAGAGGTGACAAGGGATTCACAATCCTCTCCAACGCAGGGGACTACATTCTCATAGGAGCAAACAGAGACATTTCAGCGGCTGGAATCACGATGAGAGTATTCCGCCAACACACAGACAGAATACAAGAAATCTTAGAAGCTCGATATCTAAACCCATAATCTCCTTATTCAAAGAATTAGTAGAGTTTACGAATTAATGCCACGCAAAATAAGGAGTTAGTTACATGTTGGTCAAGTGATTACATTCGAGGTACAGTACTTTTTAATAATAAGATTTATAGAAAATGATAAGAGTGAAGGGCCTCAAAAAAACATTGTTCAATATTCTTATTGGAACGTTATTTTTCCTAGTAGTATTCCAATTAATAGTAGGGCAGAATACGGGGGTTTCCAATGTTTTGCCCTCACCAGCAAATGACATTATTTCTTCTCAAAAAGGTAATGAATCTCTTAATGGGCCAGATTCGTACAATAATCAGACCACCACCCCGCGTGATAAATCTGATGCAAGAAAATCAAAAAGTACTTTGACAAAGCTGATGTCTCAGCAAACAAATCAATCTGAAGGACAGTTTACTCTTATTCAAGGAGAACTAAAAACGGATAATACTACGTATTTGGGTCTTGGAGACAATAGTAGCATTCAGATTGTTCCATTCTCAAATGCAACGATTAGTTATTCAAAATTCAACGCTACTTTCGATCTGCTTCCATATTTGAGTGAAACAAATTACACGTTTGAGACCCAGATTGATGTCCAAGATCTGAATGGTCTTGTTATTGCTCAATCGGTCATAATTTCAGATATGGCATCCAGTGGAACTACTGAAAGTATTAGTATCTCTAGCTTCAACGTAACGGGCGTTCCTCCCATAAACTCGCCTGATATTTCAACAATTGTTGGAGAAGTCTGGAATGCGAGCATAGATGTAAATGGTTCAATATACCCGCAGTATAGCCTCGGACAAGCAACGTATGTAACGAGTGATAGCACAATACTAGGAGGAGTGGTCTCTGAAGAGTTCCAGTTTAGTTTTCCAACACCCATCCAGTTAGATCAAAAAAATACATATACAAACGCTTCTGGATCCTATGTTTTCTTCATCATATACGCAAACAATTCGGGTAGTACTACAACAACCTGGTCCATTGGATATGCAAATACTAACTCTACAACAGATAAAGCACCAACATATACGCCTACAGAATCTAGTGGAGGAAATGCAAAACAAAATGACACCACATATTGGGGGACTCAGCAACCTCGCGATTACGTGCTTGAATATATTGCAAGCAAGACATTAAGACCAGCAGGAATTGGAATGAATGTGCTAGTAGAAAGCGAAGGGGAACCAGGGTATAATATTACAAATGGTAACAAGTTTATAGACAATAAAAC
>JALTMP010000008.1 GCA_027001645.1 Candidatus Heimdallarchaeota archaeon
CATTAGCGTTGGAACCTTTGAGCCCGAGCCAAGCACTGGGAGCTGGGACAGCATTAGCGTTGGAACCTTTGAGCCCGAGCCAAGCACTGGGAGCTGGGACAGCATTAGCGTTGGAACCTTTGAGCCTGAGCCAAGCACTGGGAGCTGGGACAGCATTAGCGTTGGACTTTATGATCCTGGACCGGATGTTGGTAGCTGGGATAGTATTGCTGTTGGCATTTTTGATGAGCCCATTCCCACCACTGGGAGCTGGGATTAGGGGTGCGTAAAATGTTGCAACCTGAATTAATGAAGAAGCAGATCGTAGTAATTCCTCTGATTTCAATGCCTCAGACTGCGAGCACTCGTGAATCAAAAGAAACAAGTGAGTTTGTGCAAATAAAGAAGGAATTGGTGAACAGCAAATTCGAAGCGCTACTTGCTTTGCTTTCCCTCGCAAATCAGGGGAAACTAATTCTGCGACCTGAGATGATTAAGAATAAAGTTTGCTTTGAAATCCCCTTCGATCTTGATAAAGAATCTCTAAAAATCATTCAAGAGTACGTTTCTCGTCTCATCGAAGACCAAGTAGTAATAATAAATCAGAACATCCCCGTCATGGAGGCTTAGGGTCTGATCGAAAAAAAGAGCGCTGGTGAAGTGATGAGAAAGGGTTCAAATAAGAAATTCAAAAGTTTTGGCAAGTATCCCCAGAATCTTTCATCCACGCATCCCAGAATTATGGATCTCTGGGTCGTTCACAAGCCAACTCAGTTAATCATTTACGAGTGGTCAAACAACCAGAGAAAAAACCCTGATAAGCACTCTCTTTATGCAGTGCTACTGGGCGCCATCAACACATATGCTAAGCAGGCTCTGTCCCATGAGATCCGGGACATTCGCTTTAGTGACTTTAGCATTTCAATGTATACCTTCAACGATTTTCTCTATATGGTTAGATATGAGAGAGGAACTAAGGGCATTGATCGCTTGGTTTACAACTTTGCTGAAATCTTCGAAGGCATGGTGCTTAAGCGTAGGCGAAGCTTGATCAATGTTTTAGAATCACAACTAACCAAAGAGCTGGATGACGTGGTCAAGGATTTGGGTTACACCTTTTGATCCCTTTCTCCTCTAAACCGAGAACGCTCTTTCTTGTTCTTTCTTTTATTTCCTTTGGTTTACTCTATTGGCTCTATTTGGATTTCAGACATTTCGTCATCCCATCTCCATTTTTTCTCTTCTTCATTCCATCGGGATGATAGTCTGAATGGTGCGAATGGCATCACTTTGCGCACCCCTGAAACCCAAACAGTTCGTTCTTCTGCTGTTCTGGAGAAGTATTCATTTAGCATGTGAGGTAAGCGAGTCTCACGTGGGATTGTTATTTCTCCGTACATGTGAATGACATACGGGTCATGTAGGTCTCTTCCAATCGAGATGTAAGCGTTAGGAATGTAGTCTAACAGGAGCTTAATGGCGATTTGTTGATGAAATGAGGGATCTCTAATCCAGAAGGTGTAAAGATAAGGTGTCATTGGCTCGACATCTACGTACCATTGCAAAATCTTGGTTTCGAATAGCTCATCCCAAAGGCGATTGACAGTTCTTCGAGACACGAAATCTTGTACATATAGGTAGGTGCTCCATGGCGTTGGTCTAAAAATTCTTTCTCGGCTTAAAATTGAAGGATTAATGTTTTCAATTAATCGTAATATCTCTTGATCTATGGTTTCCATTTGCCTTTCGCCGCGGTCAGGGAATGACTCGTAGGGTTCACGCCAATAGTATAGTGTTGTGTTTGGTTGGTAATCAACGAGTTGGTCCAAGGATTCATCTGGGACTGAAAATAGTAACGTGAAAATTTGGTCTTCCCTAACAAACCATCTATCGTTCTTCAACTCAAACCACAAGGCATTAGACACGCGATATTCGTGATCAACTTTGAAAAAGTATGCCCGTTTGACCATTGGATTCTGTTTAACAGAGGCGCTAAGATCATCCTCTCGACCCTCAGGTATATGAAGAGCTACATTCAGTGCGTTTGATAATCTCGGGAAATCATAGAACGCTGTTACTTTTTCTAGATATGGGTGCTCGATACTGATCTGCGGATACTGGCCATAATCAATGAAGAGTATCGCGTTGAAAAAACTCAACCCCATTCGATAATAATCTGGCTGGACAAAGAAATTGAAGTCGAATTCTTTTCTGGCAGTAGATATGGCGTTTAGAAGAGTCCCTTCCGTGAAATCCTTGGGAAGTTTTCCCCGCAGCATCTTAAGTCCTTTTCGAATGGCTGTTTTAGTTGGGAGGTCCGGAGCATCCCAGATCAATTTCAATCCTGTTTTTTCGCTTTTTGAAAAGTGAATATCTCTTTTGAGAATGAATTCTACTGAAAGTTCGAATAATTGCTTGAAATCAAGCTTTAGGTTAAACTCACTAAGAACTTGAACATTATCCCATAAAACGCGCGCAAAAAGATGAGGGTTCAAATTAAATGAATACCGAACAGCCTCTCTTTCTTGCTCAGGGGACAGTCTCTGTAACCGCCTAATTGATCTAATAATAACTCGATATTTTTCTTGTGGAGTCTCGATTCGCTTCCCACCCGTTTCCAATAGTTTCTCGTAATCCTTGAGCATGGGCTGAAGGATTTCTTGCACTTCTGGAGTAGCGTTGTTTTCGATATCTGACCGGAGCTGGGAGAGGTCAATTGTTCGAACGAACACATTTTTACTCCAATACATTGTGGAAAATTGCTCAATCACGTTTTTTAATCTTGTTACTGATTTTTCCGCATTACTCAATATTGTCGCAAAAAAACACTGTTTCACCCGCAAAGTTGATCTGTTTATACCAGCGCGAACTATACTAGTGAAGGCGACGCTTATGATTATCGATCACCCAAATATCATCTCAAAATTTAGTCATTCCCTCCTAGGTCATAGACAAACCAAATACTACATTCGTCTTTCACAGAAATTTTTCGGATCTGAAAATTATGATTTCTACGTTCAACTCTTAGAAGAACAAGATGTTCAGACATTTGAAAGAATTCGCGACGGGCTTAGGAGAAAATATGCCACAAAAGTCCTCCCCGCATTTTATGAAATTCAGGCTACCAAACATGGCTTAATGTTTGGTCTGAGACAGAAGCCTACAAAATCTGATCTAGAAGCAATCAAGGAGCTGGTACTGCACACCTTTTCCATACCCCTTGGGATCTACATTTTCGAAAAGAAATGACTACCATCGGCAAAAAAGTTCTCTTCCGTTCTTTTCTCGGCAAACTTTTTTTCCCCGCCCCCTTTATATCAAATATGGTTATCAATTCTGCAGAATAGTCGGAGTTCTACTCGGCCAGAATTGATAGCGCACGACCCCTTTACGAAAGGCTAGAGGGCAATTCTTCAAGCTGTATTAGTTGAGGTCGCTTTCTGATTAGCAATCACTTTCAGTTAATTCAGGAAAATACTTAGAAACGAGTGTATCAATTTCTTGTTCGTTTCTTAGAAGATAAGTGCTCTTGGAAAGCTCTGGTAATAGGATTGCCTCGATCTCTTTGATGAACACCTTTAGTTTTTCTTTTATGCGTGCGTTCTGTCGGTTAGCGAAAACCGCCAAAATGTATTTTTCTCTTTTTACGAGCATCACGAGCAACCCCTCCTCGAACTGAAGGCTCTTGATCGCTTCCTGATGAGAAACTTGGCTTGCGAAAGTCTGTATCGCATAGAGGAGACCAGCAAGCAAATCTGGCTCTTCGTTTAGATGCGGAAATAATGTTCCCCTACTATACGCTAATGTTCCATTTTCCCTAATTACCATTAGAAAACTTGCTCTCGGTTCAATCAAAACGAAACTGGAAACAATGATGGAGATGCTGATTGAAGTGATTAACAAGACAAAGGTTAAGAGAAAAATGCCAATATTCCCCATTACTTCGAGGAGATAGTATCCAACTATTGCTCCTATGAAATCAAAGAAATAAATAATTGTTAGGAAAAGTCCCACAAATCCTCTTAATTTGGGAGCAGTTAAATCACTGATCTGAAGTATGAAGTAAGCAATAGCCGAGTAATAACCAATAATTTCTAGAGAAACTACCAACAGATTCGACAGACCCGCTATTGCGACTAGTAGTGCAAAGAATGAACTGAGCCCCGCTTGAACTATTAAGACATGTCGACCTACCCTGTCTGAGAACCAACCTGCAAGTGGAAAAACTGTTGCGGCTACAATGAACGCGTAAGCACGCAACTGCGATGTTGAGCTGGCTCCATATGACAAGATCAATGTGTGTAGCAATCCGCTTGCTATTAGAAACAACGAGGTAGCTGTTATCCCAAATAGAATCCATTGATCATAAACCGTTAGGGCTTTGACTGGGATCTTGCTTGGCAAAACCTTGAGAAATCTGTTTTCACATTGAAACCAGAGTGCAAGCGTGATTATCGTTGCGATAAGAAAGAAAAAGATGGAGAATTCTATTATCTTGCTTTTCTCATACCTTGTGTCTGAATCCCTTGCGATAATTAGTTCTGTAAGTCCAGCCAACAGCAATCCATTAGTTGCTGAGATGCCTAGAACTCTTCCACGTATGTCTGAAACTATATTTCCCGAAAACAGGATGATCGCAAATCCGTAGAGCGAATAGGTGGAGAGAGAAAAAAGTAGAATAGTGGTCTGCTCAAGTAATGAGTTCTTTATTCCTGAATTATCAATGTAAGCCTTGAGTAAGATCAGTGATGACAGTGTTGTAAAAAATAAAATAAGTACGCTTTTCATTCCTGGTTCATCTATTATTCTAGTTACCAAATACCAGAAAAGCGCAAATACCACCGCATCTAAGGCCAGAATAAAAAAGAGAATTGGTAGAGAGAATTGTTGCAAAAAAATTGGCAGAAATACGAGTCCTCCAACCGCTGCATCATAATAGAGCGAAATTGCTGCTACATAGCTAACAAGCAGATAGAGAAAAAGAGATGCATGATCCTCTTCTTTCGGGTCCAGAATCTTTGAGGCCAGGCTCATTTTGACCACTAGGGTAATTTATTAGGAATTATTGATGGTTGCGTTGATAAATGAATTATCTGCATACTTTTTCAATGTGCTGGTTTCCAATTTAGATGAGATCTCTCATAGTTTAAGTGAAAAGCAAGAATTTGATAAAATCCATTCCATTCATTTCCACTGAGGGTTACCAAAAACTCTTTTCTACTCTTCTCTAACCTCTCGGAAATAATAAGAAATGGTAGCCCCGGGGAGATTTGAACTCCCGTCACCGGATCCAAAGTCCGGTGTCCTTGACCGCTAGACGACGGGGCTTCAAAAGCCATGCCTATTTTTCACTAGATATTTTTATGCTTGTCGCTAATTCACAGATTAATATGACCATTCGTACTCCACATGGATGCTAGAAAAAGAGATCCCCTCTCCTTTGAAAGCAAATCAGTACAGCTTTTTATTTCATTGAAACAGAATTGTGAACATTGCTGGTCGGCTTGCGTTTGCGTTTAAGACTCACCCCTAGACCAAGAAACGCTTGAAGATGTACACGTGGCATCAATTCGTGAAACAATACATTCTCCCAATCCATTTATTCCTCACTTTATTGTTTATATTAGCCCTAAGCTAAGAAAGGAGTCATATCGAGGCCCCAACTAGCTAGGTAGGTTCTTGGAAATGATAGTTTCGCCAAGTAAAGCAATCGCCGTAGTAAGGTAAATTGTGTGATTATTACTTGTTTTGTACGCCCCACGTGCTAACGTGCCGAACTTAAGGTTCAATGTATTCGTCAGGGTATGTACCTAGATGTTCTAAGCATTATCAGGATCTTAGAAGACTAATGTAGGTTTGGTGTTTGGCCTTCGAAAAAGGGCGTTTACAACGACAAAACTGAAAGTTTGTTAGTATTTCATGCAAAAACGCATATTATCGGATTTGAGATTCGTGATGCTTTTTTGCATAAAAACGCGTTAGAATGCGAGGCAGTGATTTTACATCTATAGCTTGCAACTCTTCAACATATTCTCTAGGGAAATATCTTATGTTCTGGTTTTGAGATATTCTTCTGTCCGCAATGATTAAAGCCGCTCGGTCGTTTTCTGATCTCTGGGCGCGTCCAAGGGCTTGCACTAATTTGGCAATTGCGGGGACACGATTTGCATAGTCCCATCCTTTTCCTCCGAATCGCTTAGTACAAAACTGTGTGTAGGCTTTCTGCACAGGAGTCGGTGGCGGGAACTGGATTCCAATAATCAAAATAAGGTCAAGCATCGAACCAAGTTCATCGGTGAATTCAACTCCTTCCGAATATCTCCCCCCTTGAACTGCAACGAACGCCGCTTTTGAGGAATGTTCCAAATGCTCTTTTACTTGCTCCGGCGTTGTTCTTGCATTTGTAAAAAACACGTCTCTTTTCGTCCTAATCTGCTTTGCGAGTTGGGCAAGCTGATAGCTTCTTGTATAGATTCCAACAGTTCGTGCTGGGCTTTCAAGAACGGCTCTGATTATTTGCTTGATGATTTCATGTTTTCTTGTCGGTCTTGAAAGGTCTTGTTTGCCGGCAATATCGGCTTCTTTGACGTAACAAAGCAGTCTGTTTCTTCGAGGAAACGCTTGAGGTAATTCTAATGTTTCAGTAACCTTATCTCGTAACCCCAGTACATCTGCATAATAGTTTAGCGGCGTCAAAGTCGCGCTCATTAGGATGGCTCCGTATACCTTGGAGAACAGTCGTTTGCTTACCAGACTTGGATCGAAACATTCTATCACGAACTTCCTCCTATCTTTGAAGACAGAGAATGAAACTACGTATTCCTCTCTGATCTGAGTTCCTGTTTCTGAAGGATTTGCGGTGATTTTTTCCAAATAATCTATGAAGTACAGAATTCGTAAAGTAGCAGAGTCGCCCTCCAGCTCTCTTAACTCGGGTCTTTCAGAACCTTGAGACGAATTCGGATTTTTGATATCTTCTGGTCCTAAGGTCTTTGCTGCGAACTTACCAAGGATTTGCATTTCTCTCTTCGCTTTTTTCCGCATTTCTTCTGGAAAAGGACTAAGAGGATTAGGCACGACCTCTCCGTCTTTTGCTGATCCATAAATCGCGAACATTTGTTGAATTTTTTCTAACAAATCCATTCCGGGTGATTTCCTACAAGACTGGCAATATGAGACCCCTATTCGTTCATCTAGTTGAGCTTGCAACGGCTCAATATTAGATCCACATGCAGGACAAAGAATTTTATCCATATTAGTACTGGTCTGATTGAAAGCATGAGAAGAGAATTGGGAATACTCAGCCAGTGCCTTTGCTAGATCCGTATTCGATAACTCAAACTTCATGGCTTCTCTGATAAAGTCTGGGAGGTTATGGGCTTCATCAACGATCAAGATTAATTCGTCTAGGGTGGAATTGGTGATCTGCAAGAAGCTCGTTTGCAAATCAGGGTTGAAAACATAACCGTATGTTCCAATTATTACGTTGGAAGTTGATGAATGTTTTTTCATTACTTCGTAAGGACATAGTTCCCATTGAAGCCCATCTCTAACTGCTTCTGTAGGAGAATATATTTTGTTTGCTCTCTTGTCGATAAGCATTTTGAGGTCTTCGCTAGGCTTCATCTTCTTGTAAGAATTCGCATAGTAGGGACATTTTCTCGTTGCCTTAGCAATCGCACAATTCGCAATAAATGCTGGATAAGGCAAATCCCTCCAAACTCCTTTCCGATCCTTGTATTGCTTTGCAGACTTGAACACACAGAAATCTTGCTTTGATTGTAGCGCACTAGCTTGGAGCTTGACTGATGAGCCCATTTTTTTCTTTATTTCTTCAAGTTCTTCCAGAAATCGGTCTGATTGAGTGACTCTATTCACTAAAATTACGACTTTTTTTCCTCGTGCAATCGCGGTTTGTATTGCGGGCAACAAGGAATTGATTGACTTCCCTGAACCCGTTGGCGCATGCATGAGAGTAATACCACCCTTCCCCTTGTTATCTAAGCCTTGGAAGATTCTCTCGATTGCTTCCTTTTGAAATGGCCTAGGTTGTCTGTAGGGGAATAGTTCCCATTTTATGGTCATTATGTTTCTTGCCTCTCAAGGATCTTCTATAACCTTAGCGTCTCACGACTTTTCAACAAATTGATTGTAGTAGCAAGAACTGCCCTAGTAGTTCTACTGCCGGACAAATCAACCACTTTGGAATCAATTTAATACACGGGTGATGAGAGCAAAATGTGGTTAGGAAAGCCTTAAGCATAATTGTGATCCTCTTAGCTCTTTCTTCAGGAATCGGCGTGGGACTTGTATTCGTAGACACTGCTAGAAATTTGTCTCTGCATGCTAGTGACCCTCTATTTCAATATGAAGTCGCAAACACTTCGGGTGGTTACGAATTTCTAAGCATGGTGATTGTAGTAAATCTAACAATTGAAAATGACGGCAAGGCTAAGTTAACGAGCATACTTGCAACACTGGGAATTTTCTTCACGTCAAATTCTTCACATGAAAGAACATCATTAGCAAACGTGAGTCAATCTCTGGGAACGGTGGACAGTGGCGAGACTAAGAATTGGACATTCTCAGTACTAATTGATCTTCCTCTTCTCTCCTTATTCATGAATCCGGGTATAATACGTATTGATTTCTTGATCGATGCGAAGGTATCGTTCGGAATTCAAACGGCGGTCACATATCTTATTCCAATTGAAAAGTCTTGGAGCCCTCCCTAGTGATATGGTTTGCGTATAGAGAGACCATTTTCTTTTTGTTTGTCTGACTGTCTCGAGTGAGTAGAAGAAAGCTAATGACTATTCTCTATTTTTACGCTTCCGGATATCCTTTTTAGGATAAGGCTTTGCAAGATTTGCAGAAATGAAGAACTATCGAGAAGGGTGGTTAGGCACATTGCTTGATGTTTACGAATCTGCATTGTGAAATTACCAGGAACATCTTCAAACAATTTCTTCCCAACAATTTTCAAGAAAAATCGAACAGAATGAAGTCGGCCCCGAGTTTTCTTCAGTGAAATTAATTACTCGTCATGTGCTTTATTGTGGATATACATATGCCAATTACTTGAGAAGAAGTTATTTGAATCTTGAAAGGAAAAAGTTTCCAATTCAGCTTCGGTCTATAAGCGATGCCATCGCGGCACTTGACGCTCTGTTTGAATATACTGTCGAAACCCTCAACGCTTTACAGAAAGTAGCTGTTCAAGGGTTGAAAATACCATTCGAGACAAGCTGGGGTCAACTTTTTGACTGTGAGCTAATGATTGAGCACGCCATTATTCACTTTTTGCAACATCAGCATCAAATCGATAAAATACTGAATACCAAGAGCAGTGACCCCACCAAATGATATGGATGATTACGGAAAAGCTCTTTCTATTGCTTCATTGAAAAGCCAATATTCATTAATCTAAGTCACAAGGTTCGCACGATGAACGTTCGAGGCCCTATCATTGTAGTCCATGGTGGTGCTGGCAAGATTCCGCAAGGAGAACAGGAGCAATATAATGATGGAGTAATAGAAGCCGTCGAAATTGGATTTGACGTGCTGAGATCTGGATCCGCTCTTGAAGCAGTTGTTGAAGCTGTTCGTTGTATGGAGGACAACCCTATTCTGAACGCTGGGCTCGGATCTGCGCTCACAATTGAAAAAACCGTAGAGATGGATGCATTAGTTATCGACGGTTCGACAAGTAGAATGGGGGGTGTCATGGGAGTATCGAGGATTAAGAATCCTATTCTTCTTTCAAAGTTGATCCTCGAAAAGGACAAGCACTTACTTTACACCACTGAGGGTGCTCATGAATTCGCTAGAAAAAATGGCATTAAGCTAGTGGAACCTGAAGAACTTATTACTCCAAGGGCAAGAGATCTATTAGAGAGCTACTTGACTCGGTTGTCTAATGGCTCTGATTCCATTAAAGGAAAAACAGGTACTGTTGGAGCAGTCGCTATGGATAAGGATGGTCGGTTGGCTGCAGCAACTTCGACCGGGGGTATTCGCGGAAAAGAAATCGGGAGAATAGGGGATACTCCCATTCCCGGGGCTGGTACTTGGGCCGATGACGAAATTGCATTTAGCGCCACGGGAGTGGGCGAATGGATTATCAAGACGATGCTAGGATTGAGAACGAAGATACACCTTCTCACCAGCCCAACTGCGGAACACGCGTTACGGCAGGCTCTAGATGATATGCGGGCATTAATTGATGGAACTGCTGGAGCAATAGTTGTTACTAAACATAAGGGGTGGGCGGCTTTCCATACTACTCCCACAATGGCTTGGGCAGTGAAGGATGATTTCACAAGAAAATCCTTTTTACACACGTCTTAGCCTTGTTTTTTCTTTTTTTCTTCTCTTCTTACTCTTGTCGTTTTGATTTCGCGTTTGTGTAGAATTTAAAAGTGTCCGAGTGCGGTGATTGCAAGGAGCTTGTCATGGAAGCCGATACTCATACCCAAAGCAAAGTCATTGGACTTGGAATCAAGATTGTGTTGCTATCTGCTAACATACTTGTTTTGTGGCTGTTCGTGCCTCTTCCCATTTTATCTTATTCTGGATTAGGGCTTTTGGCTATCGGATTGTTTTTCATAATCACCGGAACGGCTCAAGTTGCTATGCAGTCCAAAGGGAAAAAGCGAGCAATGACGTTTCAGCGATTTCGGGACTCTATGGCCTTTTCCAAGAGCTACATGAGGCTAAACCTCCGATACACCCTATTGACAGCTATCGGTTTAACGATCGCAATTGCTACTCTCAGTCAAGGATTTGTTGTCTCACAAGGAATCCAACAGGACTACATCTTCAGCAAAACCGATCCTAATACTATGCCAACGATCACTGTAACCACCACGATTGCCGGCTACACTGATTCGTCACTCCCCAGTCCTGAAAACAAAACCCTGGCTATCCTCAATAGTGTATCAACCTACGTGAATGATATAAGCCAAAATTATGGTTTCAGAAAGCCTACTAAAGAATACAGCGTTGTAAAAATTACAGGATTTTCATTCCAAGAAAACAACAAACTGCACTATGTTACTATGTTGGGAATATCCCCCGATACTGCAAGGGCAATTTGGGGAGAGGAAATTGCTAATTCTTTGTCAAAAACACCCGGCTCATTCTCAGCTCTATTGTATAGTTCCGTTCTCACCAATTATCCTAATCTCTCGTCAAATACCACCCTACCACTGAGTTTTTCATACGTTGGTGAGGATGAGAATGGACAGCCTCAGCCCAGCACTTTGAAAGTGAATGCTTCAATAACTCAGACAACCGAACTATCAAATGATGTGTCAGTTCGGCTTCCTTTCGAGCTAGGTTTTGCCGGATCAATCACCTTTCTATTTGACATCTCTAAAATTGACGCTTATCGCGCTTGGTTAAGCTATGTTCCCTCTAGCTTAGTAATTCAAGCATTTTTCCATCCGTGGAAGGCCATCAACCCGATCGACACATCTGATCGCCTAAATGATATGGCGAGGGACATTCAACTCAACAAGAACCTCATTCTTTTTGACGAACCTTATTACAAGATCACTAGGGCCACTTCCCCCGTAGGTGGGATCATTCTTTCTTTGCAAAACTTTCTCTCTGCTGTTCAGTTCATCATGTTTCTCTTCATCGTTCCTATCATTGGTGGTGCCCTCTTCTTGGCTCTGTATTCTTTCGGGCTCATTGAAACCAGAAAACGGAGATTCGTTGCAATTATTAAATCTAGGGGGGCTTCTTCAGCCCAGGTCGCTACTGCCCTCTCCTTGGAAGTAGTTACTTCTGCCCTGTTAGGTTTCATAGCGGGGATCTTCTTTTCCATTATATCTACCCCTCTGGTTGTCGATTTCTTAGATCTTCAAGTAGCTGGTGGCCCCTTTTCCCTATTCTGGGACACTCGAAGTACCATGCTCAAAATTGCTGCTTTTAGCGTCTTGGTCGCTTTTGACTTGAATATCTCTGAGATTTTGTATCTCTCTCCTCTAACCGTTTCTGAAGCTGAAGAACCTGAGGAAAAGGAAATCACCGGATGGAAAAAATATTACTTTGACTTGTTCCTTTTGCTTGTAGGCATTTTGATGACCTTAATCCTAGAGGTGCTTAAGAACAGAGAAGCTAGCGAGGTCCAGACTATTCTGATGTTAGCCGTTTCTCCTATTGCCTTGCTAGGAATTAGTATTGGCTCTGTTTTGACCGTTTCACGTTATTTCTCACCCATCGCTAAATCCATTGGAGACTGGGGATGGAAGCGTGTTGGTAATATCACGTTCTTTTCTCTCAAAAATCTCAATCTCCGTAAGGAATCATCCTCCGGTTTAGCCAGTCTATTATTACTCACTTCTCTAATTGGCGTTTTTCTTGTTGCAGTGCCTTATAGTTTAGGGGTTGGTGCGCAAGAACAACTGTACTATCAATTAGGGGGAGAAGTAAACTTAAGCCAGCTCTACCAATGGAATGGAACTGATATGTCCTTCCTTTCCGGGGTAGAGGGAATACAAGCAATGACAAATGTTTTTCTCATAGAATTCGACATTTTCACGGCTTCTTCCACAATAGAACAAAATGTAAGAATAATCGGCATTAATACCACGTCTTTCCTTCAAGCTGCGTATCTTAAACAAGAATTCCTAGACTTTCCAATGGATACAATTGGCGAGAGACTCACCATTGGGTCTAATACGACCACCAAATTCCCTGCTTTCATATGGTCAACTGACGCTCGAGAGAAAGTTATTGACGAAGATAGTGCTGTCACTTTTTCCTTCTCAGATAAGGAGAATCCGTTAAGACGACACGATTATATCTTTGATATTCAGGGTTTCTTTGATTTTTGGCCTCTGCTTGTTCCCTCGCCTAATCTGAGAAGTGGATATCGTATGGTGGTTCCTCTTGAAGCAATCTATTCCCTCTTAGATATCTTGTTCACGAATCAAGTAAAAGTTCGAGAACCAATGGTTATTGCAAAAATTGCTGAAGGTTACGATCGGGAGGAAGTTGCTAACGCAATGTTGTCAGCTGCTTCAAAAATCGCAACAACCCCGCGGGTTGAAACAATTTCGACAACAAGTGAGAATCAAGCCAGTCAGGCTGTTCTTGCCACTGTTCCATTAATTGTAAGACTAGGTTATGTTGCTATCATCCTTCAAGCCCTCATTGGTGTAGGGATGTTTGCCTCTCTGACTGTTTCAATGCGTAAGAGAGAAATTGGTCTATACAAGGCATTAGGAATGACAAGAGCTCAACTGGCAAAAATATTCCTAACAGAGATTCTCTATGTTCTCTTGTTTAGCATGACACTAGGTTTTGCTTTTGGCTTGTTTACCGCTCGCTCACTCATGATTGTTATCTCACTTCCTGGGCTTGGAGGGGCATTGCCACCATATCAACCACTCATACCCGTTCCAAGAATATTGGAATTATTGGGTACTCTTACTACTGGCGGCTTGTTGGCTGCTGTCTACCCTGCCTATCAGTTGGCAGCACAAAAATCAGGAGAAATTATGAAGGTGGAATAAATGGCATTCATTCAAATGCATGATGTAATCAAGATTTACGAAGAACCCAGAACGGGACTGCAGATCCCTGCACTACGAGGCGTTGAGCTCAGCATTAAAGAAGGAGAACTTGTCTGTATTATTGGTCCCTCTGGATCAGGTAAAAGCACGCTCCTGAAATTATTGGGAGGATTGGATAAGCCTTCAAGCGGATCAATCACAGTGGCCGGGAAAAGAGTTGACAAGATGAGTGAAGAACAACTAACCGAATACCGTCGATATGATGTGGGCTTTCTATGGCAATTCCCCGAAAGAAATCTTTTACCCATACTCACTGCTCTAGAAAACATCGAGCTTCCAATGAAGATCGCTGGCTTTCCTAGAGAGCAACGCCGACGAAGATCCCTTGAGTTGTTAGATCGCATTGGTCTGAAAGATCGATCTACTCATCGGCTTCACCAGCTGAGCGGAGGAGAGGCCCAGAGAATTAGTCTAGCCGTTGCACTTGCAAATGATCCTCAAGTTGTGCTTTGTGATGAGCCAACTGGTGAATTAGACACTAAATCCACAATGGAAATTATTAGCTTTATGCGAGAATTAAATCAGGAATACAGCAAAACAATTGTTGTCGTAACTCATGACATGCGCTTTGAACAAAGATCGGATCGTGCTTTCCGTATCCTTGATGGGATGATTAGTGGTGTTAGACAAGCAATTAAGAATCATGCGGCCAGTGAAGGAAAAGTATCTATTGTTGATGCTCCTCCAGAGAGAGAAGAACTGATTTACGTGGATCAGTTTGGCAACTTGAGAATTCCTAAACACTTCCTCCAGGAAACTGGAATCAAGAACTATGTACGAATACATGTTGAAGGCAACAAGATCGTGATCACTAGGGCGGATGACTGAACTTCCTTTTTGGAGTGATGAAAAACATGGCATTTGAAAAAAACTTGCAACGAGGTGTCTATTCCCTTTTCTTCGCAGCAAATATAGCCGTTATCTACCTACTCGTTCCCTTTCTTGCAATTCTGCAATTGGCATATGGCGTCTCTGTGTTGGCTCTTGTTCTGATACTTTCAGGAATCTTCTTTAATCGAACCCGTTTATCATATCTGAACCCGTTCAAGTGGAAGGCACTGATGCGCCCGAGTTTAGGAATTTCAAAGGATTCCTTGAAACTGACCAAAAGATACTCCTTGTTGGCTGTTTTTACGCTAATGATTGCTACCGCTTCTGTAAGCCAGGTTGTTCTGCTATCAGACGGTATTCAAAGGCAATTCATTCTCGACAATACCGAACGCTACGATCTGCCAACACTCGTGGTAGAGGCTTATTCTGAACCGTCTCGCCCACCCGAGCCCTACTACATTCGATCTAACATTTCTGTTAGAGTTTCAGAAAGAATCGATGAACTTGTTCTCGCATCAACTAAATCTAGCGGTCTTAACCTGAGAATAGAGCGGAAATATAGCCTCATTATGATAAAGGACTTGATTACTCGCGATATCGGGGGGCCGTTCGAATCAGCAATCATTGGCATGAATCAGTCGTTTTTTGAAGAAGTATGGGGTAATGACTATGTTGGTGAGTTTCCTAGAAACAACAAATCTGTGTTCGCGGTCGTGTATCCTTTTGAGCTCGGAGATCGTCAGCCTGAATGGTTCGTAGGAAAGTCCGCAAATGTTCCAGCGGAATGGAAAAATGAAAGAGGAATTGAAGAGCGATTGTATGCCTTCTGGAATGTTAGCGGTTATAAAATAATGGAAAGTATTGCGGCCTCTTCTTTTATTCCATTTGGTATTGGCGACATTCCACCTATTGTGTACATAGTACCTTTTGAATGGGTTGACATGTATCGGGAGGTCTATGAGAACACAGCCACAGAAGTCATCATCAAGTCTTATTATCATGACTGGAAAAAACAACCTGATATTCTTGCGGTTGCAAATGGTTTAGAATCCATGGGTCAGGAACTTGTCCGAAACTCGAAGAAATTAGAATCTCCTTACCCCGAATATAAAATCAAGTCTGCTGACTCTCCGATTTATGCCCAATTAACTGATCTGGGGGTGATACTGGCAAAGGTAAGATCCATGCTTCTCCTATTTATTTCACCCTTGATAATTCTTGGAGCTTTTGTGGCAATGTATGCACTCAACTTGGTTGAATCCCGCAAAAAGTACCTGATTAACATCATGAAAACAAGAGGCATCGGCTCAGATCAAGTTGCCTTCGCATTGTTCATTGAAGCTACTTTCGTTGGACTTCTCTCCTTTGTTGGAGGTCTAATTGTCTCTGCATTATCCGTTTACATCCTTAGGTTTTATTCGTCAAACCCCCTCCTTTCCAACATGACCTTCGCCCTAAGTTCACCCCGATTCATATTCTCATCCCTAGCATTTGCCGTCATACTCACATATGACCTTTCTTATGGCCGAATCAAGTTCCTCAGTAGAATTTCAATAAAGGATGCTGAGAATCCTGAATTTCAATCTGTGCCCTTCTGGAAAAGATACTTTCTTGATATCTTTTCGCTATTGCTAGGAGTAATCGGGCTTTTCGGATTGCATTTCTTAATCACAATGACCACGATATCTTCTCTAAACGTCTTTGTTCTCTTAAATGCTTCTCTCGTCATGCTATTGATCATGATCGGTGCTGTTCTCTCGTTTTATCGATTCTTTGCCCCAATCAGCAAATTAGTCGCCCGCGTTCTTTATGGCGGTGTCGGGACATTAAGCACGCTCAACATTCGGAGTATTTCATTAAGGCGTGAAGGAGTTTCGCAGTTGGCCTCAATTGTTTTGTTGGCTTCAATGTTTGGAATGGTTCTCATGCTAGTTCCGCCTAGTTTAGAACAAAGTGCTCAGGCTCAGATTCACTACGAAGTCGGTGCTGATGTGAGAATCAGCTCGATAGCCACAACTTGGAATGGAACAGACTATACTGTTGCCACAAACATTAGTGGTTTAGAATCTGTATCAGGGGGAATGTTGTTAGACCTAGTGATCAGTTCATACGCAGAAGATGAATTTCACGTGACACTTCTCGGTATAGATCCTGACACTTATTTCTCAACGGCTTATTTGCCTGAAGGTTTTTCGCGTAATTCAGTTGACGAAATCAAGCAATTGCTCGGAGCGAATCCCCAAAACGCACTGTTTTGGAAACAAGACCAATCTGTATTAAATTCCACTGGGAAATATGTTCTCAGCCTACGGGATAGGTATAACATAGGGATTATACATGATTTTCTCTTCAACCTAAAGGGCTCATTTAACTATTGGCCCATCCTCATTCCTTCTGAGTCAATGGTCGATGGTGTTCGCTTGGTAACTTCTCTTAACCAAACTTGGGCGATCTACAACATCGTTCGAAAACAACAGATTGATCAATTTGATCTGTTCGCTTTGGGGAAGGTGTTACCCGGTTTTTCACCAAGCAATGTTTCTACTTCACTAAGGGTTGCGTTTGCGACCTATGGGTCCCCCATTGCTTTCGCGGTTGATAAAATCTCTCTGTCTTCCGAGGACACGGCTCTTGGGCTTGCGATGCCATATTTCACTGAGATTGGAACCCTCTCGATAATCATGGTTCTCCTAGTATCTTTTGTTCTATATGGCTTAACCAGCGCCCGTTCGAGAAAGACTGAGATTTCGCTATACAAAACACTGGGGATGACGAGATCACAATTGGTGCGGATGTTTCTCCTGGAATTAATCTATGTTGCTCTCTTTTCTGCCCTTGTAGGCTACTTTATCGGTATCGAGCTTGCCACGCTGTTCAAAGCAATCGTGGTTGCCAGTGGCTTTTACAACGCATTGCCTCCCGTCAAAATCAGTATTCAAGGATTCCTAGTTCAAAGGTTCTATGGAGTAATCGGCTCCATTGCATTCATAACCAGCATATTTCCAATCTTCCTTCTCTCACGGCTCAAACCGGGAGATCTCCTCAGACAAGAATAAGTGTATGTTAATATTTGATTAAAGAAAATAAGGAAAACAAGGTGAAAAAATGGATCAAGAAGAAGTCGTCGTTTGTAAAGAAGTGGTTAAGGAATACCCCAGTGGCTCCTTAGTCATCAAAGCTCTTGATCACATCTCATTCTCTGTAAAAAAGGGTGAGTTTGTTATCATTCTTGGAAAAAGCGGATCTGGGAAATCAACTCTACTCTCTGCCATTACAGGGCTAATTGATGTCGATAACGGAGATATTTGGGTGAATGGGCACCACATCACTAAGATGAGTGAAGACGATCTCGCTCGTTTTCGAAGGAAAAATGTAGGGATCATCTTTCAATTTTTCAACCTTCACGAAGCACTCTCCGCCACAGAAAATGTTGAACTTCCCCTTTTCATTGCTGGTGTTCCAAAGGCTGAGCGGAGAAAAAAGGCAGAAGAAATGTTAGAGATCGTCGGAATCGCGCATCGCAAGGATCACTGGCCCTATGAGCTCAGCGGAGGTGAAAAGCAAAGAGTGGGAATCGCCCGCGCTCTAGCTTCTGATCCTGCCATAATTGTAGCAGATGAACCAACCGGAGACCTAGACTCAGAAACAGGTGCTCAGATCATGGAACTTTTTGAGAAATTGAACAAAGATTTCGGCAAGACCTTAATCATCGTAACTCATGATGAAAGTCTTATTCGACCTGGCATGAGAGTTTTGAGGATGCAAGATGGCAGATTAGTTGAAGATCGTATTGCTTGAAACTCGAAAGCAGAAATTTCCTATTGAATGTATTTCCGTTTCTTTCTTCCAATTCTTCATGTCTCTTTATTCGTTTCATTTTATCCCAAAGCATTTGCTTTTAATGACCATCTCTCGAGGCTTGAATATGGACGATGATGTGGAGGTTCCAATCATTGAACCAGTCTCTGAGGAGGAAAGGGAACAAATCTCCGGTTCTATGGGAGCCGTTGGATCTCGCCTAATTCTAGGCGCAGGAATCGCGGCCGCAATTGGGACCTTCAGTATCTTGATGATCTCCCCGTATCTTGGTCTCCACGCTCAAAATCTTCAAGCTCCTGCAAGCATCATTGGTGTAATCTTAGGTGTCCGAAACTTAAGCCAAATCTTTTTTCGAGTTCCCCTTGGGAAGATGAGCGATAATTATGGAAGACTGAAACTCATCCAGTTTGGATTCTTAATGTATGCTACTGCCGAATTACTCCTATTTATTGGCCCCAGTTGGCATTTTGTACTAATTGCAGCAGTGTTCATTGGCTTAGGTATGTCTGCCATTTGGCCCACTCTTTTCGCACTGGCTAGCGACGCAACTACTCAAGACATTGGAGCTGCGACGGGCAAGATTCTAAGGTGGAATGACGTTGGAAGTATTGTTGCACCTCTTGTTGCTGGCCTTGTCTTGTCATTCAATGGAACAACTTATAGGCATGTCTTCATTCTTGCAATGGTTCTAACCATTACTGGCTTATTCCTCATTCGATTGGTTCTTTTTGAGCCCATTCCCAATCCAAAATCGCTGACAGTGCTTGACTTCTCAAAAGACTTTGTCCGTAATTTCTTTAAGTCCTTCAATGACGCATTTACTGCTTCAACAAACCGTTCACTCCTTTACACTTATCTCTCCGTTTATTTTATCGCTAGTGCAGGAAACGGTGCGTTCTCATTTTCCCCTTTCTTAATGAAAGAATCTGGACTGTCAGATTCAAGTATTGGGTTTGTTTTCTCTTTCTTTGCTATTCCCGTTCTTGTTGGAAAGGTTTGGCTAGGAAGCAGAGTGGATCGATTTGGTTTTAAGAAGACCATAATTGGTTCGTTATTCGTTTCGTCATCGGCCTTGTTCCTGCTCTCACTATCAAGTAATCCTCTCATGTTCTTCTTGTCTTTGACCATTCTCTTCGCAGCGCTGAGCGTCGCTTATCCCGCATTTAATTACTCCATTAATCAAGCAGACCACTTGCCCGTTTCCAAGGGCATTGCAATCGGAACCTTAGGAATTTACATCTCACTAGGAAGAGGAATTTCTAATCTTTTAATCGGGTATTTATGGACTCTTCTTCCACTAAGGCAGGTTTTCCAAATTGTTTCAGTGCTCATCCTCTTTGGCATGTTGCTTCTTCTGATTTTGCCAATTCCGGATGACATAAGATGATTGTTTGTTAGGCCCTATGTCCCCATTCACTGAGATTCCATAAAGAAAAGAATGATATAGGTACAGCTAAGAACACGAATAATGTTTTCATTCATTTGGGCTTCCAAAGTCATTCTATTACCAGGTTTTTTCGCCTTGTTACCGCCAATTATGATTCTCAAAAGGCTTCATTTTGATAAAGAAGTCTTACTTCCCTCAAGAAAGCACCTACTCAGCTACATCTTTCGATCCCTAATTCTTGGAGGATTAATCCTTGTTTTGTTTCTACTCCTAACAGGAATGATTACTTTTAGCCCAAGACAAGACACCGGACTATACGTTGGAACAGATGCCATTGTGTGGAGAGTTACATCTCAAATCAGTCTTGGATTTTTCTACCACCCCGGAACAAGCCTTATTTCCCTATCTTTACTAATTGGCTTTTTCTACACTGGAATCATATTCCTCCCTGCCTATTGTGCGAATTCGCCTAAAGCAGTTGTTCTCAACTCAGATTCTTCCTTGAAGAAAAAAGACGTGTCTGTAGTGGAAGAAAGCACGGCGGTCGCAAGCCAGTTCATCGGCGGTGCTGCTGGGGTCTCAAGTGGAACGCTTTGCTGTACCACATCCTTATTTACGATAGTAGCTCCCGCACTCACTTCAGCACTTACTCCCTTTAGCTATTATTTTCTGATTGGATCCTTCGTGCTTGTTGAATATGCAATCCTTTCAGTCATTGTTCGGCGACTTACCATCTCTCTTTCCTAAGCAAGTGTTGGCAATCTTATAGTCCATCTTTACACCCAGATATTCCATGGGCCGAACATACAAATACATGATAGAGTAGAGAATATCTTGACTTAATATGGCTACTTTTAGGGACATTCTTGCAGAACTGTACAAGGTTGCTCAAGAAGATGGAAAACTAAGCCAGGATGAATATGAGATCATCAAGCAAGTAGAAGTAGATCTGGAATTGTTCAATAAGGCTCTTGCCGCAGCAGAAGAAGATCAGATGCTTGAACCAGAAGAAATCGGGAAATTAATGGATCTTCGCGATCGAATACTTGAACGAGCTGAGATTGTTGCTCGTGCAGACGGGACTGTTAGTGATGATGAAATCAAATTGCTTGGCACTCTCACTCAAGTACTAAAAAAATTAGTGTAGCAAACGAAACCTTGCTGTTACTCTTTCTCATCATTTAGTTTTTCTTGCCTTCGGAGGCTCTTTCCCTGTTTTTCTTCCCCTATTTATTCGCATAATGATTTTAAACATGAAGATCCCAGTAAATACATATGGGAAGACGAGTTATCAAGAAAACCTATAAAGACACGTATGCGACCGGTGAGCGAGATAGAATCGAGGAAGATCGCTATCTCTTACGAATCGACTTGGTCTCAATCAAAGCTCTCGAAGAATCTGATCTAATCGGGAGAGATTCGGAGTTTTACTTCGAACTTGGCCCTAAGCTCTACCGTCAGAGAACTCCAACAAGGGGAACCATCCACCTTCAATTGAACGAGGTATTCAAACCAAATCCTAGCCTAACTCTTTATACTCAAGCAGTTGATTCAAAGGATCCAAAAACAATTGAGATTCCTTTTGTGATGAGAGAACGAGACCCTGCCAAAAAAGATGACACAATTATCAAGACGAAAGTCTCAGTCCCTCTAGGGTCTAATCGAGAATACCTTGTTTTCAAGGAAAAAGGTGCCAAGGTGAAGATTGCAATTTCGGCGCCTCGAACACGATATTAGGATATGCATCGACATTCACCTCTGTCACTCATAGAACAAATGGCAAGTATCATTTAGGTACATAATCGTTACATGTTCTTTTCTATCCCCCTCGAATTGCTTGTCATGAATCTGAATTTTCGTTATAGAAGCATTGTCTGTAGCGAAATATGGAAAATGTCGTGCTGGTTCGGGATGAATATATTCTTGGATTATTCTTCGTATGAGTCCCCCGTGCGTAATCACAGCGATATGTGCCGAATCAATCCCCGTTTCTAGTAATTCTTTGCTTCTCTTCTCCAAGTATTGTTTTGCTCTCTTTGCCCTTGATAAGAATTCTTCATGACTCTCCCCATCTTTGACTCGGAAATTCTTGTTTGCCCGAGAAACTTTCAAGTACTTTTGGAAATCTTTGCCTTCCCACTCTCCCAGTGATCTTTCTCGAAACAGTTCGCTGTATTCAACATGGGCAATCGTTGGGTGGTTCTTGGCAATAATCTCGGCTGTTTGTTTTGCGCGAAGCAAGTCTGAAGAGATGAGCAAGTCAATTCTTTCTCTGGATAATCGTCTTGCAAGCTTCTCGGCTTGATTCATGCCTTGTTCATTTAGTGGAATATGCAATTGCCCTTGAATGATTCCTCTTGCGTTGTAGTCCGTCTCCCCATGTCTTATCAACGAAATAAAACTCATTAAGAAATGTTTTCTATCGCCAATTAATTGCTTACTGGTACTTCCCGTATTTTTTTCCCTATTTTGTCCCAAAGAGAATGCCAAACGTTGCTTTTCATGTGCCAACCTGCTTGCGCAAAACCGAACCGATGGTATCACGTCAGTAGACAAGAAACACAAGACCCCTAAATCGCGGGGAAAGATAAAACACGAACATAAGTCTTTTAATTCTGTGAAGAGGGAACCAGAATAGAGTAAAAAGGAAGGGCTTGAATTATGGCTCGTTGGCAAGGACTATCAAAACGAAGAATCTCAGGTGGACGTTACCACCTCTACAGAAAAAAGAAATTAAGAGAACTGGGTGGTTATCCTGTCGAAACTAGGATTGGCCCTGAAGATAAACGAAAGGCCCAGAGAATTCGAGGAGGCAAGATGAAATACCGCTTAATCCTCGCTCACACAGTAAATGTGCTCGATCCCCGAACAGGTGAGGCCAAGAGAGTGGAAATCATAGACTTGGAGAAAAACCCTGCTTCCAGAGATTTTACTCGAAGGCGCATTATCACAAAGGGAGCCATTATTGAAACTCCTCTTGGTCTGGCAAAAGTAACAAGTCGTCCCGGGCATCACGGGGTTGTTAATGCTGTTCTTATCGTAGAAGAAAACAAAGAAGAATGAAAATTCCCCAACCTCCTCAATCTCACTTCTTAACATCACTCGTGGTGAACCATTTTGATGCGCCGAAGACGAAAATATGTTCTTTATCCTGAGTATTTTGATTCTAAACGAACGCGTTCCCAAGGAAGACGGGTTCCTATCGGCGCTGCGGTTCCTGAACCAACTCTTAAGAAAATTCTAACTGCTGCCAAGTATTTGGAGCTAGACCCCGAGATTCAAAGTGACAAGGCCTACCCACGTTCATGGTGGGAAAAAAATGGGAGAATACTAGTAGAAAAGAAGTGGTCCAAGCAAAAAACAATTCTCGAAGTTGCCAAGATTGCGAGACGGCTAAAGAAAAAAGAACCAGTGACGGCTCCAAAACAAACTGGTTCTGGCAAAAAACCCGTTCGGAAAAAACCTATTCCCAAGAAGTCGCTTTCAAAATCTGAAAAGCTCAAAAGGGAAGCCAGTAAAAGGCGTCAGGCTAAGGGCGGGAAGAAGAAGTGAGCAACAAGAAATATTTTCCCCTCGGTAAAGTGCTTCACATCGTTGAAAATAAGGAAGCCATCGTTCGTTTAAACTCAAAAAAAATTCCCAAAAAAGGCATTCTGGTTGTTAACGAGGAAATGAAAATTATTGGAAAAACAACAGATCCATTCGGTCCTGTAAAGGCTCCCTATGTTGGAATTATTCTTGACACTCCAAGTAGAGCTCCAACCCCTGGTGAAGTCGTTCTTGGAGTGGAAACCGCTCATCAAAGGTCCAAATCAAGAGGATTTAGATCGTCTAGCAAGAAGAAACCACGTGATCGAGGAAGAAGAAAACCAAATAAGAAATGAGTAGCTTGACCCACGCTTTTCTTGATTATTTAAGCTCTCCTCTAACAAATGCTCTATAGTTATTCCACCACGATGGGTGATGTTTGGGTTCATTGTCCATAATACGCTCTATTCTTTCAACGATATCTTGAGACAAGGTTATATCTGCCGCTTCCGCATTTTCTCTAACTTGTTCTGGCTTACTTGCTCCAGTGATCAAAGATGATACCCATGGTCTGGTAAGTGCCCACGCGAGAGACAACTGTGCCAAAGAGATTTCCAGTTCCTTGGCAATTTCTCTTACTTCTTTCAATTTTCTCTGAACTTCAGGACTCAATTCTCTGTCGGGCAACTTATTCACTTTCTTGTGTCGACTGTCTTCGGGGATCCCGTCTATGTATTTTCCAGTTAGGACCCCTTGTGCCAAAGGAGACCACGGAACTATACCAATTCCCGTGTAATCAATGGTGCCAGTTCCCCATAGATGGAGTTCTATATATCTATCAAGAAGATTGTACCTTGGTTGCTCCACCGCAGGAGGGATCCCTCCTATTGCTTTGGCTATTCCATAAGCTCTCTCAATTTCTGCTGCATACCAGTTAGAAGTTCCCCAATAAAGTATCCTCCCCTCTTCAACTAATTCTGTCATTGCAAGGACTGTTTCCTCAAGAGGTGTATGATAATCGAATCTATGGCAAAAATAGAGATCCACGTAATCCATCTGCAATCTTTGGAGAGATTTCTCGATGGACTCTCTGATGTGTTTCCTGCTGAGGCCTCGATCGTTAGGCTTATCGGACATGGGGAAAAACACCTTTGTAGAAATGATAAAGTCAGATCGCTCGTAGCTTTTGAGGAATTCTCCCAATGCCTTCTCTGCGCCTCCCTTTGCATAAATATCAGCAACGTCAAAGAAATTAATTCCTTGATCAATTGCTTCTTTCATTACTCGAGATCCAAGAAAGTCATCCAAGCTACTTCCAAGAGTTAACCAGCCTCCTAGACTTATTGCAGATAACATCAATCCATGCTTTCCCATTTTGCGAAATTGCATGAATAATGATTGATCTTGTAATTTAAGTTAATTTCTTCCACCACGGATCAAAGAGTTTGTTTTTTGAGCTCTTGCCTATTCCGATGCTAGCAGTTTGTTGTAGTGAATCACAAACTCATCTCTGCATTCTCTACAACAAAAGGCAAGAATCTGTGATCCGATTCGAGAGAGAATCGCCTCGCCAGTAAATGAATCCTGGCATTGAGGGCAATACGCAGTTGTTATGTCTTCTGCTTGCAGATCAAATATAGGGCTTCCCTCATGGATCTCCAATATCGGAAGCAAGGTGAACCGGTCGAGTCCTGCTTGCTGAATTGTCTCAATAAGCATTTTCAAGTCTTTCTGGGAAAGTGGCAGTGTGATTCCCTTCAGGTTTGAGTCTGAGCTTACCAAGAAAATGTGCTCAAACAATCTTGTCTTCTGCAATTTACTGATCACTTCATTGGCTTTCGAATATTCAATCCTCCCTGAAAATTCGTATCGATGGCTGTTTGGGCTGAGAATGTGGTAGTTAATTTTGATAGTAAAACGATCAATTACACCTGATTCTACGAGCTTATTGATTCGAAGAGTGACACCAGCTGGAGAAAGATCAACGGCCTTGCCAAGATCCGTTAGAGACATTCGAGCATTATTTTTCAGGAAATATAAGACTTTCAAATCTTTCTGATCTAGCTTTATCATGATTTCATGTCTATTTTCCTTTTGTAACTATTTAGTGTTGTTAAAACACTCATTTTGAAGTAAGTCTTTGCTCCCTCCCATCTCCTAAAGCATTGTGGTATTTTTTCTTATACGACACAACAACTCATTTTTTCGATATTTCTACTGAATGCTTGAGCTACTCGTTTTATGCCTTCGCTCATGGTCGGGAAAACATGGATTGTCTCTATTACATCATCGATTGTCATCTGGTATTTGACAAGTAGTGTGGCTTCATGAATGAGGTCTGCGGCGAGAGGGGCCAAAATGTGTACGCCTAAGATTCGCTTAGTATCCCTTTGAATTATCATTTTGACAATTCCTACTGTTTCCTTGAGTGCTTGAGCCTTCGGAATGTTATGCATCCGAATTGTGCGAACATCCACATCGCTAAATCGTTCTTTAGCGATTTCCTCTTTTAAACCAACGGAAGCAACCTGAGGAGTTGCAAATACAGCAAATGGGACTGCGTCATAATTTATTGTTTTCTTTTCCTCAAGGAACGCGTTGCCAACGGCTAGATAGCCTTCCTTCGCAGCAATTGTCTCCAAGAATGCCTTTCCCCCTACGTCTCCAACAGCAAAGATATGCTCTTGGTTAGTTTGAAAGTAGGGATCAGTTTCTATGAAGCCTTTTTCATCAAGCTTAACCCCTGCCTTATCTAATCCGAGTCCTGAGGTGTTTGGAGACACTCCAACTGCAAGTAGGATATGCTGTGCAGATATTAGCTCTTCTTTACCATTGAAAACTATCCTTGCCGTTTTTTGGCCATTCGTCTCAAACAGTTCCTTGATTGTACAATTGGTTTTGATGGTAATACCTTCCTCTTCAAGATGAGATTCTAACTCTTCAGAGACGTCTTTATCAAATCTTGGTAGTATCTGATTCATTTTCTCTAATATGGTAACTTTTGTGCCAAAATGCCCAAACATTTGAGCTAGTTCTATGCCAATTGGTCCCCCTCCAATCACAAGAAGTGATTCAGGTAGTTCTTCAAGGCTTAACGCTTCTCGATTAGTCAGATAATCGATTCGGTCAAGGCCGGGGATATTCAGTACTCGAGGTCTTGATCCCGTGGCTATAATGAATTTATCCGCTGAAAACTTCCTCCCATCAACTTCTACTTCGTGAGAAGAAACAAATTTGGCATAGCCCTCAATGAAATCCACGCTTTCCATTTCTTGAAGGACTTCGATATAATTCTGCTGACGCAAAGCGGCTACAAGTTCATCTTTTTCTTTTACTACTTCTGCAAAGTCAATTGGTTTGCTACAAACACAAGTCTGCTTCAACGATGTGTAAGATTGAGCGGTAGTGTAGAAATATCTGTTGGACATCTCAATGAGTATCTTGCTAGGAACACAACCAATATTAACGCATGTCCCGCCAATTGGCAATCCAGCATTTATCATGAGTGCTTTGACTCCGAGCTCTGATGCTCGCGTAGCAGCAGAAAACCCGCCTGCTCCGCCACCGATAATGATTAAGTCATAATGGTTACTTGATAATGACAATAGGTGTTTTTTTTCAGCCACTATTGGGGTTGACCTATCTGATTCGTTCATACATTTAGTTTGTTTCTCAGCGTAATAGGGATGATCGTATCGATTTTTTACCATTCGTTGCAATTTAGTTAAAATTTTTAACTCGCTAGCGTAACCAAACAAAACGATAATTTGGATGCCTGCTCTTCCAATAAGCGAAATGTTGTTTGAAACAATTCGATTATTATGGTGATGTCTGTTAGTAATACTAAAGAAAGCAAATCATCTAAGGTGAAAGTGTCTAAATGAAGTACTACAACAATATCTTGGAATTGGTCGGAAACACTCCCTTGATCAAGATTAATAAGCTAAGTGTGGGTCTCGATCCTTTAATTCTAGCCAAAGCTGAATTCTTGAATCCAGGTGGTAGCATTAAAGATCGAATTGGAAAACCCATGATTGAAGCTGCCGAGAAAGAAGGGAAACTAAAGTCTGGCTGGACCATAGTAGAGCCAACTTCAGGAAACACAGGGGTCGGTCTAGCTCTAGTTGCTCTTCTGAAAGGATACAAACTCGCATTTACAATGCCTGACAAAATGAGTATGGAAAAGGAGAACTTGCTCAAGGCCTTTGGTGGAAAAGTTGTTCGCACACCTACTGCCGTCGAGCCCGATGACCCTCAAAGCTATTACAAAGTCGCCGAAAGAATGGTTGAGGAAATTGGGACGGCTTTTTCGCCGAATCAATATTTCAACCTCAATAACCCTCGTGCTCATTATGAAACAACAGGACCAGAGATTTGGAGAGATACTGATGGTAAAGTCACGCACTTTGTTTGTGGAATGGGAACTGGCGGGACTATTTCGGGTGCTGGGAAGTACTTGAAAGAAATGAATCCTAACATCAAAGTAATAGGAGTTGATCCTGAAGGGTCGATTTACCACGAAGAATTTTACAAAACTCACGGTGAGGTCCATACATACAAGACTGAAGGTATCGGTGAGGATTTTATCCCCCCAACAATTGATCTATCAATTGTTGATGAAGTGGTAGTAGTAAATGACAAAGAGGCCTTCCTTATGGCTCGAAGGTTAACACGAGAGGAAGGTTTATTCGTCGGAAGTAGTTCTGGAGCCGCAATGTATGGAGCCTTGCAAGTAGCGAAAAAGGCGGGAAAGGAAGCAGTAATCGTTGTTATTCTTCCCGACACTGGAAGAAACTACTTAAGTACTCTCTATAATGACGAGTGGATGAAAAAGCAAGGATTCTTGTGAAGCAGAACAAACCCTCCCTTGCAAGGAATGTTAAAGTAGGAGGCTTCCCTCCCAATAACTCTACTTCTGGCTCAAGATTGTCGTTTCTTTTTGGCCTCGAGTTCTTGAGTTACTTTAAGTATCCTGATAATATTTTCAACGTCATCGATTCCCCGATGAGGAGTTCCAACGAATTTCATGCCTAAGTAGCGAAGCATTTGACCAATACCTTTCGGTTTCTCAAATTCGTAGAATCGAGGGATCCATCTTTTTATGTCTAAGTGTTCATTATCAAAGGGATAAGGAACTCCGTGGCGTTTGCAATCTCTTTTGAGCTGATTCTTGTCATAAGCTCCCCACGAAGCAAATAGCGGTTGGAAAGGAACCACTATTTTTCTAACGAATTTTTCAAGCACTTTGGGAAAAGTTTCCGCGTTGTCAACTTGGTCTTGTTTAATGCTTGTAAGCCTCGTGCAGAAATCAGTCAATCTTGGATGAACAAGTGGGCGAACAAACTCTGAAAAGCGTGCAACTTCATTGAGTTCTCTATCAACTACTATGCAAGCAAATTCAATGATTTCACTTTCCCCTCTAGGAATCTCTCCTTTATCACTACATGTGGCCTCAAAGTCTATTATCGCAATGCAATTTTTTTCAGTGGGGAACTTCACGAAATAAGAGTTTCTTCAAGCAGTAATTAACCTTCCCGCTTGGATTCTCTTGCTCAAATCGAGTTTGTAGCCTGATCGTCATTACCTTTACACAAAATGTTTTTCTGGTTAGTTCGAAGAGAATCTTCATGGACACTACAAACAGTGGTGGAAAAGAATACCAATTTCCATTACTCGGTTTGGCTACCAAAGTTAACCTCCATGAACCATGTTTCTCCCCTAACGGCGAGCATTTGGCCTTCGTCATTTCAACTGAGGGAATGAATTCCATTTATGTTGTTGACTTCAAAAATGGGATTCATCCTTCAAATTTTAGGAAAATTAATG
>JALTMP010000009.1 GCA_027001645.1 Candidatus Heimdallarchaeota archaeon
GGTCTGAACACAATTTTTCTCCAGATCGTTTGGGCATTTCTCTTAACCGGGGGTATAGCTATCTTAGGAGAATTATTGGTGTTTGGTCCTCTAACTAAACGAGATGCTACTCCGCTTACCTTAATGGTCGCCTCCATTGGCTATGGTCTGGTTATTAGACAAGTAATCCAGGAGATTTTCACAGCGCTTCCACAACAACCCGCCCCCATATATCCGTCATTCTGGACTGAAGATAAAATTCTGTCTCCTATAGAAGGCATTCCCTTCATAGGCCCATTATTGGCAGGCTTTGTTGGTCTTTTCGTGAAAGATCGCTCTGAATTTAGCTGGAACACACTACTGGGTTATCGCGTTGAACTAATTGTAACCAGGAATGAATCGTTTGCAATTCTCATCATGATCATAATCATTCTCTCAATGCGCTACATGTTCACAAAGACAACTCTTGGTATCTCTATGAGAGCAACGGCAGACGATCCTGATTTAGCTCAGATATCCGGAATTGATACTCAACGAGTTATCATGTACACGTGGTTCATTGCCGGAGGTGTTACCGGTGTTGGGGCAATTTTCCGTTTTGAAGCCTCCTCAGTAACACCCGCCGCAGGATTTGTTCTGTTGCTTCTTATCTTTGCAGTTGTAACCTTGGGCGGCTTTGATTCCTTTGAAGGCACTCTTGTTGCAGCCTTCATTGTCGAAACTGCAAGATCTCTAACAGTAATTATCAACGGACGACTTGCCTTGCTGGAACAAAAATCGCCATTGGTGGACACATTAGTCTTCTGGGAAACTTCTGGAGACTGGAAGGCTGTTACAGCATTTTTCATCATCATTGTTGTTCTAATAGTGCGTCCGCGAGGAATATTCGGGCTGATAGACCCAAGATCCAAACTATGAGGCGAATAATATGAGCAAAACAGGAAAAATAACCACCGATAACGAACAAATCGTCAAAAGCTCTCTATGGGAACAAATAGAGCAATTAAGAAAGAGAATGATGAGCGTTATTCGAGCTTTCTACGAAAAGCATCGTTCCTTGACCCTTGCATCTCTCTTTGGTTTGCCCACATTCATCATTTTCTTAATTCCCTTGTATGATCCTTCTCGAGGAGGTCTTCAAACAAAATACTTACTGAGCACATTAGCCTTCGTTTTTCTATTCGCCGCCATCGCTCTTACTCTAAACCTAGAAATTGGATACTTGGGCATCCCTAATTTTGGAAAAGTGGCATTCCTCATGGTAGGCGGATATGCTTACGCGATTTTCACAACAAAGTATGGATGGAGCCCTCTTGGTGGAGTACTCATGGCAATGATCATAACTGGTCTTTTCGGCGTGTTACTTACCATTCCAACCCTTAAGCTTCGTGAAGACTACCTAGCCATCGTTACAATTGTTGCTGGAGAGATTCTTCGGAACATAGCGAACAACCAACCCAAAGAATTAGGAGGATTTAGCGGTTTCAACTCCGAGAATCCCATTTTCAAAAAGTTTTCCCCAGATCTCCTACTCGCAGGGGTATTTCTTGATATCATGTCCATCGCAATTGTCTGGGGAGTCCTCGGGATCTCTTTCATCACCTATTTGTTCTATTACCGTCGTTATTTGGAACACTTTTCTGAGCAATACGCTCAAGAATTCGCGATGGGAAAATCCCTAACCTGGACAGTAATCATCTCTTCTATTGTCATTATTCTAAACTACTACCAGTGGTACTCACCAAACCCTCTATTCGGAATCGACATGCTCCTCATCATTCTGACCGTAGGGATTCTCCTCTACAAGACCGTGTGGAAAGGAGCAATTGTAATAATCTATCCCAAGCTTAAGAAGGGAGATAAGCCTTACAAAAAAATAGGTTATGGTCTTATTCGGTTCCAGATAACCCCTTACCAAATGTTTGGTCTGTATTTCCTTGGCACTGTTGCCGTTTCAATAGTCTATTATCTCTTTCCTAATTCTAGGAACATTACAACTCGGTTCAATGCCGTGAACTGGTATAACACACTGGCAACTCTTGGGGTGCTAATGATCACTTTTGTCATCATGGAAGAGCTGTACTATTCCCCATTTGGCCGAACTCTAAGATCCATTCGAGAAGACGATACGAGCTCGCTTGCAGTTGGCAAGAGTCTCTTTATCTTCAGGCTAAAGGCATTGGTAATCTCAAGCGTCATATCTGGTCTTGTTGGGGCAATGTATGCCATGCAAATATTTGCAGTAACACCGCAAGCATTCCTTCCCATCATCACCTTTAATCTCTATATCATGGTTATCATTGGTGGTACGGGAAACAACAAAGGAGTTATTTACGGAGCATTCCTTATCCAGATCCTCATTCAAGCAACTCGTAGGCTTAGCGAAAGAACCTTTTACTATCCATTCTTCACACCAAAACCCGTTGTTCCCGGAATCGACAGAGAGGTCAACCCCTTTAATTTGGCCCTCATCGTTGTTGGAATCTCTCTAATCGTCTTCTTAATCTACGCGCCAGAAGGGATCTTTCCCGAGGATCGTTATGGAATCAACAGAAAATACCGAGAGATTTACGAAATGGAGAAGGGCAAAACCGTGGAACTGACACCATACACTAAGTTGCTCATGGAAGTGACGCGAACCCCAAAGGAGAAGCTTCCCATAACAACAGCACCACAAGAAAAAGCAATGGAGGTTAAACAATGAGCAACCAAGAAGCAATTGACTTTCTGAGAGCCTTCGAAGCAGAGAAAGCCGAAATGCTAATGTCCTTGGGGATCTCTCCCACAAAAGAGATTCAAAATCTGGAAAAGAGGGTCGCTGAATGGGGATTAAAGAAAGAATCAGAATTCACCGATTCCACAGGTGAATTTGCGGGTGCTGTTTATTCCAAGGATGGCTCCTTGTATGTTGTTATCCAAGAAACTGCTCATTTTAGAGACCTCTTCCTAGAATCTTATGGTCAACACGAAATAATAGGAACGCGGTTCTTTTCCAAGAAGATCATCATTGGATCCGGCTATCTTAAGGCCTACCAAGAAATCAAGGACTCTCTAGAAAAAGTAATTTCCCAACTCGTTTCCATTGAACCCATCGAAATTTACTTTTCAGGACTTCGAATAGGTGGTGCAATCGCCGCTCTTGCTGCGTATTTCTTAGACGATGTCATATCGAAAGAATGGCATGCCCAACACATTCCAGGAACCCCCCCACCGACTGTTGCTTATTTGTACGGTTCCCCAAAAGTTGGCAACATACATTTCGCCAAGGAATTTACTCGAAAAATAGACGCATCATTTGTCTTAGTGAGTGAGGAAGACATTGCACCAAGATTACCCGTCGGGGACTATGCACCCATCCCCAAGGAATTTATAATATCAAGCGACGAAGAATTGCTTCTTGGTGGATGGGCCAGTATAGACCCTATTGAAGAGCCGGTGAAACCAGTTCGAGTGTTTTCGGTCAAAAACCTTGAGAAAATGATCGAGCGTTATCAGAGGATCCTCCTACCTGCCGTTAGAAAAGTCTTCAGTGTGCAACTGCATGCAAAAAATGTGCATAAGTATTTTGGAGGAGTGAAGGCTCTAAATGGTGCTACCGTCGCTGTTGAAAAAGGAAAACTAACATCTCTCATAGGACCAAATGGATCTGGAAAGAGCACGTTTTTCAACGTCATCACTGGCTTCCTACAACCAGAGGAAACCGAGGATGGAACTGCCATTCGTTTCAAATTCCATAACCTTCGAAACATGGAACCTGACGAAATAGCACTTCTAGGAATGTTGCGCACATTTCAGCATACCCGAAACTTCCCCAAACTCACAGTCCTTGAAAATATGCTCGTATCTCCATCAAATCAGCTTGGAGAAAGCATTCTTTGGCTCTTTTTGGGAAAACGAATCTGGCGCATTCAAGAGGCTCAAAACATCGAAAAGGCAATGGAAATCCTAAAATTCTTGGAAATCGATCATGTAGCGGATCATCTTGCCGAAGAACTCTCCGGAGGGCAACAGAAACTTCTCGCACTTGGCAGGCTACTAATGAGTCAACCCAGTCTCCTTCTTCTAGATGAGCCCGTGGCTGGAGTGAACCCTACTCTTGCAAACAAAATCTTTGATTTCATTGTGGATTTGAGAAACACCCAAGGAATTGACATTCTTCTTATCGAACACAACATGGATGTAGTCATGGCGTTTTCTGATGAAATCTTTGTCATGGCTGATGGCAAAGTGATAGCCCAAGGAACCCCTGATCAAATAGTCCAAGACCGTAAAGTTCTCGACGCTTATCTCGGCGAAAGCCCTGAAGAAGCATAGACAAAGATTTCAGTTTCACTTTTTCCCCCCTTTTTTTTCACCGAAGAATCGCTTATCTCATTGGACGCCTTCTACCAATCATTTGTGTGATTAATCAAATCAAGCAAGGGATTTGACTCTGCATTCATACTGTAAACAAAGAAGGAACCGACGTTCCCTAATTTGTGCTTTGCTTTTGTTTTTTTCTAATCACCTTTTTCAATATTCCTGGCTTAAAATAAGAAGCAAATGTGTCAATCGATGCGAGAAGTATTCTTGCATTGTCGTAACCTTGCGCTCTCAAATAACCGAAAGCAATAGATGCGCGTTGAGTTCCAGAGCAAAAGATTGCAATCTTCCTATCTTTTGGTAATTCGTCGTATCTTTTGGGGAGCTCATTTAGCGGGATGTGGATTACGTCGCAGTGGCGATAAAGAGGAAAATGTATCATATCCAGTTCCTCTTTCGTTCGCACATCTAACAAAAGTACGTCATCACTTTCAAAGAATTCGTCCACAGTTATTCGGTGCTTTCCTTGAGAAAAATAATCAAAATCCATTTCTTCGAAAATTTTGCTCATTGGGTCCACTGATTTTTCACCCGCGATATTTTATTTTGAAATTCTTAAAAATATTTTCTCTCTTCGTTGGAGGGTTTTTTCCAAATTGATGAAAGGGGTGAATTTGTTTACTTTCTATTTTTTCTGCATTTCATAGGGTTATTGGGTGGCGGGCGTTGAACCGGATCACAATTGTTTTCCGTTAAAACATTTTGAAAAATTTTAAAATGAGGTGTGGTGGTTATTCGTATGACAACGAAAGATATGTAATGGGATGTCAAAAATGGCAATAACGTTCATCAATTTGATTTTCTTGAATTTACTCACCTTCTTGTTTACAGCAGTTATGGCTGTTGCAGGAGTGGGTGCCGCATTTATCATTATTCCCCTTATATTTTATTTCGGCTACGATTTCCTAACAGCAACCACGTTTGGGCTTCTTTTAAACACATTTAGTACTGGGACGTCTTCCGTTCGGCATGTTCGAAACAATGCAGTAGATTACAGAGTTGCCTTACCAATCATTGTCTCCAGCATAATCACAACTCCTCTTGGTGCAATATACTCCGATTCTATTCCCCGAGAAACACTGCGATTCTTATTTGGTCTATTTCTGCTCTTTGTAGGAGTCAACATTCTATGGAAGACAATGAACAGATCGGATAGCGTGAAAGGAGAAAGGGATACATTCAAGAAGAAAGAAACAAGGCTAAAAGAAAAAACGATCATTTCAGAAAAAAAGCGGGTAATGATTAGCCTCGGAGTTGGGGCGATTGTAGGATTCCTAGCCGGATTGCTTGGAGTAGGGGGTGGATCGCTGATTCTTCCTTTTTTATTATACTTTGGCTTAGAAACAAAAAAGGCAGCGGGAACAACATCATTCATTGTTGTCTTTAGCTCCCTGCTAGGATTTGTTTCAAAAATGGGGCTTACGGATGTAAACTTGGATCCTGTTCTTGCCGTCTCACTCATCATTTCAACGATCATTGCAGCAACGATTGGATCATATCTTATGCATTTTAAATTGAATAAATATCAAATCAGAGAAACGATGGGAATAATGTTACTTCTTGTTGCTGCAAAAATATTCTATGATCTCTTTAAATAGCAATAATTCCTATCAGTGCCAGTCAAACCTAAGATCAATGTGCTCGGAGTCGATAAGCAATGGGAAGAAAAGACTTGATAGAGGCCTATAAAGAAGTCAGGTCCTTAGAACTAAGACCACATCTTAAAGAAGAAGAATACTTGAGCGAAATGGAGCGTGTTCTCGGCTTTTTCGAAACCTCAAAATACCACAAGTTGTCAAAGGAAGCACTACAAGTCTTCAAGGCATTAGACAACGAGATTCGGCTCAAAATCATCATCTTCCTAATGATTAAACAAACGTCATGTTTATGCGAGTTGATTTCGCTTCTAAAAATCGATGCGAGTACGTTAACCTACCACGTCTCACTCATTCAGAAAACTGGTCTAATAGGAGTAAAAAAGAGAGGAAAGTCAAAAATCATTTACTTAAGTCCTGGTTACCATCTGCTGATTCCTCCAAAATTCCTTGTGGATATCGAAAGCCAAATCCGTGAAATCAGAAACAAAATCAACAAACACTGAGCAATTTGAATCGTAGTTTTATGACAGGATGATTGAAAGAAGAAGAAAAAGCATTGTTATAATCTATTCGATTTCAACATTTTTCATACTAATTTTACCATTCTTATGAGGCTCCTCATTTCTTCACAGCTTTTGTCTCGGTGAAGAGAAAACCCAATGTCGTTGCGCCCTCATGAGCGTCATTAGGCATCAAGAAAACCATATCGGGCTGTGCTTTTGAATTTGATTTCACAATTCCTCACATATTTCGGGTTCTGCTCATTAGCACACGACCTTCCCAGTTTGTAGTTAGTGAAGATAGTAAGCCTTTCTGCTTCTGGGATTGTCCAAAGTGCTCGCGCATAGGTTGCAGAGGGTAAATAATAAAGAGAACCGCCAGTTTGCCTAAGCACAAAACATGAAAAATAATCTCACAATGGTCTAAGACGGTCCTTCACGATCATATTCTGTGGGTGCTTCTACTCTTTGTGCTTAGCCAAACCACCTGCCAGGAACTTGCTTTTTACACGTCTTACATCTTCCCGGGGTTTCTAGACTTTTTACCTTCACTTGGTACCCCCACCTTTCAACGAGTAGTTCTCCGCAGTTTGGGCAGTATGTGTTTTCAAACTCTTTCACCATTCCGGGGAGATTGCCTGCATAGACAAAAGTAAGTCCTTCTTCTTTGCCCATTTTAGCTATTCGAATCAACTGGGAAGCAGTTGTTCTTTGATAATCCATTGCTTTGTAATCTGGATGAAACGCGGTTACGTGCCATGGAATGTTTGGGTCGAGATCGTGAATGAATCGGGCCATTTGTCTCAATTCATCCATTGAATCATTGTATCCCGGCACAATCAGCGTTACTAGCTCAACCCAGATTCCCTTTTCAACAAGTATCTCAATCCCGTGGAGTACTCGTTCTAGTCTTGTGCCAAGTTTTCGATATTTCATGTCATCAAAAGTCTTCAAGTCAACTTTGTAATAATCAAGATGAGGGGCGATTTCATCAAGAAGCTCATCAGTGACGTTACCATTACTTACATACGCAGAATGTAATCCTTTTTTCCTTCCAGCTTTGAAGACATCCAAATTCCATTCGCTACTGATTAGTGGCTCATTATACGTTGAGACCAAAGTCTTTGCGTCGCTTGCTAGGGCCATTTCCACCAATTGTTCTGGGTTTGCTTCAAAAGGAGTTGTTCCACTCAAGGGGTCTCTTAAAGTCTGAGAAGTCAGCCAGTTCTGGCAATAAAAACACCGCATGTCACAGCCAAGCATCCCCCAACTAAGCGCTTCAGATCCAGGCATTACGTGAAAGAATGGTTTTTTCTCAATGGGATCAATTTGTACTCCTGCGACATATCCCCATGGAACTCTTAGTTCTCCATCCTTAACGAATCTTACTCTGCAAAAACCAGCCTGTCCTTCTTTTATTGCGCACTTCAAAGCACACGCAAAACAGCGGATTTTACCATTTTCTCGGGTGTAGAAGCGTCCAGGAGCGGTGAATTTTCTCAAAATATCTTCAAGAGTTTCTCCAGGGCTACTTCGAATTGGTTTTAGATTCCAGCTCAACACCCTTACCATGACAAACACCGCTGACTCCGACTAGGTACAAGTACCCCTATTCTTTCGTAAATATGTTTGCTTCTTGGGGGAAACAAAATGAGTTATTCCCCCAGAGCAATGCAACCCTAACTTTACTTCTCCCTTCTTACTTCCAGATACGTACTTGCACCCACTAAGAATCTCTTGAGCCATGAAATACCAATCTTGTCATTATTTGTTGATCCTTCTCGCAACTTGAGTGCGAACAGGTCAAAATGACCAACTAATAAAGAATATCTGGCGACTCATTCTTTTTTTTTGGAAGCTATAGAGCTGAAGTTGCATAAATTTCTTAAGCTTCAAATCGATAGTTCAGTTCGGACACTACCAGCCGTCTGGGTCTCTGCTTGCTTAGAAATTCACGATTTGGGTTAGTGGTAAATAGATCTTAGGATGGATCGCGCATGAATGAAAAAAGTAAGATCGTCACCTTTA
>JALTMP010000010.1 GCA_027001645.1 Candidatus Heimdallarchaeota archaeon
CTTCCCCCACTGACCCCCTAACGAATCCTCCTTTAGTATAAATATTCAACACATAATATGGAAACCAGGAATTCAACGTCAGCCTCCCTTCAACACAGCACACGAAGGCGAGCAATTAATTGAAGCAAAAGATGGCTCTCGTTGACCCAGGGGTAATTCTCTTCATTCCGATATCATCTAGGTTCCCATCTTTTAGTTCCACTTAAGACAATAGGATGAAAAATGGTATGCTAGGCAATTTTCAATTCCCCCATAGCATTGATCTTGCAGAGAGTAAAACAATTGACACCCGAATAGGTGCCGAAAAAACGAGGTATGTCAATCCTTCCCGGCAGAGCTATTGCAAGCCCTTCCCATGCCTAAATCCATCAGTCTCGGTACCGGGTTCCAGAACCATGCACGGTTACCTCTACACAAACAATTCCGATGTGTTCTTGGCCTTTACAACCGTTCAATCCCGGCTGGAGAAATGTAATTGCTCGGCAACGACTAACTCTGCCCTTATCCAAGTACGCTTTACAATGCCCAAAAACGATTCCTTTCGCCTTCGCCGTTCAGACACCGCAGGAATATTACACAACAGTCGGCTTTGACCGGTCTTTTACCACATCTCTTTCCCCACAATCTACAACAATCAATACAACTTGAACCACAATGTCTCCCCATCCAAGCCAACAACCACCTCCACCAGAACTCCAATCACGTAACAGCTCTCCCCGACAGAGCACTATAGCCTTTTCTTTTACCTCTTCTCGTATCGCTCCTACTTATCGCGCCACTACTTGTGAAAGTTAGGAGAAAAAACTAGACCTTTTCTTCTCTCATTTTTCCTCCTCTTGATTCTCAACATTTTCTTTTCTCACCTTCTCGATACTAGCTTTCCCCACCTCTTTCCAAAACGACGGAAGTTTTTCTACAATCTGAAGAAGCTTCTCATAAGATGCTTTTGCCAGGATCTCCTCCTCTCTATGGCTTGCCCAAACCTGCACCAGCCGATAAATGCCCACGTAATACAATACTTCGTACAGCTTTACTTCCTCATTTATTAGAAACTCAAATATTGCAGTGGCAATCCTCCTCATAATTATACCGCGCTCTTCCCTTGAATGCACCATGCTCGTTAGGTTCAACAAGGAAAACAGTAACTCTACGTACAAGATCGACCAATGATACATGGGTAACGCTACAGACGCCTCAAACATGACCTCATTCACCAAATTTGCCAATAACGAAAGCATAGATGGGCTACGCACTCCCTTTATCGCAAGAGCCTTTGACAAGGAAGAAAGCAAAGAAGAAATAATAATTTGGTACACATCAATCTCTATCCGACAAAACCGCCTTAGACGCACAAAATACTCCAAATGATTGACTAAATACTGGATTTCTCGATCAATCAATTTCCCACGAATCTCCGCTGGAGGATTAACCACGTCAATGTAGAGCGGGAATAACATGGCTCTAGAAAACTCGTCAATTTGCCCCAAATGGCGGGGAGTTACTACTAACTGGGAAGATTCAAGCGTTGGAACGTAGTGATGGGCAAAATCAAACAATTCCGCGATCACTCTCTTTCCCTGTTCCATGTTCATTTCTTCCTCACTAAGTAACGAGAACCCTGACAGAAAGACTAGCTTTGCATAGCGCAACGCAACGAGCGGGAACTCCTCCGCATTTCCGTGAAATTTCTGCTTGTATTCATCAAACTGCCTCGCTAGGTTCTCCCTTCTCCTATTTCTAGAAATAGATTTAAGCAAAGAAACAAGATACGCGGATCGCCCCAGCCAATTCCGAAGACCGAGTTCCTCAAAATGCTTCTGCAACAGCTTCTGAAGAGACGCATTAGGCACGTCAATGAGCATTAAGGCCAAGACTCTTCTGCGAACACTATTCACGGGAGTTCTGGAAAGCCCCTCTATGACCTCATCATAGTGCTTCAAGCTGTCAACCAAGACCTCTTGAACCGTGCCCGGGAATAAGAACCTTCGCGCCTTAGACTCCAAAATATCTCTCCCTAGCCCCTTGTCCAAAGCCTCTATCCGCTTTACTATCTCCTGAAGCGGAGGGATGTAAAAACGCGGTTCCATTCCTTGAATACTAAGCCACGCGTCCAAAACAAGTACTCGTATCCACTCGTTCTGAATCCTTTCAAAGACCTCAACCCCAAAACTAAACCTCTCATACCTTTCCTGCTCAAAAGCTTCCAGCAACGCTTCTTCGCTTTCAATACTCGCGAAGAGAGGAACAAACGCATCCATCAGCGGCTCGGCTCCCTTTTTCATCTCAAGAAAATCATTCAGTAAGGTCAGCGGAAGAGAAAAATAATTCTCCGCATACTCTGCTTCAAAATTGTTCCGAATACGATTCGCAATGCTCTTAATCTCCTCCACGCCCAAGAGCCCTCTCGTCAAAGAAATAGTGCGTTCAAGTTCGCGATCTAACACCTTCTTCAACGTAGCAGTATCTAGGTCAAAAACATCATTCCCGTGAGAAGCCAAGAACTGCTCTGCAGCAAGGCCAAGATTCCTCAACAAAATCCCCATCTTCGCACTGTTCAACTCGCCATTTTCCATGTGCGCCAATACAAACAAGATAAACCTCTCACGAGGCATGAACGTAATCTGACAACACCCCAACTCAAATTTAAACAAACGCATGTTCAAGTTAATCTCAAAAATCGTCTTTAGGGAAAAAAACAAGTTCCCCACAATCTGATACGGGTTTTCCTGCATCTCCTCAAACGCGTCAATATTCGCAGTAAGCGTTGTTCCATTTTGATCGACAATGATGTAGCCAAATTTTTCAATTGCTCCTGAAGACGACACTTAACATTAATTCCTCTTCCAAAAAATAATCTTTCCGGTAACTCCGTCTCAATCTCTCATAACAATCGAAAACCGGAAACCCAACACCAATACACCTACGAACCCCTAGCGAACAAAGTAAAGAAACGGTGCGTCATGAACCTGAATCTGATTCAATTCCTTTACTATCTCCACATACTCGTCTTCTCCGCGACCTGAGGGGCGCAAACTCCTCACGTGCACCCCGAAAAACAGCGCCAAAATCTCGGGAATCGTAGAATCAAGATCTTGGCTCGGATAATGTAAGCACAGGAGTGGCACAAGATCCCCGCCCTCGAGCACGATGATCACATCATAAGTGAAAAAACCCGACCTGCTCGACGAAGCCTTTGATGAAGGCCTAAACAACACCTCGCGAGGACGACCAATAACGATCTTCCTGCCCAACCGCCTTACACACCAAGGCGTATTCCTAGACAATACGATGCGCTGAGCATAACTTTTCAAAATAACCACCACTGCGACCACAAGCAACCCCGCAGAAACCAAAAGCATAGGGAACAACTGTGTGGGGGGCGAGAACGCCGATGCAAACAACCCCCCAACGCCCAACAACGCGAGAAGAGCCCCAACCAACAAGTAATATCTCAAGCTCAAGTGATCAATAATCAGACGATTCTCATCGGGCATCCATAACTCAATATTATGCTCCGGAAACGACGCTGTAAAATTCGCTTGCTCTTTTGTACCAGACATATACGTTCAACTAGGATAATGGGGAAAAGAACGTAATAAACACTCCGAGCAATACAAACAAACGACCTATCAATGAAACAACTCGCTTCCAGCAACCCCTTGTCTACTTGCAAGATGTGGAAGCCTTATCTGCCCCCTCTTTTCTTTGCACTAAGAAACAATAGCCTATGGATGCTTTTTATTTTGCCCTCTTGCGTTTTTGAATGGAAATCGCTATCGCCAATAGTCCTAACGCCAGAACCAATGATCCCGAGGAAAGTCCTAAGTTCCCAAGCATGCCTCCGCCTTCTAAGGAAAAACCCGGGGCTTTGCTTTCATACTTTGAATAACGAACGGTTTTCGTCGTCGTGTCCCCGTCGGATTTTGTTACACCTGTCTTTTCCTCAAACAAAGAGTAAACAAGACGTTGAGTTTTCTTGTCAAAAGCCCGCGTCATCTTGCCTTCTCTGTCCAGCGTAACAGCAGTGCCTCCCTCTTCAGAGCTATCTGTTTCCTTCCACTCCCATGAGAACAAGACATAATCCCCCTTATCCTCAAAGGATATCTCTCCTTGTTTCGATGTCTGGGAGTTATACCACTCCACGTAATCTTGCCACCCCTCCCAGTCCGCATAAATAAAGAATGATCCCTGGAAAGAATACCACGTAATAACAATGTTTAACTCTGACGTCGAACCGTCTGATAACTCACTAACAACTCTCACGTTACCCTTTCCTTCCGTGGGTAAGGAAACAACCTCGAACACCACCTTTACTACTTCCTTCTCCTTAGTGTAAGTCGTTCTTTGCCCATTTTCTTCTGTCCATGAAACATCTTCAAGAACTTCTAACTCACCTGACGTTCCTACATCAATATTCACTATTGGATCCACGAATCTGCTTTCTTCGGGCAATCTCTCCTGCCCTAACGAAACCGCTCCTCCATATGAGAGTAGGATGAAGCATACTAAGCCCATACACATGAAGAATCTGTTCATTAATAACAGTAGTAAGATCGGTAGTTAATAAATATTCAAGAAATTGTTTGTTCCTCCCCCTCATTCTGGAGGAGATTCAACAGTACCTTTTTTCTCTAAAATTGAGAAATAACTGTCTTGAAATCCTAACAAACAAACTTATACGAATCAAACGCACAAAGAGAAAAAAGAAGAAAATCCCGCGCCTCTTACTTCTAACATAAACTAGCTTTGAGAAATGCTGGCTCGAATCATCCAAGCCATTTTCTGGTGCTTGTGGATCATGCCAACAAGGAAGTCCTCGATGGCGGGATCGCCGATTTCACTGCCTGCAGCACGGGTGTCAGCCCTTAAGTTGCGAATAATGGCTTCATGTGTTTCCAAGATGTCTTTCAGCATGTCATCAGCAGTACCGTTTTTCCCTGGGTTTTCTTGTAAGCGCGTGTCATTCAAGAACTCGGTCAAAGTGCCAGGAGCCAACTCTCCATAAATGCGAATGTATTCTGCAACATCGTCAGCCATGTCAAAGGTTTCTTCATACTGTTTCTCAAATAACTCGTGTAATTCTGCAAAATTGGGACCTGTAACGTTCCAGTGATATTTGCGCAACTTCGTGGTCAAGACTACTTCATCAGCAAGTGTTTTCTTGAGGATGTCTACTAGTTTCTGGATCTGGTCGGCTGATAGGCCTAAATTCGGGGTTAGTTCGCTTTTCATCATTTGCTCTTCACCATTAATTTGTAATCATTTCTAATTAGAAATAATAACTATTTAAGAATTCCTATACTTTTCGGTAACCAAGGAACAAAAAAGAAAACAATAGCTCGTAAAAAATCAATTTGGAAACTTTCGCACTTGCGATTATGTTTTACCCATTCCCTATAATTCTGAATAAACCCGGTTTGCTAGGGTATTCTGCTTTTCAATTGCTTTTTCCCCAACTACATTAACTGCTTTCTCTGTAGATTCTTCATTTTGTGCTGACGTTTCGATTGAAATCAAGACTTTATTTGGATTTTTTACTTATTCAAAATGGTTTTAATTTAGTAATGAATATTATAATTTGAAGCCCATGCTAAGCACCATGCACCGAGACGAATTCATCAAAACACTCCGAACACGTGGCTACAAAGCTACTCCACAACGAATAGCCATTTATGAAACGCTGCTCGAAAAAGAGCATCCAAGCGTCGAAGAAATCTATGAAACCATCAAGAAACGCTTCCCTAGTGTTAGTCTCACGACCGTCTACCAAACCCTTCACCTATTGGCTGATCTTGGGCTTGTCATCGAACTCGGCTTCTCTGATAAGAGCGCAAGATTTGACACCAACATAAAACCTCACATCAACGTTATATGTCCCTCTTGTGGAAAAATCACGGACTATGAAGATTCCTCAGTACAGGAACTATGGACTCACATCCGCCAAAAATTCGCCAACCGCCCTGTTACACACCGATTCGATGTCTATGTTCCTTGCGACCAATGCTTGTGACCACTTAAAAGCAAGTTAAGCGGAATGAGAAGATCAAAGAAGAAAAAAGATCAAATGTAGCGCGAATCAAACCGACTCGCGCTTAGATGGGGGCAAAAGATCACATTTTCCAGTCTACATGTAGGTGGTCATCATGTCCGTCGTAATACGTGCACAGTCCCTCGTTGATCAAGGTCGGGTCGTTGAACAGAACCCGAGAAACCATGCCTGTGTCCCACAGCATTTGTAGCAACAAACGAGTTAGCGAGCGGCTATACGAGCTCCAATACCACTTCGTGCTAGCCTCTTTTCCATCATTTCTCAAGATCCGGATGTCCGTGTCCAGCCCGTCTCTGTGAGTCTGGTGTGGTGGGAAATACCCGCCGTGCTCTCTGCTTGTGTCGCTAATGCCAATCCGGGGGCTTCCGACTTGGTAATACCAGTCACGCGCAACTTTCAGCAGTTGAGCAATAACGTTGGCGGTGCCCCAGTCATCATTTCCATCATCATAGTAGTGATACCACCCCGTTCCGCTTGATCCATAACGTGTCAAGTCGAAGAAATGACTCACTAGGTACCGCCATGTTGTCGGACCAACAATTCCATCTGCAGAAATCCCGACATGAGATTGAAAGTCCTTCACTTTCGATTTCGTATTTGAGCCAAAGACTCCGTCAATCACCAGCGACGTGTGGTATTTCGCATTCAACAACCTTTGTACGGCTCGAACCGCATCACCCCTTGATCCATACTTCACTGTGATAATGAGTTTCGACCAGGTCTGTGAACCAACAATCCCGTCTACCACAAGACCGTTAGCTTGCTGAAACGCCTTCACCGCTGACTCTGTTCCACTACCAAAGATTCCATCAACCACTATTGAATAACCTCTTGCTCGAAGCAAGTATTGTAACGCAAACACGTCTTCGCCACGCGTACCTTTCTTCAAAACCGGCCAAGTCCCTAGTCCTGCTCTTGCTGGCGTCACATGAGCCGCGAATGAAAAGAAAAACATCACGACTAAGGCGAGGGCAATGCCGCGTTTTCTCTGTTTTTGCAAGAACCGCATGCCCCAATGAATCTGCTTGCAATATAAAATTCTTTCCCGTCTATTTTCCCCTCGCCTCCTCTCCATAACACTCGTAATTTGCGAGATTTCTCGCCGTCTAAGAGGACAATTGCGATTTTTATAACTTCAGTCACGAATTATTCGAAAGGTCCCAAGAAAAAAGATCTTTCATAAAGGAGAGTGATGAGAAAATGAGCAAGGAAAATCTTGGATTCCTTGGGAGAACGAAATTCGGTATTTGGGGACTCCTAGTTGTGGCCTTGTTGCTTCTGTCGTCCTATGCGCAAGCAGCCACTAACAGCTATACCATATCAGACGAGGAGCTCTATGGGAAACTTGAGGCGTCCTTTGAGGTGTCTTATACTCAAAACTCAAACGGTGAGTATACTATTCTGTCCATAGTAATCAAGTCTGTTACCGCTACGTTCAACCCATTATTGTATTCGCTATACTATGATATCGAGATTAACGTTTTTGATGCAGTTAGGGGGCTAACCATTGATACAGGAAAGGTTGATGGCTGGCTACTTTTCACGAATCAACTCTCTCTTTCAAACATTGTTTTCAATATCGCCAGTCATGACCCCAGTAAGCGGATTTACGTTGATGTATACGTTATCACAATAACACGTAGTTTGCTCGTGGGAACAGACTCCTAGTACAAGACTGGGGACACAACGCTCAGAGGCTTAATTTTCTCCCGAAATTGGTTTTCAGGGCCTACGTCCGCTGGTGAAATCATTAAAATACCATGTCTGGTAATAAGGCACACAAAAATGAGAAGGGACAAGAAACATGGTACATGGAGAAATTACCCCGTTTTTTTTCTTGATTATAATTTTCAACACGCTTTCGTATGTAACCGCCATATCATTGGCAATGTTCATGTATAAAAAATATAGATACGCTGGCCACTCGTGGTTAGGAACAAGCTTTTTCTTGCTATTTGCTGCTTATTTGTTAAGGGTTTTAGCCAATTTTGTCCCCGAAAATCAAGTGGCAACTACGTGGACTGCTTCGAATATTCTACTCATGCCGGGGATACTCGGTCTAATTCTTGTCTCGCTTCTCAGTCAATATGATCGTCTGCCGACGAGGGCACATTTCATCACCCTCTTGGTAGGTACTATCATGGGGCTATTGGCCTCTAGTTCAAATGTGACCATCACGGTAGATGAAAGCGGCATCAATGCCGCGTACTCCCCTCTTGTCGCTCTATTCTCGCTTGTCTTGCTTATGTTCTTTATTATTTTCATTCTCAGACCATTAATCATCAAGATGCGAGCAGACAAATCAGCGGTTAAACAGACTCACGTCATCCTCTTGATAATAGCCTACGTCCTCCTCGTCCTTTGGGTGCTGTCGACTGCATTCACTACCAATGACTTTGTGCGAAATATTCGTCCG
>JALTMP010000011.1 GCA_027001645.1 Candidatus Heimdallarchaeota archaeon
CTATAACTTCGGGATCTGCGCTCAACCCTGTCTCGACAATTCTTATCATCTTGTGAAATTCTCCAAAGAAATCCTCCAAACGATTGACCCCATTATTTCCCCCGAAAACCCCTTCGGGAGTAAGTATGTGGGCCGGGATCACCTCAATACGATCATCAATGTTAATAAGATCATAAAAGAAATTGCCCACTTCCTCAGGAGTGTCAATGGTTACAAAAGGTCTGGCCATCTTCTCAGTCTTTGAACCCAACCTTTTCAATAGTGCATGAAACTCTCTTACAACTCCTAAATGCGGGAATAGAATCACCACATGAGACGCCTTTCGCCACCTCTGATATCTAGTTGTAACAATAATCTCGGTCTGCAAAAGATAGTGTAGCAAATCTTCGTCATTAACACTTTTTTTCTTTGGGGAATAAACGAATAACCCATTTTCGGTTTCAGTTAAGAAATCTTGAAAAAACTGGAACCAGGGCTTGAATTGAATGTCTCCAGAGCCCATGACTTGTATCCCCTTTTTTGCACTCGTAATATTCGCATCTTCAAACCTCACGTGCGCTCGTTGATAACTCTCCTTCAACCTTTCCGGTGAACTCGATATCCCCCCCGCCCCACCTGCAAACATTGAATGAGCATGAAGATCTACAGCAACCAACACAAATAAGGAGGAATACTTCTTGCTTTTACTTTTTACTCAAGACTGGCAATTCATAATTCATACTAGGCTGGCAAGAACTTCTTTCACCATTCTGGGAACAGACCCGCTATGGAACATTGGTACATCAAGAAGATATCATGGACATGAGGATTCCATTCGTTTTTCTCTCCTCCTTCACTCCGTAGCGCGGAGGAAATCAGTTCAATTCATTGACAAAATCTTTCTGGTTGGCTGGCAAGCGTACGGGGAGGGTTGTATCTCTGCAAAATGAGTTGGTTCTAACGCTTGATCCCGAACGAGTGGTGAGTTGGTGTCTTATTTCACAAAAAACATCAGTTAAGCTATGATCACTAAATCCACGACTTACAAGGTAGACATGTTAGATGGATTCTTCGTTGTGGTCTTGGTTAAGTAACCAAAGTAAAAGCGAACCTGTGCTGTTATGATGCTCTACTTTTGCATCTACTTTTCCACGCGTGGGGTTCTACTTTTCATTCCGGCTTGGTTCTACTTTCCTGGCTTCTACTTTCGGAATGCTTTGCCCTCGTTTCTAAACGTGTTTCCCTCGTCTGTCTCGTTTCAACCATTCCGCCAACTACGTTCTACTTCTACTTTCTACTTTTCCTCTCTACTTTCTACCTTCTACTTCGCTCTCTACTTTTGCATCTACCTTCTACCTTCTACGTTTCAACTTGGTTCTACTTCTACTTTTCATTTCTTTCTACTTCCTCCCTTTCTCTTCTGAATCCAACCTCTGACTTCCATTTCAATGTCTCTAGAGATTTTTTCTTTTCTCTCACAAAATAATTCCAATTTCAGCATAGCGCTTCTTTTCCTTATGTTTAGGGAAAAAGAATCAAGGTTCACAAGTCAAAGATGGGCAACTGGTACCTTTCCATTGGGGAAGACAGAAGAATAACATGTGGACTCCCACTCAATTTAAGAAGAACATGATTCCAAGGGATAATAATGGCAAAATTCACTTTTGAAGAATTTCTTAAAGCTGTTACCGAGAGAAGGGATGAAGCAATTGCTTATGCCGTAAAGCAGATTGAAACAATGGTTTACCCGGAGGAACCACTTCGGCAAGCCTGCTTGCATTATTTTAACGCTCCCGGCAAAGGCCTAAGACCTGCCATGCTAATTCTTACAGCTCAAGCTTATGGGGCTTCTGCAGATGATGCGCTCCCAACTGCAGCCGCTCTAGAAATGGTACACACCATGAGCTTGATTCATGATGACATAATGGACAATGACTTGATTCGTCGTGGCCAGCCCGCGGTTCATGCTAAATGGGATGATAATGTCGCCATTCTTGCTGGAGATTGCATGTTAGCACTAGCATTTCGCCTCATTCAGAACACCAAAACGACAGATCAAATACGGACCTGGCTAACCAAGCGTTTCACCGAAGCATTCGTGTTGT
>JALTMP010000012.1 GCA_027001645.1 Candidatus Heimdallarchaeota archaeon
GCTTACAATGCTCATATACCCAATGAATGCAAGAGAATACCTCCTCAAACTACTAGAATTAATTACTGGCGCTCGAATGACTTACAACTATGCTAGAATTGGTGGCGTAGCACAAGATCTCCCTCCAGGATTTGGATCTGCACTGGAACAAACCCTCGAAGATTTCCAGCATAAACATGGAGAGTTTCTCGACATGCTTGATGAATCACAAGTTTGGAGAATGCGAACGGAGGGTGTCGGTGTCATGACGAAAGAACAAGCTATCGAGTGGGGGGTAACCGGACCAGTATTGAGAGCAAGCGGAGTCGCGTACGACATTCGCAAAATCGACCCTTACTGGGGTTTTGAACGGATGAAGTTTAAAGTCATCACTCGAAACACAGGAGACTCATACGCGCGATACCGCCTCCGCCTCGATGAAATGCAAGAATCTATCAAAATAGTTTATCAAGCTCTTGACTGGTATCACGAATTTAGGGACAGCGATCCAGTAAACATTGAGAAGATCCCTAGACGACCGGAGAAAGGAAAGAAAGTCTATCGAAGAATTGAAGCGGGAAGAGGAGAGGCAGGGTTCTATCTAGAAAGTGATGGAACACCTCAACCAAGAAGGGTACGAATCCAAAGCCCCACTTTCCAAAACCTCTACGTTCTTCCAAAATTGATTAAGTATCAGAAACTAGCAGATATTCCCGCAATCATGGGGACCATCGATATCTGTGTAGGCGATCTTGATCGTTAGTGATTTTTCAAAATTAAATTCCTCTCCTTACTTTTCTCAACTGACAATTCTTAAAGGAAATTTTAACAACTGATTTTTCAAATCATTTGGCAATACACAATAACATACAAAAGTACAAGGACTGACGGGAGGAAACACATTCATTTTCTGAATCATTATATGTGGATAAAGCATTCATGCGGACAAAATACTCGGAAAAAGGAAAAGTGAAGAATGCGTAATATTCCTTTTTTCATTGGAGAATGGTGACGTACGTCACACTCTTAAGAAAGATGTCGCGAACATGCAATTGACTTATCTCGCACTGCATGTGGTGAATGGAATGACAGAGCAAGAAACTGCAAAATACGTTATGTTCTTTGGTGAGGGCTCAAAGGACATGAAAGATTTGCTAGGAGGAAAGGGTGCAAACCTATCTGAAATGACCCGATTGGGCGTTCCAGTACCTCCTGGATTCACGATTACAACCGAAGTTTGCCGATATTACTATGCCCATGGGGAAAAATATCCGGAAGAACTTAGGAATCAAGTTAAAGAGGCATTGGAGAGATTGGAAGAAAAGGCTGGCCGAAAATTCGGCGATCCGAATGCTCCACTTCTTGTCTCGGTAAGGTCTGGAGCAAAGTTCTCAATGCCCGGAATGATGGATACCATCTTGAATTTAGGACTTAATAATGAATGTGTCAATGGATTAGCTAAGGAAACGAACGATGAGCGATTTGCGTGGGATTCATATCGAAGATTCATCCAAATGTTTGGAAACGTTGTTATGAATGTAAACATGGAATTATTCCATGACAAGCTTGAAGAGAAAAAGAAACAACAAGATGTACAGTACGACTACGAAATCAGCGCGGAGGGACTCAAAGAATTAGTAAGGGAATACAAGGAGATCTACAAGAAGGAAACGGGAGAAGAATTCCCTGAAGAACCAACCCAACAGTTGTGGATGGCTATCGAAGCCGTCATTAAATCATGGAATAACAAACGGGCAATTGACTATAGGAATTTCCATGGAATTCCCCATGACTTGGGAACTGCAGTAAATGTTCAAATGATGGTTTTTGGTAACATGGGAGATGACTCTGGAACAGGTGTTTGCTTCACGAGAAATCCCAGCAATGGAAATAAAGAGTTGTACGGTGAATTTCTGCCAAACGCACAAGGCGAAGATGTGGTCGCAGGAATTAGGACTCCATTCCCAATTTCAAGACTCCAAGAAGTATTCCCGGGAATCTATGAGGAATTACTTGAAATTGCCACTAAGCTTGAACAACACTTCAAAGACATGCAAGACATTGAGTTCACAAAAAAAAAAAAAAAACTGTATA
>JALTMP010000013.1:0-1702 GCA_027001645.1 Candidatus Heimdallarchaeota archaeon
CTCTTGCTAAACGCTCAACAAGAGCAACTAGGCCTCCAGAGATTAGCACAACAAAGGCACCTTTTTCCTGGAGTCTCTTGATAGCTGCTTTCGCTCCTGGTCTTGTGTTTATTGTTGAAAGTGCCTTGCGGACTTCATTGATGTGCCTTCCTTTCCATAGCTCAACATCTAGCTGCGCCCAACGCTCATAATCAATTTTTCCTGCATAGAATAATTCAGTGTGAACCTTAGCCTGTTCAACAGTGTTGAAAGCCTGGTGTAGGTGATCCCAAGCACTAAGACCTGAGGTGAGAGTATTGTCGACATCGATAAAAACCAAGAATTTGGAGTTCCAGAATACATCGAGGGGTTTCAGGAAGTAATAACCATTCTTTTCAAACATTCCGGAGCTTCACCTTTGACGGAATTTCTCCGTTAGGAAGGAGTTAACTTTGTTCTTGGCCTTTTTCGAGACCTTGACTTTGCCATAAAGTGTTGTTAGGCCAGCAAATAGCATTGCTTGGTCTTCAGGAGTGCCCTCCATGATATTCGTTCCTTGGTTCAGAACAATTTCACGGAGATCATTGTTTGACAAGAGCATTTCAGTAAATTGTTTGTTGAAGAGCAATTCCAGATTTTCGACGAGAGGATTGAAGCCCACAGAACCTCCAGCTGCAACGATTCTTGCACCTTTGATTTTTTCCAAGTTGTCTGGTAAATCAAAGGGGGGAAGAACAGCCACTCTTTGTCCGCTTCCTTTTCTTATTACTGCGGCATAAAATGGGATGTACAGAGTGAAGGTTGACCCACTGGCTCCTGGAATGGCATCTGCTGGGATCAAGAGTCTTTCAACATCGCTTTCAGGTAGTTTCAATTGGTCGATAATCGCATTGGCTTCGGTTTGGAATTGTTCTAGCTTCTGATCCAGAGCTGTAATATAATTCTCTATTTCAAGTTCTTTCTGGCGGAGTTCTTCCTTGAATGGCTCGAGTTCTGCCTTTTTCTGATCAATTAGTGCTTGATAATGTTCTCGCTTTGAGCGTTCATCAACTCTCAGAGTATCCTTGTTTTGCTCGGTCTTCTGCATTTCATATCGAATCTGGTGTAGAGTCGAATTCACAGTGGTTCGAAAGATATCGGTAACCTCTGCTAGCGAATTGAATTCGCGTTCTAGTGCTGCGAAATCCTTATCAGGATCACTAACCTTCTTTGCTAGCTCAAGAGCCTTCTTGAGTTGACTGGAGATTTCTTGGTGATTCTCAACTCCCTTCTTAATGAGGGCTGCTGCCTTCTCAATATCTGATTTTTCAATGATTGCGGGAAGAGATATCGCATCTGAAGAGTTTTCGAGATAGCCAAGAGAACTGCGGATAGCTCTTACTTCTGGTGGGCTTAGAACTCCTTCCACTTCGATCGGTGCAGACACGGGCTGGCGTATCCTTTTCAAGATGTTGTCAACTTGGAGGAGAAAGTCATCTCCGCTGAGCATTGCTTTGATTTCCTCTTTGCTTGGTAGCTCGGTACTCATGAATGCAGCCCTAGAAGTTCCAAAGCCGTGGAAAGGAGAGTACGCATCTGGAGAGATTTTCTGTAAAATGATAGGAAATGCTAGTTTAACTAGTCTTTCAAGTTCTGCGTCCCCTCGAAATCCGCCTTTCTTAACTTCGTCTGCAAAAAAGAGAATTGCCGCTGTTCGCTCGATTCTGGGGAGGTCATCGAAAGG
>JALTMP010000013.1:1712-2071 GCA_027001645.1 Candidatus Heimdallarchaeota archaeon
TGAGTTTTCATCTGTTTGATAAATGATCTATTCGCCATAATTCATTCCTCTATTTTCGTGATTTAAGTTTTAAAGAATGATCTCTCCATCCAGGAAACGTACTACTCGGTCAGCATAGCGTCTCAATGACTCGTCATGTGTTGCTACAACGGTACCAGTTCCTCCTCGGGTCAATTTCTTGAGCATCCGCATGATAATGTCTCCAGTTTCAGAGTCCAGATTTCCAGTCGGTTCGTCTGCTAACAACAAGTTTGGCTCAGTTATGAGGGCACGGGCAATTCCTACTCGTTGCTGTTCTCCTCCAGAGAGTTGTGTTGGGAAATGCCGTTCTCTTTCGTAAAGATCAACCTGTCTTAAGA
>JALTMP010000014.1 GCA_027001645.1 Candidatus Heimdallarchaeota archaeon
CTCGAGGATTTCGTAAGTTACATGAACAGATCAAGTAAAAGAGGTTACATGAAGGAATGGATAGACTACTGGCATATAAATCGAGAGATCTATCCATGAACATTAGATTCGTTGACTCACCATGTCGATAAATATGAGCTCTTCTTGACAATACCCTACAAAAAAACTCGTTGTGACACACAACACAGCGCTTGTAGTTCGGAACTTCTATAACTTTTTTTTAGAGAATTTGGTGCCGCGGGTGGGCTTCGATCCCACGACAACGGGATTTTTGCACCACGATCGTGATCGGGGTTCTTCAGTCCCGCGCTCTCCCGGCTGAGCTACCGCGGCCCTTAATACAAGAGATTAGAGAGCGTTTTCATTCGAATTCAATTATCCGGGCTTAAAGTATTTTTCGATGATTGTTTGAACCGAGACTTATTGGAGGGGAGTTTTGACACGAGATTTACGGATTATCGGGAGCTGATTTCAGAGGTTTTTCTGCAAACTCACGATAATTGGGACTAATGGCTAAATCAACGATTCCCGTGCCAAGCCTAATTGCTTGGCCAACAATTACATTCTCAACAATTCCCTGCAAGCGCTCTCTTTGACCGTAAATTGCAGCATCAAGCAAGTGTTTTACTGTAACTTCGAATGCGGCCCTAGCAAAAACGCTTGATTTTTCGCCGGAAACACCATGACGGCCAATTTGATGTATATCTCCCGTATGAGTCATAAGATCAGCTACGAGTGTAATGTGTCTAATATCTACGTCAAGGCCTTGATCGTCAAGAACTTTTTTGGCTTCTCTAATAATTGCAGCGCGCGCAGCTTCGATTCCAAGGGTTTCGGCAATTTCATGAATATGATTGGTGGTTGTTCGGGTAGAATCGACTCCGGGAATTCTTAATGCTCCAGTAAAATTGCTACCTTCACAACGAATGTAATATTCCCAGTCGTCATCTCCCTCTCCGGTTTTCTCGACCTTTATCATTGCTCGAAAAACACCTTTAAGGCCTTTCAAGGGAATCTCCTTGACTTTCTCAGCAAGCTTTTGGAGGTCTTGAAGAATTGGCTCTTCTTTCTCAGATTGGACAAACACATTATAGCCATCGGCAATAACTTTCTGTCTCCTACGATGCTGTAGCTTTTGGACAACGTCATCAACAGTAAGACCCTTATCTTCCATAAGCTCAGGGTCTAGCACAATTCGAACCCGATTTTCAAAAAGATCAATATCGATGCTTTTAGCAACTTTTTCAACCTTGGTAAGTTCTAGCTGTTGCGCTATTGCCTTAGCCTTTTCTTCATCTTGCTGGAGGTTTTTTTCAAGGTAAACCCACATTGCTGGCGTGTTCGGGTTGCGACGCGCATCAACAATCTCAATCAATCTCGGAAGCCCGAGCGTTACATTAAACTCAGCCACTCCTGCGTAGTGGTATGTTTGCAGAGTATTGTGAGTAACCAAACCTTCTCCTGTAACGAAAGTTTCAGTTCCGGGAACAGAGAAATCATACACAAAAGGAGTTGGAGAAGGAATTTTTTCCAGTCTGACAATTTCATCCCAGATGACTTCACTGTTATAGGCTTGGAGAAGAATCTGCAAATGTTTGGTAATATCTACATCAAGCTCCCGTGCTCGTTGTTGAATCACTTCTATGAATTGCCCTAGGGCTTTTCTCTGAAGCGGTTGCTTGTTTTGACTGGGCAGCAGATGAGCAGGAATACCTAGAAGTTGCTCTAGTTCTTCAACGATGTTTCCTAAACCGGGAATAACATCTAGAGGATCATATGTATATTCTTCTGTTTGCTCTTTTTCCTTTTGCTTTTGAATAAGGGCTTGCAGAATCTTGTGTTTGGAAGGAATGTCAGAACCAACAAGTGAGAAAAATTTATGGGAGTATTGCGCAGGGATTGATAGCTCGTAATATTCACCATCTGATTTTATTGCAAGAATTCCAATCCGCGCAAGCAATAAAGCAATTGAATCCCTAAGAGTTTTAGAAGTAGTAGACGTATAAATGAGCCCTTTTGAAACATCTATGTTTCCGTTACCATCGAAATAGGCACGGAGTAAATTG
>JALTMP010000015.1 GCA_027001645.1 Candidatus Heimdallarchaeota archaeon
CAATAAATGAGCGGATTAGAACTCAAAGGTATACATTTTCCTATTGCATCTGTTCTCGGATAGTGGACGTCGTGAACTGGCCGTTGGGTTTATGCTCAAGGAATGAGCCTTAAAGCAAGAAACGCAGAAAGATATTCACGCAACATCAGCTATGAGAGGACAGAATCACTAGAAACATTTTATGTATTCAAAAAAATACACAACTGTGCAAATTGATACGTTAACTCGTAGTCTCATCCCTAAAACCAGCACACACGTGTTCATCTATTTGAGCAAGATTGAGAGACAAGGAGACTATAATCAGATTGTTCCCTTATTCGTGTATCCATATGTTAGCGACATGGTTTTCAAGCATCTTGAAAGCCAAACCCCTTGTTTTCAAGATTTTGACCAGTACAAAAACAAGCCCTTTGTTTTCATGAATCAGGAAATGGTTTGGCATTCTCTTCCCTTTGCGTGTCCATTGGATCATCCGTATCCCAATTGGATGGTTTCGATTTTGTTCTTACCCCAGTCAGAAGAAGCGGTGAAGTGTTCGTATCCCGTTTCCCCCTATCTTTTCGTTCTAAAAGAAATCATCCGGGAAAACATTCTTGACGGGAGGTATCCTTTAAACACAGAAGATATTGAAGATGAGTTTGAGGAGTTGAAGGAATTCATCATAGACTTTCTAAATCACGAAAATGAGAGTTAACGATCTTTAAGACAGCGGACAGGAGACAGAGTCTTTCCCTTTACAGGATTTAGGGTTTTATCGGCAAAGAGTAGTGCACTTTGGGAAAGCAAAAGAATGGCAAGACTGACGCATTCATGAAGCATGGTGAATGCTTAATGACCACAACAATTGCAGAGATTACTGAGCTCTTGCTACAGACACGAGCACTCAAAACAGGATCCTTCAAGCTCAAGGATGGTTCTTATTCGCCTTTTTACCTTGATCTACGAGTCATCCCTAGTTACCCCTCATATTTCGAAAAAACCGTAAAATGGCTTTCAAATTCACTTCGGGGACTAAATATCGATGCGGTTGCGGGAATTATGAGTGCTGGAATCCCATTTGCAACAGGAATCTCCTTAGAACTAGGTATTCCATTAATTCAGGTTCGAAAGACGCCTAAAGGTTACGGGCTTTCAAAATTATTGGAAGGAGAATGGGAGCAGGGTTGGAAGGTCGCAGTTGTTGATGACTTGATTACGTCTGGTTCAAGCAAAGAAATGGCAATTGAAGCCCTAAGGGAAGCAAAACTCAATCCGATTAGAATACAAGTTCTTATTGATCGGACGGGGAAAAAAAGTCTCCCCCTTGTCCGAGGCGTACCTGTAAATGCACTCGCAAGAATCCAAGAAATCTTAGCCTATGGCTTGGAAAATGAGCTTTTCAATGAAAACGAGCGAAAGCTGTTAGAAGGAATTCTTGAAAAAATGGATCCCTAAGATTTCACCATGAAGACATCTACGATTCTTTCTAGTTATAGTCGGAACCCTTTTTTCTTCCTTCCCCATCAAATGAGTCAAAGAGATAAAGGGAACCGGTATGGAAGTGATTAAATCATTCGAAGGTATCAACTTCGATGAGCCCAATTGTCAAATCTCCGAAATAGCCAGACTGGAAGAAAGAGTCGTGCAAGTAACATGCATTAAGCTCGAACCCAGAAAACCTTGGGAGCATTTCGCATTCCATGGAGCTGTAGTGTTAGGGGTTGTAATGGGAACAGGTGTGGTCAGTTCTGATGAGGGAAGTTTTGAGATTACACCTCAATCCTGGATTCTTCTTAACCCCGGTGAACGCGTTTCAATAACACCTAAGGAAGATATGCACCTAATTCGAATCGGATCTCCAATCCATTCATTTGAAGAGAAAACACCTTATGTTGATTTTTAAGGAAGGAAAGAACATGTTGTCGCGCGAAGAAATCCAAGAAATTGTCAGAGAATATGATCATGGAAGAGCCATCATAGGAACGATCGGATCACATTCAGCCCTTGACATTTGTGACGGGGCAGTTGAGGAAGGATTTAGAACGGTTGTTTGGGCACAGAAGGGGAGAGAAAAACCTTACACGAGATATTTCAAAACTCTTCGAAATGAGGGATCAGTCGTCAAAGGTTGCGTTGATCAGACACGAATCATGGATAAGTTCAAGGATATTCTGTTGGAAGAAGAACAAGCATGGATGCTCAAAAACAATGTTCTCTTCATTCCCAATCGTTCCTTTGTGTCCTACCTGGGCATAGATCGCGTGGAATCGGATTTTCGCGTCCCCATGATTGGATCACGCAACCTACTGGGGATAGAAGAAAGGGGAAAGCGAGAAAAGGACTATTACTGGGTGCTAGAACACCCACTTACGAATCAAGAGATTCTTCGCACCCCAAGAAAAATCCACCCCAAAGAACTACCCACTCTCAACGAATTAGTAATTGTCAAGCTACATCACGCAAAACATTCCTTAGAGAGAGGGTTTTTCACAGCAGCTAGCTGGGAAGAGTTTCGGGAAAAAGCAAGCAGATTACTTCAAAGAGAAATAATTGAGGCTTGCACTAAATGCGATGGGGAAGGCTGTGCCAATTGCTTTGAAACAGGCATTAATCATATTGACAAAGCTCGGATTGAGAAATATAGCCTTGGACCGGTTTTCAATTTCAATTTTTTCTACTCACCTATTAGTGAAGCAATAGGAGAAGAGCCTCTCGAACTCCTCGGAATTGATGCTCGATTTGAGAGCAATCTTGATGCAATCGTTAGATTGCCAGCAGAGCAGCAGTTAAGACTTTCCGAACAACAGAAGGACCCCACATTTATCGTTGTAGGGCATCATTCCATATCTGTGAGGGAATCTCTCTTATCTCGCGTTTTCGAAATGGCAGAGGAGTTCATCCGAGTCTCCAAAGAACTATTCGATCCTGGCATGATCGGTGCGTTCTGTATCCAGACAGTAATTGAGGACGACATGAAACCAACAATCTATGACATCGCCACGCGAATTGGGGGAGGAACTAATAGTCATGTGTGGTTAGGGGCGCCTTACGGCAACATGACGTGGAGAGAGCGAATGAGCTCTGGGAGACGAACAGCACTTGAAATACGTAGAGCGATTAAGCATGGCAAACTCGAAGAACTTGTAACATAAGTGCGAACATCAGCCGAGTGAAGGGACAGAATGGCAAATCGTTTTAGCTCTCCAACGCTAATAAGTTCTGATGCCAACAATAGAACGAATTCACGCAAGAGAAGTACTGGACTCAAGAGGTAATCCCACAGTAGAAGTGGAAGCCGAGTCCATGGGAAGAATTGTTTACGCAATAGTTCCTTCTGGAGCGTCGACCGGGGAACATGAAGCATTAGAACTTCGAGACAGGGATGATCGATTTCATGGCAAAGGCGTTCTAAAAGCGGTTCGAAATGTAAACGAAATCATTGCCCCAAAACTGATAGGTGAAGAGCTTGACTCGCAGGAACGATTGGATCAGATAATGCTTGACTTAGATGGAACAGAACTGAAAACAAACCTTGGTGCAAACGCGATTCTTGGCGTTTCGCTGGCCATTTCAAAGTTGAGAGCAGGAATTCAAGGTAAGTGGATATACGAAATTCTTGGAGATGATTATACACTTCCAGTTCCTCTTTTAAACGTCATTAATGGAGGAAAACACGCTGGGGGTAAATTAGCGATTCAAGAGTTCATGATCGTCCCCCACGGATTTGACACGTTTAAAGAAGCCCTGAGAGCAGGGTCAGAAATTTATCACTCTCTTAAGTCTCTACTGAAGAAAAAATATGGCGTGTCTGCAGTCAATGTTGGAGATGAAGGAGGATTCGCCCCTCCCATTGACAAGTCAGCAGATGCGCTACGAATGCTTGTTTCAGCAATTGAAGAGGCAGGATATTCTCCTGCAGAGCAAGTTTCACTTGCGATTGATGCCGCTGCTAGTGAGTTTTATCACGATGGGCGTTACCATATAGATGATAAACAAATGACTGTTCAACAAATGCTGGACTTGTACTCCGAATTAGCAGACGAATTTCCTCTCATTTCGATTGAGGATCCGTTTGATGAGAATGATTTTACTTCATTTTCCAAATTAATGAAACTTATGGGAAAGAAGATTGCAATTGTAGCTGACGATCTCACAGTAACGAACGTAAACAGAATCAAACAAGCAATGGAAGCAGAAGCTGCAAACTACTTGCTTCTAAAGGTCAATCAAATCGGCTCCCTCACCGAAGCGCTTAATGCTGCAGATTTATGCAGGCGAGGAAACTGGGGCGTTGTTGTTTCTCATCGATCTGGCGAGACAGAAGACCCGTTCATTGCAGATCTGGCAGTAGCAATTAAAGCTGAGCGAATCAAAACAGGTGCACCGGCCCGATCTGAAAGAACGGCAAAATATAATCAATTGCTTCGAATAGAAGAACGGCTCGGCGACAAAGCAGTATATCAAGGAACACTCTTGTAAAAGCTTGCTAAACAAAATCCCGTTGTTTTCTCCTTTTTCTAAGTTTGCGCATGTCAATATCTTTTTTTGCAATAGAGAGGGCAGAAATTAATTCTACGTAGGAGTTTTAGCGAAAAAATATAATCTATCGCAGATAGGTACAACTAAAAGAGAGAGAAATAATAGGTGACCCAATGCAAGAAGATATTTCGTCCCTAATTGCCTCCCTAAAAGATGAAGACTTCCAGAAAAGAAGAAAGGCTGCGAGGTCATTGAGAGATGCGCATCCTTCTGAAGCAGCAAAAGCACTAGCAGAAGCTCTCAACGATCGCGACATTTTTGTCAGAAACTACGTTACGGATGCGCTGACATACATCGGGGAACCAGCCTTGGAATTCGTCAGAGAACAACTCACGCATGAAAACGATGAGGTAAGAACAAGAGCACTCAGAGTATTCAAATCCGTCGGATCAGAAAAATTCACAGAGAATATCGTTCCGATAATTGAAGATCATGATCAAGAGAATCGAGCTCTCGCAAGGCAAATATTATCTCATAAAATGAATGAAAACGCCAAACAAGAACTTTTCAAAGTAATGATTGATCCTAAGAAACCCTTAGAGGTTCGAAAGACAGCATTAGATATCCTTCGAGTGAAACCAAGGCCAGAGCTAGAAGAAATGGCAGTGAAGATCATTTCCGAAAGAGAAAGCGATGCGGTCGGGATTGGCTTTGCTGCTACAGTACTGATGGATGCATTTCCCAAAGGTCATGATGTTTTTGAAGACAAGCTAAACGACGAGGTCCCAGAGAATCGCATGGGAGCAATTGTCACCCTAGCCCATAGGGACCGGCGTGCAGGGCCGAAAATCGCCGAAAAACTGAAAGACCCTGAGAAAAAAGTGAGGGAAACAGCTGCGACAATGCTTGGAGAAAAAGGATCAGCAATAGTTCTACCATATCTAGAAGAAGCAATGAGAGAAACGTCACTGGGGATTTGGAAAGTATGCAGAGATGCTATGAAAAAAATCAAGGCCAGAAGTGAAATTCAAAGATGAACGTATATATGGCTCCTTTGACCAAGTATAATGTTGAAAGATACTTGAATAACCCTCACATCATTCATTCTTCACAAACAATCTTGCAATCAATGATTGAGGAGTCCTTATCAGATGCTCATTTTGGAAAAAATGAGAGTGTCGTTTTCCTCACCAGGTAATATGGCTATTTTTCCTCATATTTCCCCTTCTTAGTGGCTATGGCCTTTGAAATAAGGTACTCGCCTTGGTCCTTATGCCTCCCAGGAATTATAGTGACACATTATTCTTAAGAAAATGCGAGGTTTTCGCAATAAAATCCGGAGGATAAAAATGCCCTATGTCTTCATAGGAAAAAAACTCAACTGGGGCACCATTTCTGCCCAAGTAATGGTCTAATGAAACAGCCCCGAGGTAAAGGGGATCCTTTTTTCCGCACAGAATAAGGGTTGGGATTAGTGGCAGATCATTCTTACTTTCTATTAGGGTCTCTAACTGTGCTTGGTCTCTAATTGCGGGAATCACCAATATTGCCATCGAAACTGGAACAACGCTGTTGAAGGCTGTTCGCACGGCAACAGTTGCTCCTTGTGAAACACCTGCAAGAATGAAGCGGTCAATATTAAACTTCTCTTTCAAGTACTCGTACGCGGCTTTGACCTCATCCCTTGCAGTGTCCCACTTGTCCCAACAAAACATGTTCTTTCCCATCAATTGCGACGATTGTAGATAAGCAAGAACTAGATTAGGGTTATCACTAATCAAGCGTCTCCAGAAATAATCTGTTTCCGAAATGTTTCCCCCTCTCCAGTGCAAGACCAATAATACGTCGATGTTTGCATCCGGATCAAGACGTTGTTTTGTCCGTATTCCGAGCTGAGCAACTGATTTCTTTATTTCTTTCTCAAACAAGCTGTCCCCTATTTTGCAAATATCTTTGTATTTTGCCTCGTTCCGTATTTGTTCCAAGTCTGGCTCTGTATCAAGGTACTGAGACGTCCACCACCCGCCCGTTTTAACACCTTCCTCTAATGCTTGTAGTGCTTTTTCTTTTTCTCCTAATAACGAATAGAAACAAGCAACATAAAACAGAGTCTTTGAGGGGAGGGCGGGGAATTTCTTTCTTAGTGCTAGTGAAAGTTCTAGCCCTTTTTGATATTCTTTTGCTAAATATGCTTCAAAGATTTCGTTGTTAGCTTCATGAAAAGCCCCCCAATCGATTTTCAAGTTCAGATCGTCAAGATTGACAATTTCAAGTGGGGCGTTCATTTAAGCATCGACAGATTGGTTGGAACCAGACCTAATAAATTTGTGCTAATGAAGTTCATTCTCTGAGAAATCTTACCAAGTTTTGCGATAAGTATTTTTTTTTCTTTTTCGCCCTTGGAGAAATACGCCACTTTCCCCGTTCGTCTCTTATCTTTGACAATCGCTTGTTAGGGATTATCTTTTTTCTAGCTTGTGCTGTTTCCTGAGAGCTTGATTCCATATGATTTATTTCCTAGCGTGTTTCCCATATTGATGTTTTGAAAGAACAGCCCATCGTGATTTCATTTCCGCCATTGATTTCACGGTGCGATTTGCCGCAGTGTTGTTTTTCATTCCGTAGACGTAGCCCGTGTTAATGTTGATTCTTTCCCCGTAATTGTTTGAGATAATGTTGTTTAGCAGGACTGTGCTGTAAGTATTTGCTTCTTGTCCGTCTGGCACCCCGCCCCGCCCGTATCCACTTTCAGAGGATCCGAACAATATGGGCTACTGTCACTCCCAAGTTGCAAAATATGCCTCAACAACACCAGGAGGAATTCCCACTTTTTTCAGATAGTCCTTTGTTTCATTGAGAGTTCTTCCTTCTGAAGAAAGTTTCTGATGCATTTCTTTGATAAACTCGAAGCGTTCCCAAGCATAGACTACCCACGCGGTGGTTTCACGAACGTAGTAATCTGGCTTAATGATAGAGTGGGGCTTATAGAAGATAGTAGCGGTTTTTATCTCTGCGGCTCCTTTTTCTTTTGCATGTTCGATGGCAACCTTTAAACTATGACCAGTGTCAGCCACGTCATCCACTAGCAAGACTTTTTTGCCTTTAATGATGGAAGGCATCTCTTGAGTAACCCGAGGATGTTGATCTTGAATTCCGATACTCTTGTAAAGTTCGATCTTGATGTTAGCAGTAAACGAATTTGTGAAAAAATCGCTGAGGAGGCGTGCGGGGATCCACCCTCCACGTGCGATTCCTACAATAACATCTGGTTCGTAGCCAGATCGCTTGACTTGTTCGAAGAGAAACATACAAGCATCGTATGCTTCTTCCCAGGATTGAATCAAGAACTCTGTTTCCACAGCTAGAGCAATTTCATGCCCCTATTAATAATAGTTGGTTAGAATGCTTTCAAGTTTCTAAGACAGATAGAAACACTTCAAACCGTAACTAGGATAGATCCAATTACTACCATAATGATTCCTACAAGCTGAAGAATTGTAACCTTTTCATGTAGCACAGTTACTCCCAGCAGTGTTGCAATGAGAGTGTTAGTGGCAGAAAGAGGGGTTGCAATGAGAGCTCCAATCATCTGGATGGCATACATAAATGCAGCAGCCCCGATAACCCAGCCCAGAATTCCTGAAAGCAAGAAGTAAGCGGTTGCACTATCTCGCTCTTGTTTTGTCTGAGCATATTCAAAATTGCCTGACTTGATCCGATACTTATGGACTCCATATCCCCACATTGCGATTATGAGGGTCCGCCAAAACGTCAGAGTAATCCCATTGACGTTGGGAGATTTTAGGAGAATTTGCAATTGCATAATGGACAACCCCCAGAAGATCGCTGCGAATAATGCAAGAGAAATACCGGCCCAATCCCATCTCGAGCGAGAGCTGGAAACATCTTCCTCGTTGTTTGAAGAC
>JALTMP010000016.1 GCA_027001645.1 Candidatus Heimdallarchaeota archaeon
TTTTAAGCGAGGGGATGATCTCTTGTGTCCACATTTTCTTCAAGCGTTTTTCATTCAGCATTAATTCATCCATCATTTTTTCGAAATCGGGCCGAGGGGGCCATTGTGAAAGGGGTATGCGCAAGTAATTGCTCGGGGTTGCAGAGTATGAAAGAGGACGATGGTGGGTAACAATTCCAAACAACACTGAATGTAGTGCTTGATCGCTTGAAAGGGAAGAGGGGAATAATTTAACGAGGCTATGGGCGTTTATGTTCTGAAATGCTATGATCATGCTTATGATTTCATGACGGTAGCCGCCGCGGTCGGGGGGCCATCTATTAATATCATTATTGAGCAGAAGTGCTTGAAATCCAGCACATGCTTTGCCGAAATCATGAAAGAGCCCACTGAGAAAAACTATTGCCTTGATTAGATCCCCGGGGTAGCGATCAGTGATCGGGCTTTGGATTGTTTCCCAGAGATCGATAGCATGGCTAGCGACTTCAAGGCTATGTTTCGAGAGGAATATGTCTTCAAATTCTTCTCCCTTGTTGGCCGAAGGGGGTGATTTGGCGTAAAGAGGAAGATCGGGGTCGATAGCATTGCTAGGATATGTTTGAATGCGTTGTAGCGAGGGATTTGCGTATTTTGAAAAGTCAAACATGTGGGACACCTTTAGTGAAAAGAAAAAAGCATGATTATTTCTAAAGACTTGTTTTGTCAGTATTGGTAAAGGTAGAATTCAGGAGGAAACAAGAGCCAGGGGTAGTCATGTCCGGGATTCACGTCTGTTATTGTAAACTGGAAGAGATTATTACCCGTTACTGACAAGGCGTGCTTGCTCGTTGCTAGGAACGTTCGAAAGCCGAGAGGGATTCTAATTTTTCCAAGTTCACTTACATCAAAGTCGGTTGGGAGGACGTACATGATTCCGGTCATTTTGGAAAGGTCAATGGAGAGGTCGTAAGCGTTGGGGTCTGTGTTGGGGAGAGACAGGGGAATCAATGTAGAAACAAGATTTGCACGTGGGATTGCTTTTGCTTTAATGATGGAGATGTAATCTATTCTTGCAAGATCTTGTGACCGACCCAAGGACGGCACTCTTTTGGGAGACCTTAACTCATCATAAAGATCGACATCGGAAAGGAATAGTTCCAAAACGGGTTCATAGTGTACCTGGCGTTTCCTGGGGTTTGTTTTGTGATAGGCAATGGTTCCAGATTTCGAATCTCGTTTCCAACGATGAGTGGTTTCTAGATCGAGGGAGCTTGCTTGGTATGCGTATCTCATACCGATACGTTTGTCTGCGGGGTCGTATTTTCGGTCGAGGAGATTTGAGAGGAGACCGATTATGGTAGCATAGCTAGGGATTTCTAAACTGAGCTGAGCACCAGAGATGGTGGTGGGGACTCTAAACGACGCTGTCCGTCCCTTGAAACGAACGTACAGGACTTCTGTTAACGCCAAGGGAGGTCACCTTAGTTAAGGTATTTTCCAAATTCTTCTACTGCTTGCCGGGGAGTGTATACTAGTATTTTAACCCCACTCACTTCCTGATCATGCAAGGCACGCACTTCATCTTGGTTTTTCAAGTATCCCTCACGAACGCCAATTAATACGGGTGTTTTTATGAACTCGGCATAATCTTCGATTAGTTCCTTCAGTAGAGTCAAGTTAAGGGAGGGGTATCCTTCATCTTCAGCGAGCAAGTCATCGAAGATCATGTTTCCTCTTGTCATCCCAGCGAGTATTAGAAGGCGAGGGCTTACATCAATCCCGAATTGCGCCATTTTCGCTCCGCCACTTAGCGTGGCCAGTGCACGGAGCAATTCCAGAGTTCGTTGGTTTTGAATTTCCTTCACGTTTTTCATAATGATAACGTTTCCTTCCTTATACAAGGGGTGTGCATGCTCTTCCAGAAGAGACTTGTACTTTTCCAAGAGTTTGGGGTTAAGCTCTTGATTGATTTTTCCTTTTTTCTCAAAAACCCCTAATCGATAAACATCTAGGCTGAACGTTGCTATGAACTCCCCAGAACTGAATTCCGTTTTGTATGGTAATGG
>JALTMP010000017.1 GCA_027001645.1 Candidatus Heimdallarchaeota archaeon
CACCTATCTTGTTCAATATCCTTGAAGGTGCTAACCTATATAGCGTTTATGCGTACATCCAACGCGAATGACAAGAATTCTGGCTGGAAACCGTTTGGTGATTTATGCAGAGAAAAACATCAAGAACTTAATGAGAACAACTCGCAGAGGATCACAGCGCCTCTCCTAAGGAGTAACCGTCATTTATCTGCGTCCTGCTCAGAAAGAAGCTGTTTGGACAACAACCACTTGGTCTGAATAATCTTACTAATGTTGAATAATTCCTTAGTGTCATGAACGGAGAGAACTTGAGGGGCTTTGTGTTCGAAATCCATTTCCACGACAACGGGTTGCTTCATCCCTTGATAGGGAACCTCTATCATCGCAACTATCCCGTCAATGCTATCAATCCCTCCAGTTATTTCTGCAATCTTCGTTAGAATTTCTTCATAGTTTAGATTAGAAGCACCAGCTCGATCAATAAAAATCATGTTATCTCTGTACCGGCCCAATCTATGTGGATCATTAAAGATGCTTTCCATTCGTTCCTTAATTATATCGGGAATGGGTTCTAAATCAATCTGAATCGTTATTACATCACCAATAGCAGAGAGACGTTCTAAATCCAAAGCAAGATTGGAGATTTTGCGCTTTTCGCTTTTCATATTTTACCCTCAGTGATCCACTGCAAGCCTCACTTACTATGACATTGTCGAACATCCCTAAAAAGTATTCCAGATCAAAATCCAAAGCTAGATTGTTAGGGAAGAATGAGGAACATAGAAAGAATGCACCATAAGGGGTTTGGAAGAAAGAAGAGATCAGAAATCGCTATTTCTTCTTACTTTTTTTCTTTAGCCTAGCAAAGAAGCCAGCCGCTCTTTCTTCAGTCGTTGTCTTATCAGATCTGAAAGGAGATAGGATCTTGGCACTAGCAGTGGACAGAGCAAATTTAGCGACTTCTTTTTTCCAATCAATTTCGCCACTTTTTGCGGATTCTAAAATCAATACCAAATCTTCGAATGGAGGTAGCCATCCAAAACGTTGAATTTCGGGAGAAGCAAAGGACCGAAAGCCAGGAGAAACCAGGTAGAACAATATGAGGAGGAAGAACCATCCTGCAGTAATTAATACTCCCAATTCATGGCCCAATTCGGCGATTGTTACTTCTCTATCCGAGAGAAACTGAGTGAGCAAGATTGGTTCTCCGAACAATACTTGCAATTGGGTTACATGGAATCCAAAGATTAAGCCCAGAAGGATAATAACTGCGCCTCTTTCCCCTGTCCAATGGACTAGCCGTTCCGCAAACCAGCTTCCCTCCGCGACGAGTTCCTCCGTTGTTTCTGACTCCTCCTCATCGGCGAGTTTGCTAGCTTTCTTAGTCATGCCTTGAACTGAATAGATTAGGAAAAAGAGAACAAGGAGAGTATCTGTAAGGCTAATTGCGTCTCTGGAGGGGCCGGTCATAACATCCATGACCAGTAAGAGAAGTCTAATTGTTCCAAAAGCGAGGAAAAAGAGCAAAGTGGTATAGAAAACATCGTCCTTTCCTCCGAAGAAAAGAATAATCAAGAGACCCACGAGTGTTGCAAGACCAAACATCAGCAATGCGAGGCGAGAACCCCTTGTTAGTGCTTCACCATTTGTAAGACTGTAATAAATGAGTCCTAAATCGCCAACGAGTACAAGAAAAATTGGTCCCGCGAATAAGATACTACCTTGACCCGATGGTTTTCCAAGAAATAAAGCAGTACCAAGGACCTTGTTGCCAAAAATGTCTCGAAACATGCTAAAGCTTGCAAAAACCGAGATTCCAATCCATGCAACATAGGAAGAAGTAGCAAGAATCTCGGGAACATTATCTGGCGAGAGTTTCAAAAGAATAAAGCCAGCAATTGATATTATTCCAATGGAGGCAAATTGAATTAAGGCATCTTGTTTTCCCAGCAGTAGACCAGTAATAATGTATCCTAGACCTATCGCAACCTCGATGATGAGTAGTTCTTGGTAATATTCCAGAGCGATCTTGACATTTGCATTATTTGCAAAGTACGAAAT
>JALTMP010000018.1 GCA_027001645.1 Candidatus Heimdallarchaeota archaeon
TTAAGGGATACGGCATTGCTCGTCGGATGGTGTCTTCCTTCACGCCACGCTTATATGCTCTTCTTTCGACATCCAGAGTGTTGAGTCCTTCTAGTCCACCAGAGACGTCTAATTGGTAGGTATTAATAACTCTCACTCCTTGCTCAGTTAACGCATCGAGGATTCCTTTATGTATCACCGTTCCACCAGCTTTAGATTGAATGTCGTCTCCGGCCAGAGGAATTCTGGCTTCTTTGAATTTTCTTGCCCAACTGGGATCTCTAGCTAAAGGAGTGGGGGTTGCATTCAAGACGGCAACATCAGCCTTTATTGCGGCTTCTGCATATCGATACACAGCTTTTGTTGCTCCGGTGGGAACAGCGATTACCAAGATATCAGCATTTGTTTCTTTTAAGATTTTGGCGACATCAACCTCTTTTTTTGAGGACACTGGAATGACATCTTTTGTCATCTCTGAGATTCCGTCTTCCACGGGCCCTTTCAAGACTTCAACACCTAGTGGCTCAAGCGTTTCAACAAATGGTTCCCTGGAGCCAAGAGAGATACGAACAGCTTCAGTAATATCTTTCCCAACTTTTCTATCGTCAATGTCAAAGGCCGCTACAATTTTGATGTCTTCAATAAGATAACCGCCAAGGGAAGGGTATGAGACACCGATTAGGTCTTGGTTTGACTTATAGTACTGTAATGCTTCTACAAGGCCAGTGGCTAGATTACCGATACCAGCAATTGCTACATTAATTTGGACCATTTTAGGCAACCTCCTTTATTGGAAACTGTGATAAATATGGTTTCACTAACTCAGTATCTGATTCTCCTTGAAGGAATCTTTCAATCAATTCTTTGGCTAAGAAATCAGGTATCTGTACGGGTGGATGTTTAAATGAATACGCAGAGATGGTATAAATCGGTCCGGCTAGGCCCCGATCTCTAGCGATTTTGAGAGCTCGAACAACGTCAATCATCACTCCTGCCGAGTTTGGGCTATCTTGGACTGAGAGCTTTAGTTGTACATGCACAGGATTGTCTCCAAAATTATAGCCCTCCATGGTAATATAGCAGACTTTCTCATCTCCGAGGAATGGAACGTAGTCAGATGGGCCGATTCTTGTAGGAACATCATAAGGAAGGACAGAAGTAACGGCTTCCGTTTTGGAAATTCGTTTGGTGTGCAATCTGTTTTCGTATTTCATGTTTTCAAAGTCAGTGTTTCCTCCAACATTTAACTGGAAGGTTTCTTTGACTCGTATTCCTCTATCGAGGGCCAGTTTCATTAGAACACGATGCAGAATCGTTGCACCCAGCTGGCTTTTTATATCATCTCCAGCAACGGGAATGCCGGCATCTAAGAATTTCTTAGCCCATGTTGGTTCGCTCACAATAAAGGTTGGAATGCCATTTGCGAAACTAACACCGGAGTCTAGACATGCTTGAGCGTATACTTTAGAGGCTTCCTCAGACCCAACAGGTGTGAAGTTGATCAATATGTCCGCACCAGATTCTTTGAGGACCTCTGCAACGTCGGCTGTTGGAATCTCCTTTGGATCATAAACATGGAATGATTCTCTCATGTGAGGTGCAACGCCATCCATGATTGGTCCAGGCAACACTTCTACTCCCGTTTTTGGTACATCTGCGAATTTACGGGCGACATTGGGATGCTCCCAAATAGCATCGGCTACATCTTTTCCAATCTTTAGCGTATTTACCTCAAATGCGGCCACAACCTCTACATCAGAAATGTGATAATCTCCAAATCTCACATGCATAAGGCCGGGCACAAATGCGTCGTCGTCTGCACTTTTGTAATATTCAAGTCCTTGAATCATGGACGATGCACAATTACCTAGACCTGCGATCGCAATCTTGACTTTCTTGCTCATGTTTTCACCTCATATTTCTGTGCAAGGCAGACGATTTTTCAAAATCGTCGTCTTCTGGGCACATCAAGGTACCTAAGGTATATAATTCAAGCGGTGGGAGGGCGGAATTCGTTTCACCGACGATGAAACAGTTTCTATTGTCAACCTGACCCCGCGAGTATTTTATGGTCATAAAATGCTTTTATGTGTATTGCTACAAAAATCCCGCTAAGCCCAAAGACGGATTCACGTGATGAAAACTAGTGAAACGATAAGGTTTCACCCAAACATCTTTGTAGAGAGTAGCAATAACTTCATACGAGATGCCAGAGTTAAAAAAACAGTCAAGTTCTTGGAGGCAACCCTTGTCAGCAGTCCTCTCACTCAGTATCGAAAAGATTGAGAAAGACCTAAGCAATTATCTAAACAATAACGGATTTCGAACCAAATCTCACATCCCACCTTCCCAAAATGAAGCAATCTTGAAGGTAGAAAAGAGAAGAAAAAAATGCTATGTTCACATTTCGTCCTCTACTGATACTGCCCATCTAACCAAATTCTTGATTCTAACCTCTGAAGAATTGCCAGAAGTCAACCCTTCCTTCCTTTCTTTTTTTAAGACGTCAAGAAAAGGACAACAGCCAAAAGAACAAGCCAACGTTTGGAGAGCATATTGGATCGTTTTCCTACTAGCTGGTGTGATTCTATCGGTTCTACTTCAATTTGCAGATTTCGTTGATCAACTCAAGGCCAAGTATGGAACCGAGGAAATTCTGTTCTTTTACGGTAGCGTTATGGCCTTAATCTTTTTCATTTTCATCTATGGCCCGGCAATGTACCACAATTGGAAAAAAAAGCAGATTGAAGAGATTGGGAGAGAAGTTCATAGTGTGATCCAGGAATTCATTCGCCAAGAAAAATCCGTCCAAAATCGCTCAGAATTGAAGTGCTGGAATTGTTTTGAGCCAGTTGACATAACGGAATCATTTTGCCCACATTGCGGAGCTAAGCTCTAAAGCTAAAAATAACGAGAGGTCAAGTAGCTAGAAAAGCATCTTGCGGAAATTCTTTGTTTGCTTTTTCGTACTCTTTTTGGGTATCTATGCTTGTCCAATATACCTCGTCACTAGCTTGGAAGCCGTAGAATCTCTTTTTTTTGGCCAGTTCGACAAAAATGGTATCTTCCATCTGTCCCTTGGTTGGAAAACTGGAAAGTATTTCACTCTTTATCAGATCGACCCCTGAGTGTATCCATACAGGGAGTAAAGGCTTTTCTACAAACTTTGTGATTAAGTCTCCTTCTACCTCGATCACGCCGAAAGGAGAAGGAAGCTTAACAAGAGCCATTGTTGCAGGAGCAGACCTTTCAAAATGAAAACTTATCATTTTGCTAAGATCAATAGTCGTAAGCACATCACCATTGAGAAGCAACGTAGTATTCGCGGTTACAAGGGAGGAGGCTAGTCTTACTGCACCACCACTACCTAGCTTTTCCTTTTCGACAGAATAATCCACTTCAATTGTACCCCACGGTGTTTCAACAACATCCCCAAAATAGTCTTTGATTTTGTCTGCTAAATGACCAATCGCAAAAATGGCTCTGCGAATCCCGTGTTTGCGCAACCAAATGAGTTCCCATTCTAGAATCGGTTTTTCTTTGATTCGAACTAATCCCTTTGGGATTTTATCCATAGTAACACTTCTTAGTCGGGTTCCCTTGCCACCAGAAAGAATGATTGCATCAATTTCATTGGAGTGAGACATCATAACCCACATCGTGAATAGACCTTTTATAATTTGAGACTCGATCTTAGTAACTGCTCAAAATCTTATTAAAACAGAACGCATGTTCCTCTTCTGAGGAGTCTAGATGCTTTCCCTCAAATCCCAAGAGATAGAACAACTACTCAATGACTTCAGAGAAACCTATTCTGAGTTCATAAGCAAGGAACTAGCTAATGTTCGTAAAAAAATCGGTAGTAGGGTCAAAAAGGTTCAAGAAAAAATAAACCGAGTGCTAATCGATGCTGAGAATTTCCACGAAGAGATCACGGAGACTTCTCCGACAATGGACAAATACTCTCTGAAAATAGAGGAAGAAGTAAAAGCAACTTTTTCACAGCTGGAACCTCCAGAATCGATCACTTATCAATCAGTCAAAGATTACATTGACGAGATTACAAAAGGTCTCACAAAACTGGACGGGGTATTCAAGAAGTACGTACCACTTTTGAAAGACAAGAAAAAATACACAAAACGCGTTAAAGATATGGATAGAGACATCAAGAAACTTGGAAATGAATTGCTAAAGCTACAGTCAGAGTTACAAAGCCAATATGAGCCCCACAGAGAGATCGAGAGCGTCATCGAACTTATCAAGGAAATCCTTGAGAGAAAAGCGAGGGTAGAACAAATCGAGAATGAGTTGAAGAATCGGGAAAAAGACGTCTTAGAACAACGGAAAGTTGTTGAAGAGTTACAAAAAGAATTAGAGAAAATCAAAAGTCACGAACTATTAGCGAAACTGGAAGAAGCAAACCAAGAGATCCACGAAATGAGAAAAAATCTGGATTTGGAATTCAGTGAGATCAAGAAAGGTCTCAAAAAACTTTGGAAGTATCTCAAGAAGAACAGGATTGAGTATAACAAAGAAGACCAACGGTTGGCAGAACAATTCAGTTCAGATCCAGTCGGCACTCTGGGAACAGGACATCAAAGAACGTTGCGTGGTATTTTTTCACTGCTTGAAAAGCATTCTTCAAAGCTTCAATTGAAGAAAGAAAAAGAGGAGGCTCTCAAAGAAGCTCTTCATGCCATGGTCAATGAAGGTAAGCTTGACGAGCTAGCTCAGAAAGCCAAGCAAGTTTGGGAAAGGAGAGAAAAGATTAGGCAACAACTTGCAGCGATGAAACTTGAAGAAACAGAAAAAGAGCTTGAGCGAAAACTACGAGATGCACAAAGGGATCTGGATCGAATAACAGAAGCACTAGAGAGAGAAAAGAGGGAACAGCTGGAGAAGATAAGGCAAAACTGGTCAAAGATTAAGGAAATTGCCTCAAGCATCGGAGCATCAGATCTAGTACCAAAAACTTTAGATCAAGTTCTTTCTTAGCACCAAGCTAAAAGGATAAACCATTCAAGAATTGAAGCCTAACTTATTCATTAGGGCTGAGTTGCGTAAGAATTCACTTGCATTTGAGAGAATGGGATCGCCATGAGAAGGAAGAAGAGACTCAAATTCTAGCTTGGCCAGCTTTAAAGCGCTTTTTCGGGTTTCAATGGGGTTTTCATTAAAAATATTAGGAGGGAGGTTAAGCTTTCTCCCCCGAGTAGCGATAGCATCCCCGGTATAAAGTATTGAGCGATTCTCGTCGATAAAGGATAAATGCCCGGAAGTGTGTCCAGGAGTGTGTATAGCCGTTAGAACGGAATATTTCTCCCCATCAGATAACTCCGTTGAAACTTCAATACGCGGTGTATCTGCAAAACGGAAAAGTATCCAGAACAGTGGTTTGAGTAATCCGCCTCTTACAGAATAAGGCGCTTTTCCTCTAAGAACCGCAGTATCGGCCTGATGAGCTAATACTTCGGGAGAATATTCCTTCACAATACGCCTTAGTCCTCGAACATGGTCGATGTGATTATGTGTTATCACGATTCCTTTCACTTTTCTACGGGGAAGTTTTTCTCGAATATACCTTCGTATCGACTTAGCTTGAGGATTAAAACCAGCATCGATTAAGATCAAGCCATCTTCAGCCTCAACGATAAAGCTATTGGAGTATCCTTTGATCAGATGAACGCCACTTTTTACTTCCATATTCGACATGTCTTGATGATTTTAATGAGATAAAAGAATTTGTTCGATCAAATCTTTCTTGATATTTTCTAAATTGCGTTGAGAAGCATGAAAAGAAAGAAAAAAAAGATGTAAAGAAGATACAAAGTGAAATGCAACAACGTTCGAAAATGCTTGAAATCAAGGCATGGGGCCATGAAAATATTTCAGCAACCCACTACAATACCTTGGAAGTTACAAAGGACGAAGAGCTAACGACTAGGGGAACATGTATCATAGGAGTAAGAGCAAGTCTATCGACTCGAGAAATTCCGGATTGGGTAAAAGAAAAACTCCGACAAGCAGGTTCAATGATCCACTTTGAAATAATCGTGGATAACCAGAAAGTATCAGGTGTATTCGAAGGACACCCCGAATTAATTCTCTCTCACCCCAAGGACATAGTTATCAGAAAAAGTAGTTTCATTTGTCCAAGAACTCTTGGAATAAAATCAACTCTAGCAGCAAGAGATATTCCAGACGAGATCAAAAACAAACTAGCCAATCCACAACAAGAGATTCTCCTCAGATTATATTTCAATAATTAATGAGTAATCCACAAGATCAGTTCCTTCAATGAGACTATGAAATCCTAACAGTAATACTGATGTGGAGATCTCTTGGGGAATAAACCCTTACCTTTCTAACCCTCAGCACTTCGTTAATCCTTCGTCCATACAGTTTGAGAGCTTTTGAAAGCTTTAATAAGGGTAGCCACTGCCATTTTCCACTCGGTTCGAAAGAGTAGAAATGCAAGATACCGTTTGGTTTAAGCAGTTTGGGTACAAGTTCAAGAAAGTCGTAAGACTGGGAGGGATGATTCATTATAACTCTGTCAAAAATACGAGGACGTTTCAGTTCCGCAGCCCATTGACGAGAATCGGAACAAATCGGATGAATTTTCCCCTTTAACCTATTTTTGTTAAGGTTAATCGCTTCCTCAAGACATGCGATTGCATGGGGGTTAATATCGACCGCATGAATCTCGCTGTCTACGTTTGTTGCAATATGGAGCGGGAATGCACCAACTCCTGTGAATAAGTCCACAATTTTCTCTCCTGAATTAACCATTTTCCCGACTTGATAATGCTCAAATCCAAGGCGAGGCGAGAAATACGTGTCATGAAGCTGGACAACTAGCTGAACCCCGTATTCTTTATGAATCACTTTGTTAGGATCACGACCCCCAAGTAACTTCAATTTCCTAATGCGCGTGGTCCCGGAAACAGCAGAAACCTTCTCAAAAACGGCGATAATATGGGAATGCGATTTCAGAATCCCTTCTGCTATAATGGATTTATACGGTTCAAGTAAAGGATTTAGCTCTACAACAATTACGTTTCCAATTTGATCCCAAGACGAAGGCAAATGCTTGATCAAATTAGGAGGGAGCTTAGAGGAGAGGTAATCTTTGAGGCTAAGGCTTGCTTCGGCTGTAGGAAAATCAAGATCAACGATTTCACCACTGAATTCTTCATCGAATGCAGGAGGCTCCAAAAGGGGAAAATAGACAAAGGACTGATCACGCACGACCTTATACCTTTTGTCGAGTAACTCCGCTCGAGTGAGGAGTCTACGAGTGGCCTCAGCCTGTTTTTTCGGCGTTTTTAGCCCTAAGGTCAAGTATGATCACATCCTAATTGCAACAAATGATCTCTTTTGGCTAGTGATCGGAGAACTAATTAGATCCTTCATCTTGTGTTTTAGTTATCACTTTCTAACAGCCTGAAGTTCTTCTCTAGCTTCTTGCATGATTTTAACCCCACTACTCGTTCCTATTCGATCTGCTCCGGCTTTTACCATTCTTTTCAGATCTGTAAAGGAGCGGATCCCACCACTTGCTTTTATTTTTCCTTTGGACCCAATGGTGGCTTTCATCAAGCGAACATGCTCTTCTTTGGCTCCAGCGGTACCAAATCCAGTGCTTGTTTTCACGAAATCTGCACCAGCTTCGATTGCTATTTCACTTGCTCTGATAATTTCCTCCTCGCCAAGATAACATGTCTCGATAATAACTTTCAATGGTTTTCCATTACTTGCCTTAACAATTTTACTAATCTCATCTCTTATGAAATCATAATTCTTGGCTAAGAATTGCCCAATATTCATAACCATATCAATTTCAGTCGCACCGTCCTCAATTGCCTTTCTTGTCTCAAATACCTTTGTTTCAGGTGCGTTCGCACCGAGGGGGAATCCTACCACTGTAGCAACTTCAATGTCAGTTCCTTTCAATAGCTGTGAAGCCAGAGAGACGTAGATAGGATTAACACAGACAGCCTTGAAATTCCATTGGACTGCTTCATTTGCTAAGGTTTCAATCTTTTTGGGAGTATCTGTTGGTTTTAGCGAGGTATGATCAATTAATGATGCAACATCATTCAAATCTTCAAATTTCATATTCTTCACTTACAGGCTCACATCATCTGAGTAAAAATTCCTTTTCTTAGATACGATTAAGCAAGGGCAAAAAACCAAAAAGCCCTTGAACCGGTTTTCCTAACCGGAATCGTGGCAGAACTAGTGCATGGTATTAGGCAAACTCCCACCGGAATCCCAGGACTAGACGAGATCTTAGGAGGAGGCTTGCCGGCAGAACGATTGACTCTCGTTTCAGGACCTGCGGGCGCGGGAAAATCAACGTTCGCTCTCCAGTTCTTGTATCATGGTGCCCTAAATGAAGACGAGCCGGGGATCTACGTTACTTTTGACGAAAAGCCAGAAAATGTGAGAAACGATATGCTATCTTATGGTTGGGATCTCAGAGGGCTTGAAAAACAAGGCTTATTCGCAATGGTTGACGGGTTCTCATCTAGAGCAGGAGTTGCTAGTAAGGAACCATATACGACAGAATTGGATGTTGATGAATTATTAACCGTCCTAGTTGAGTTGATCGATGAAATTGGCGCCGAAAGGGTAGTAATTGATTCAATCACAGCAGTAGCGTTATCACTCCAAGATGAGGTGGCGGTCAGAAAAGAAATCCTAAAACTAGGTGCAGTACTATCAACACTGACTTGTACAACAATAATGACTAGTGAAATGACACGAAAGGAGGAGGTTTCTCGCTTTGGCGTTGAGGAGTTCATGGCCCAAGGAGTTATCGTGCTAGATTATATTTTCGCCCAGCATGGGATGAGAACAGTACAGGTTCGAAAGATGCGAGGAATAAAACACTCAACAACCGAGCGTCCATTCAAGATAACAGACCGTGGAATCATAGTTTATCCAAATGAACTAATTTATACTCAAAAACCAAAATGATTCCGCCTCTTGAATACAACACACCAAACTAGGAGATATAGACATGGCAGGCTACAAGATAATTTACAATCCCGTTTCAAGGGATGGCAAGAATAAGAAATACCTCTCCAAGGTTGAATCGCTTTTCAAAGAAAATGGGGTCGATTTCGAACTTGTGCCGACACACAAACCCAGACATGCTGTCCAGCTCACCGAAAACGCAAAAGAGGAGGGCTACAAAGCGGTTATTGCGTTTGGGGGGGATGGCACAGCTCACGAAGTATTAAACGGGGCTGCCAAGTCTTCTCTAGAAATAGGGTTTATCCCTACAGGAAATGGTAATGACCTTGCTTCTGCTTTGGGGTACATTTCTTATGACATTAAACATTCAGTTACATCAATCATAGAAGGAAAAACAAGGAAAATCCCGGCAGTCCGTTTTGGGAAGCGTTACTCATTCAATATTCTAGACATAGGAATAAGTAGCATTATTTCAAAAATGGCGCTCAAACGATTCAAATGGATTCACGGGCGCTCCAAATATACATTCTTAGCAATGAGAACAATCCCATTTTACAAACATCCCCGCGCTCGAGTAATTATTGATGGAGAAGAAAAAACCTCTAGATTGGTCTTAATGGCAATAGGGCATGGGCAAACCTTTGGATCAGGGATGAATGTTCTACCCTATGCTCGATTCTCTGACGAATACATGACAGTTTGCATTGTTGAAGATTTGGGAAGAATTGGGATGTTTAAGTCGTTCTCACTATTCACCAAAGGAGTTCATGGCCGACTAAAAGAAGCGACATTTTACAAAGCGAGAGAAATTCTCGTAGAAACGGATTATCCCCTTCCAGTTGAAGGAGAAGGAGAAATAATGGGAGAAACACCAGCTCACATAGTTCAAGAAAGAGATGTGGTAAAAGTTATCATTCCACAAGATTGGGATCTCCACAATCGGTCAAGATCCGTGCTTCATTTACCAGAACCGCCAGAAACCAAGATAGCAGTTCCAAGCCTTCAAACAGTTCATTCGTCGAGAGCTTCTTTAAAAATGAAGGGAACTAGAAATATTCTTAGTTGAGCTCAGACAAGTAAAGGCGAGGAAGACTAGATGAGTGCTGATTATCTTCTCAAAGTAATCGCTCTGGGCAACGGAGGCGTGGGAAAAACAGCGATTACCCAAAGGTTTGCTACAGGGCGATTTCAAGAAATGCATAAAGTGACGATTGGGGTCGAACTATCTACAAAGGATGTTGTTATTGATGGATTGCATGTGCAATTACAGATCTGGGATACGGGAGGCCAAGAGCACTTCAAGCGTATCCTCCCCTTATATTACATGGGGGCGATAGGGGCACTCGTTGTTTACGACATTACTCAAAGAAAAACATTTGAAAACATTGATTTTTGGATTAGTGAGATTGAGAAACACTGCGAAGGGAATATTCCAATAATATTGGTTGCAAATAAGCAAGACCTGGCAGATCAGAGGGAGGTTCCCAATAATGAAGGAAAACAAAAAGCGGAGGAGCTTAGCTCAAAGCTAGGGAGAAAAGTAACGTTTTTCGAAACCTCGGCAAAGTCGGGGGAAAATATTGAAGCCCTTTTCCAAACACTTGTGAAACGGATATTGGATGAGATTGTGTCCGACGAGGATGAGGAGTAAATAATAGAACCTTTGAGAAGAAAAAGGGGATGTTTGTATTCACGATCAGAGGAGGGCGCGCTAGATCAAGATTCAAGCTCTTCAATGGTTTGAACCTTAGATTCTGCGATCTTTTTCATGATTCGGGTTACATATCCTGCAATGAAATTTCTCATTTTCTTGGACTGAACGTTGGTAACGTTTTGCACGACCATTTTATTCTGCTCAAAGTCTAAACTAAGCTGATCCTGAAAGTTAACAACAATTTGTTTTGCGATACGTTTGATCTGTTTGGAACGGATGTTTCCCAAGATTACCAACCTCTTGTCTGAACTATGCTAAGCTGAATGTTTGGGCTTAATAAAACTCTCGTTGTATGCCTTTCCCAAGAATCAAAGTAATCACCGGTTTCTTTGGACAAGGAAAATATCTGCCTCAATTTTAAATAAGTGATCTTGATTATTGTAGAGCAGAGGGTAACCGAGGTACTAAACTATGAGTGATGTGTCAGGCTCAACGATCAGCGTTATCAAAGATTCTATTCTTGAATTCATTAATAAAATGAACAATGATAAGAAAGTAGTAAATTCAATCATTGCAAACACAGCGGGAGAGGTCAAGACGCAATTTTTTACCGAGTTAGGAACTAACACTTTTACAAGAGCGGAAGTAGAAGTGTTGGCTGATAAGTATAAAGAAGCATTCCTCGATTTGTTTCAAAACAAGGTTTATCTGTCAATGCTTCAAGCGGCCACAAGAAGCATTAAGACCGCCATAGAAAGAGCTCTAACCCAAACAGATATCATCAAAGAGGAAATCATGGAAGAGCTCAAAGCCGCTCGTGAAGGAAAAATAATGACAGGGGAGCAAAGCGCTCGACTTCAAGAATATGAATCACAATTACTCGATAAGGAACAACTGATAGAGAAGCTAAACCAGGAAAACCAAGAATTGAAGAATCAAATCGAAGTGTTACAACAAACGATTAGAGAAAAGGATGCAGAAATCAACAACCTCTCAGGAGCGGTACAGAGACTGGAAAGTCAGATCGATAATCTTGGAACATCAATGATGACTCAGCGACTAGAAACGGAGGATTTACAAACAGCGTTAGCCGATAAGGATACCGAGATCGCTCAGCTAAAGCAAGAACTAATACGAGCAAGAAATAGAGTTGAAGAACTTCAACAACTCATTGCGAATTACGAGGAAGAGATTCAAAGACTGAAAGAGAGAGAAAAAGAGCTTCTTTCCAGACAGATGAGTGAGAGAGACGAAATGTTGTCCAGCATGGAGACAGAGCTTGAGAAGACAAGACAAGAGCTGTTCAACCTAAAGAAAGAGATGACAGAGAAAAACGAGACACTGCGGCAAGCAGAACTCACTCTTAATCAGCTCCAGAAAAAGAATGAGGAACTTACTAAAGAACTAGAGTTGAAAGATGAGCACCTCAAAAAACTGGAGGAAGAAGCAAATAGGGTAAGAGAAGAATTAAACCGACTCGAAGAGGAGAAAAAGCAACTCAGCCTCAAAATCCAAGAAATGGAAGAAACAGTCTCATCAGCCGAAGGAGACAAGTCAGCACTCCAGGAAGAGTTGGATGCGATGAAGATCGACATGGAACAAATTCAAAAAGAGTACGAAGAGCTCAAAGCAAAACATGAGACAATTATGGGAGAACACGAACTCATCAAGGAAATGAAAGAAAACTTGGAAGCAGAGAATGAAAGTCTCAAAGAAGAGTTGAAGCAATATTCTGGAAAGGTAGCACTTTCTGTGGAGGAAAAAGAACGACTTGAGAAGGAAACAGAATCACTACTAGTGCGCATAAGAGAACTAGAAGACATCCTTGGATTTGTTAAAGAACTTGCGACGAAAGATATCAAGTATAAAACCATCCTCTATCTTTCAACATTGGGAGCTGAAATAACGGAGGAAGAAATCGCAAAAGCAATGGGAATTAGTGCCCAAACCTCAAAGCGGATAATTCAAGAACTTGCTGCGGAGGGTCTTGCAGATACAAAGGCCGTAGGAATTCATCTAAAAGTCCGATTGAAAAAGATTGCAGTTCCAACTCAAACAGCGGCGTAAATCTTGCAATAGCCAGAGCCACAAAAATTTATTGAAACACTTTCGACGATTATCTGTGCAAGCAATCAATGCGGTTTCATGGCTAAACATAACTGAAATCCAAAAATACTTGCAGACAGACTGGAAAATTGTTTCAATTAAGGATTGGCAAGAATCTAAAGAATTGCAAGCTCAAGAATTCCAAGTCTTCATAGGATTTAAACCACCGTCCAAGCTTCTTCGAGGCATAAAAGGGCTAAAGATTCACATAACACCCAGTGCAGGGTATGAATGGGCAGATCCGAAGTTTTACTCAGAATTAGGCGTGATCTTAGTTAACTCCCATGCAAATGCCGTTGCTGTTGCAGAACATGCCATTGCATTACTCTTTGATCAGATAAAACAGATTTCTCTTCAAGACAGAGCAATACGTAAAAACAAAGGAATGTGGCCACCGAGAGAAATTACTACAAGACCAAGTCTTTCGCTATATGGAAAGACGGCATTGGTCCTTGGGACGGGAGCCATCGGAACAACAATCGCAAGATGCCTTAAATCATTTAATGTAGAATGTATTGGTGTTAGAAAATCCCCCCGTCCGAACTCAGCCTTCGATCGAGTGGAAGTAATTGATAGGCTCTCTCAAGTTCTCCCGTTAGCAGATTTTGTCATTGTTACTCTTCCACTAAATGAAGAGACGAAAAACCTGATAGACGAAAAAGAATTCGAGTTGATGAAGCAGGATGCAATAATAATCAACGTAGGAAGAAGCCGAGTCATAAATGAAAAAGCCCTATTTAAGGCTCTAAAAGAGAAGAAAATCAAAGGTGCAGGAATAGACGTTGTCTATCTTCTTCCGTGGGAACAAAAAGGAATTGAAAAGAAAATGAACAATTTTCCGTTTCACGAACTCGAGAATGTGACCATCTCCCCCTATCGAGCATGGGCTTCTGATTATACTTTTGCTCACACGGCAATGGACATCGCAAAAAAATTGGATCTAATTGCTACCAAACAGCCGTTGCCCGACATAGTAATCAAACCAGATTCTAGGGAGTAGTGATTAAGGAACCCATTTTGACCCATTGAGCACTCGTCGGGATTGTTGAGGGAAATCTTTTCTATAATGCAAACTATACAAAACACATGGAAATCAAATGGAGAGAAAAGATTCTCGAACGACTAGGATCCGAGGAATTTGACGTTGTTGTTATCGGGGGCGGGATCAATGGAGCAGGAATCGCAAGAGATGCATCACTTCGAGGGTTGTCAGTTGCGCTCATCGAAAAGGGCGATTTTGCAGAAGGAACATCATCAAGATCCAGCAAGTTGGTACATGGAGGGTTGCGTTATCTCAAGAATCGAGAGTTCTTGTTGGTTAGAGAAGCAACAACAGAACGAAAAACGCTTCTGAAAATTGCAGGACACAACGTTCGAAGGATCCCCTTTCTGGTTCCCATTTTCACGTGGTCCAAAGAGGGGAAGCTCAAACTCAGGCTAGGATTGACGTTATATGACATTTTAGCCTTCCCAAAAAACATTGGATGGCACAAAATGCTAAATAAGAAAAAGATCATTGAAAAGGAGCCGATTCTCGACACATCTGACCTCAAATCGGGCGCATTATACTATGATTGTCAAATGAACGATGCAAGACTCTGCTTAGAAAACATACAGACAGCAGAACGACAGGGAGCAGTAATTCTCAACTATTGTGAAGCAAAGGATTTCATATATGATGAAAACGGAAAAATCGTTGGAGTTGTGGCTGAAGACCAACTAACTGGAAAGAGGGGAAGAATCTACGGAAAAATCGTAATTAATACTGCAGGTCCGTGGGCAGACCAAGTAAGACGACTATCAGGAGAACAGACTAAACGATTGAGAACAACCAAGGGAATACACCTCATTGTCCCTAAAATATTGAATGATCATGCTGTTATCTTGTTCCTCAAAGACGGGAGGGCTGTATTCTTGATTCCTTGGTATCAATACACACTCATTGGAACCACGGATACCGACTTTGAGGGAAACCCCGATGAGGTAGGTGTAACATTAGATGACGTAAACTACCTATTAGAGAACATCAAAGATGCTTTTCCAAAATTCGACATCACCCATGATCAGATCATATCCGCCTATGCGGGACTGCGACCACTAGTTCGCGAAGAAGGAAAAAGCGAGTCAGAAGTCAGCAGAGAACATAAGATCTTCGAAGACCCAGATGGCTTGATAACCTTAATTGGCGGAAAATATACCACCTATAGAACCATGGCGAAAGAGATCGTGGATCTTGTGGTCAAAAGATTGGGCTTAAAGGGCAAAATGTTTGAATGTGATACAGACAAGTTTCCATTAATAGGAGGAGAGTTTTCATCACTTGAAGAATTACAACAAGAGCTAAAACGATTGACAAAGCTCAGTGATGACCTCTATATTGATCATTTAATCAGAACTTATGGATCAGAGGCTATGCGACTCATTGCATTTGCGCGCCACTATCAACTTAAGTTCGAACCAATAAAAGAAGGCCTTCCATTTCTTTGGCCTGAAATTGACTGGGCGGTAAAGGAAGAATACGCTTGTAGGCTTACAGACATCATGTGGAGGAGAACCTATCTTGCCCTTACCCCTAACCAAGGAATAGATGCAATGGAAGCAATTGCCCAGAGAATGGCAGAGCTTTTGGGCTGGTCAAGAGAAGAAAAATCCAAAGAAATCCAGCACTACTTGAATACCTTAGAACTTGTAAATCAGTGGAGAACAGAATTAAACCAGAAAAAATAAAATGGCTCCAAGAATATCACACGTACTGAAATCACGGATATCATTTGCACCATGATTAAGGTTAATAGGTCGGAACAAAGACGTTTATTTATAAACTATCGAAATGCTTGCAAATGCTTAAGGGGATAGGCGTAAAGGAATAAGTGAGGACGTGTGTATACACCACAAAGTGCGACCCAAGAACTCCGCAAAATACGACCTCTTCTTCGTTCTCTCAAGCGCAAATTCAAGATTTATCAACAACTTATCAGAGAATACGACCCAAAAAAGGAGAAAATGCCGAGTTATCGTCTTGAAAAATTAGAATTAGAAATGATTGAGATAATCCAAGCCTTGGAACAAAAAGGGATCTACGTTCGCAGAATCGACAAATTAGTAGTAGATTTTCTAGCAATAAGAATAGGACAACCTGTTTATCTTTGTTGGAGAGAACGAGAACGGACGGTAAGGCACTTTCATGGAACAGCAGAAGGATATCAAGGACGCAGACTCATTTCTCCTTTTGATGAATGGCAAATGTTTCTAGTGAAAAATTAACAAGACAACGCTTCACGACCCGGATTCAAACGTCCTTGTCCTCGTAAGCTTGTTTGACAAACAAGCGGCAAAAAAGAATGCTAACGAATGCCGGTTGACTTTTTGCCCAAGCAAATGCTTTGTTTACAGAAGTCGTAGGGAACAACGACCGTGTCAGTGTTTTTGTCAACAGAGTAAGTAACAAAGGCATGTGTTGCGTTGTTGAGTGGATCTTCCCGTTTCAAATAACACTTGAGCAAGAAGAGCTTGAGCTTGGTTCCCTTTCAAAATCTGTTTCTTGACCTACTACAGAGCAAACCAAGCGTGTTCCTTGTTCAAGCAACTACTCAAATTTACATGAGATATCCAGTGGTTTGACACTATGCGTTAGTGCTCCCATTGAAACATAGTCAATTGCATCATGAGCATACTCATGAAGATTTTCCAACGAGATATTTCCTGAAACTTCTATGATAATTGAAGGAAATTCTTCCTTCAAAGTAACAGCTGCGGTTTTCGCCCTTGAAGGCCCAAAATTATCAAGCATGACAATATCAGCCCCGGCAGTAGCAGCGGTTCGGGCATCTTCCAGAGTTGAAGCCTCAACCTCTATGGGAACAAAAGGTCCGGCTCGAGTTTTGATCGTACTGATTGCATCATCTAAGTCCTTTAAGAGATGCAAATGATTGTCCTTAAGCATTACAACTTCGCTCAAACCGAATCGGTGCGGATATCCGCCTCCAACCATGACCGCATATTTTTGTAAAGAACGAAGTCCGGGGAGCGTTTTCCGAGTGGCAGCAACACGTGTTTTAACTCCTTGATTCTTTAGGATCTGTGTAGCCCTCTGAGTAAGAGTAGCGATTCCACTGAGATGGGTTAACAGATTCAGGCTCAGCCTTTCAGCTCTCAGAATCTTAGTAGCCCTTCCTTGCACGCAATATATCTCATTTCCTTTTGTCACCAGGCTCCCATCTTCAAGATCAGTTGAAAAATGAAGATCCAGCAATCTATAGATCTTTTCAACGATTGGTAGCCCTGCGATAGTTCCTTCACCTTTTGCACGAGCAACAGCAGTAACCTGACGGGAAGGATCAATTACCAATCCGGCAAGATCGAGGTAAGGAATGTCTTCTTGAAGCCAAAGATGCAGAAAACGATCTAACCACTCAGGGAATACGTCCATATGAGCATCACTGTTCACAAATTTAAATTGGAGATTGAAAATAATTTGGTCTTCCAATGGAAAAACCAATAGAAAAGCTCGTAGCAGAATCAAACATCATACTTGAACTTGCTAGGATCAATGTCCCATGGTCTTGTTCTTGTTAAGTACTGCTCATGATAATCTCCAACTCGCGAGATGATGAACTGGCCAAGGATTAGAAGTGCTGCAATTACTAACAACGCAAATCTAAATGAATAAGGTCTATTGCCTTTCCAGTCAAAAATGGATTCCGATACCCATATAGATAGCGTCCAGATTAACGGGCCTATGGCAGCACTCGCCCTTGCACCAACTTGTGTTAAGCCAAAATACTTTCCAGTATCACCGGGAGGGGACAATTCCAAGACATATTGGCGATTGACAACCCATCCTCCCCCGAGCGCGGGTCCAATGAACAACGCCATAAAGAAAATACCCCATTGTGGAATTCTAATTGGACCCCCAGGCATGTTAACAAAGAAACCAAAGAAGAATGAGAACAACCACAACACGGTGATCAGTTTGAAGCCTTTCTTTGGTCCGATTCGTTCGGTAATAACGCCAACGGGATAAGTGAGCAATACCGCAAACAAAATACCTAGTCCAAGCACGTATAGATCCCACCCGGTAGGAAGAAGAAGCATGTCCCGGAGTAAGTCACCCATAAAGAGAATAATCGTATTTGCAGCCTCAACGTAAATTAACCATCCAATAACGTAGGTGAGCATTTCGCGATGCTTGTTGTAAATCTCTTTTACAGTTGTGTACAATTGGGTAAGACCCATTGAGACAAGTTCCTTGGTAGGCGGGGTTTTTAGAATCGTTCGCAATTCCTCTTCGTTTTGAACAGGTGGCTCTACTCGAACATATTCTTTGACCCACAGGATGGGGATAGCAAGAATAAGGAAGGCTAAAGCTACGAGGGGATAAAGAGTGGGAGCATAGCCAATTTCTCTTTCTTCAAGTGAAATGTCAGGCATCCCTAACGCTAACAACGCCATGCTGATTCCTAGCCCGACGAACGAACCGAAATACCCGAGAGCAACTCCAAAAGCACTGACTTTTCCAACATCTTCTCGAGTACTGATGTATGGAATCATATTGTCGTAAATAACCAAGCTTAGTTGGTAGCACACGTTAGCAATTAAGAAAAAGACGAGGGTGGACCAAAACTCTCTTGTGAAGCCAAGACCAGCAGTCGCGCCAATTGTAAACAGCGTAATAATAACTAATGGTCTTTTGCGTGAAGGAGATCTGTCAGAATAGATCCCGATTACGGGCAATAAGAATGCCACAATCACATTTCCAAGACCAACGAAGATTGAAAAAATGAGCCTAGCCATGGATTCTTCAAAGCCCTGGTGGATTCCCAGGATTACGACGTACGATGCAATTGTTAAGGAAACGACAGCAAGGCTGAAGATAGTATTAGCAAGGTCATACATAGACCAAGCCAGTATTTGTGACCAGTGCGTGCGATCTGGTCCGGGGATTATCTTATGCCCACTTGAAGTAGTAAAACCGATTTCTTCATATTCTGGTGTCAGTTCTTCCATCTAAAAGCACATAAAAGTACTTATTGAAAAACTTAACCCGACCCTTACGGGGCAGAAAATGGTTCAAGATCAAAGATTTTGAGAAAAACTGGAAAAAACAAGAAAATTTCAAGCTCAATAGCTTTTGTCAAAGATCCACGAGTAAAGAAAAATAGAGAAATGTGTGATTTAGGCTTTTAGAATCGCCAATTTCATCAATACGAATATAAAATAACCCACAAAATACGTAGGTGAAAGGTTCGCCACAAAATTACGTAATATCTTGATAGGTAAAGCACGGTGATCGAACATTGTGGATGTTTTGATCTACACAACTCAACACTGCATTTTGACGATCGATATTTCCTATGAAGGGGATAAGGGCAATGGATAATGCAAGTATAATTCTGTCTTTTTCCATAATCACAAAAGAAGGAGTATCCTTGATTTCTAGACGATACGGAAGCGACACCGCTACTATCAACAACGATGAAAATTCGCAGTTATTTGGGGGGTTTTTTGCTGCATTGAAAATGTTCAGTGAAACAGCACTTCACCAGAATTTCCGAGACGTGGTATTAGGAGATTCTAAATTTTTTGTTCACGAAATTGGAGGTTACATTTATGTTGTCGAAATAAGTTTTCCAGAAATCTTAGAGTCTGGAAAGAGCGAGAGAATAAGGGAGACAATCAACGAATTAATTCAGAACGTTGATTCTATGATTTCAATATTTTTGCAAACCGAAGCAGGTCTACAAAGTGAAGAAATCTCTTCGGTGATTGATTCATTAGTTATGGAAAAATCAATAGAAATAGAAATGGAGATATTCCCGAACAAGGCAAACGAAAAACTCAAGCAAAGTCTAGAAAGTATAGATCTGGAAAACGATGACCAGATTATAGCAGAGTATCATGGGAAAGACCTCAAAGCAGAGGAAAAGAAAGGGATATGGGATTACATCAGGAAAATTTTCACCAAGAAAAGATAATAGAAGGGGCTTGTTGGAGCACAAAACGTACTTGTTTTTGCCAAGATGGGATTTAAAGAAAGGAAAAAGAGGAAAATAACTAGCGGTAGTTAGGAGAGGTATCTATTATTAGCTACGCACATAGACAAAACGCTGCCATTGTTCGGGTTTTGGAACCTCCGGAGGCAGGTTGTTTCGTTGACGAATTTCGGCAATTTTCTTGTCCGAGAGATATGGTGGTACTTCTTCAAAGCCAAGGAATTCGTATCCAAAGAAGCCTCTACCACTTGTTGCCGCTCGAATTTCATCAGCGAGGTTCAAGGTTTCAGATGTTGGGATCTTACCCTTGACTCTAATTGCGTAATCTTCTTGGATAGTGTCTAAGATCATTCCTCTATGTTGGTTGAGAATCTTACTGATCTCACCCAAGTATTCAGCGGGGGCCTTAATGTCGATCTGGAGGATTGGTTCATACAGTCGAGGATCAGCAGTTAGGAAAGTAATGTTACATGCAGCATTGGTCATGGCAAGAATCTCGGACAGACCGGTGTGAGCAGGATCAGTGTGGACAGTTGCGTCAAGAATTACCCATTTGGTATTCATCACGGGCTCACCAGCGAGACTGCCCTTTCTACAGAAATCTCTCCAAGTCTGAATGATAAATTCTTGAACACGATCAAGTCTTTGCACTCCGCGAGTCATGTCCACCAAGACGTTAGTGTCCTGAATGGCCCAGATGTTTCTTCCAGATTTTGCATCCCAGCCCGCTTTGTCAGCTAGAACACGAGCCATCTCTTTACGTTCCATGTCCTCGTTGATTTCACGTTTCTTCAACAGTTCAATGGTTGCCTTGTCAAGCGGTTCAACATAGAGAAGCAATCTGTTGTGACCATTGGGGGATTTGGTATGAATTTCTCTGCCTTTTTTCATGATTGTTTCGCGGTGAACGATGATGGGGTCTTCCACGTTGATTTGAATTTGTTCGTTGATTCTGGTTGTTAATATTTGGATTTGCAAGGGGTCAATTCCACTGAGAACGTATCTTTTTGTTTCGTTGTCATATACGAATTGAGCTGTGGGATCAGCAGAAATCCACAAGTTAACAACTTCTCCAAGACGAGCGATATCTTGAGGGTTCTTAGGAATGATTGTTACACTCACGACGGGTTCTGCTGCGTAAGAAATTTCTTCGAATCCCGCAATTTCTGTTCCCTCTCTAGTGAATGATTCGCCGGCTGGACAGATAAATCCAAAAGCAGCGAATAGGTTTCCGGCAGGGATTTTAGGAACATCAAGAAGATCTGTGATTTCCATTACGCCGAGCCGCTTTAGACGGTGCTTTTGTCTCTTACCAATCAAGTAAATGGTATCGTCAGATTTTAGCGTGCCACTGAAAACTCTTCCAATAAGGATTGGTCTTTTGCTTTTCGGATCAACAAATACTTTAGTTATCATTCCAAGGAGAGGCCCTTTCGGGTCACATTCCATTAGAGCTTTCCCCGTTTCACTGTTCAGATCTCCTCTCCAGATTCTCTTAATCTTCCATTTTTGGGCATCCTTGGGAGAGGGGAGGTTTTTGATAACCATTCGGAGGATAGCATCGTCCAAGGGCAGATTCTCCCTTAACCACGCAATATCTCCTTCGGAATATTTTTGGAAAACTGTTGTAAAGTTAACGCCTTTTTCTTTGAGAATGCTTAAGGTAAATGCCCATCCATCTTTGGCACTACCGATTGCAATGGAATCATTAACGAGGTTTACGGTCCAAGTTTTTCTAAACTCTTCGGGAGCAACTCGACGAATGAGGGTGTTTACTTGCTTTATGATGGTTTCAAGCTTTCCTTGGACTTCTTCAGGTTTCAGCCGAAGTTCACTTATTAGCCGGTCGACTTTATTGATGAAGAGAACGGGTTTGGTTGCTTCTTCTCCAACTGAAAGGCGGATGTTAGTTTCTGTCTGAGTCATGACCCCTTCAAGAGCATCGACTAGAATGACGGCACCATCACTACCTCGAAGCGCTCTACTCACTTCTCCCGTGAAACTGATGTGTCCAGGCGTGTCATTAATCTGGAAGATGTATAATTGACCTTCATACTCGTAAGAGAGAATGACAACACTAGTGAAAATAGTAATGCCTCTGTCTTGTTCTTCCTGATCGTAGTCTGTTCCTCGAGCTTGTCCTGCTGCTGAATCACTCATTAACCCGGCTCGACGAAGCAAATAGTCTGCAGTAGTAGACTTTCCGTGATCGATATGTGCCGCAATTGAGAAAATCCTTCGATATTCCAGCGGGTGATTAATGATAAGATTTCGAATTTCATCGGCATTCTTGACTTTAACCATTATTATTCCCCATGATATCCTTAGGCGATATTCTTCGAGCGGAACATAAAAATCAAACGACTGTGAACCATTTCTTTTTATCATTGTTCAAAACACGAGAAGTGCGAGAAGAACTAATGCAACTTGTTTTGAAGCAAAAGAACATTAAGAGCATGTGTTTTCTAAAAGGTGAGAATGCCGAATTTTTTTCCTTCACATCTCGAAGTAGAGCGATACTTGGATAAAACAGCGGATCGGCTCGAACTTTTTGCTCAAGCACATGAAATAGTCCGCAAACGATTCGATCGCACTGTAACAGTTTCTCTTAACGTGTTTATTCCTATAACAAGGCAGTGTCGAAACATATGCCTATACTGTGGTTATACAAGGGAAAGAAAAAATCGCTGGACAAACATGCAAGACTGCAAAGAAATCCTCTTCAGAGGAAAAAGCAAGGGGTGTATTGAAGCATTATTTGTTTCCGGTGATAGGCCTGAGGCAAGGCTTAGAAGTGCTCGTGAATTCTTGGCCTTAAGTGGAAAAAAGAGCACTGTAGAATATGCATTAGATCAGATAAAGTTAGGGATCGAACACGGCTTGTTGCCACACTCAAACTTAGGGAACCTTACAAAGGAAGAATATGAGCTCCTTAAGCCATTCAATGCGTCAATGGGTTTGATGCTTGAAACAACATCAACCAGATTGCTTTCTCCTTCAATGCCCCATTGGCAATCTCCAGATAAAATCCCCTCAAAGAGAATAGAATCAATAGAAAACGCATTATCATTAAAGATTCCTTTCACGAGTGGGATATTATTAGGAATAGGTGAAAGTCTCACAGAGAGAATAGAATCACTCCTTGTATTAAGAAACTTACACAACAAGCATCCTTTCCTCCAAGAAGTAATCATTCAACCATTTCACCCGCTAATGAATACTCCAATGCGAAACTCACCAATGCCGGACTTACAAGAAATTCTTGAAACAATAGCATTGGCTAGAATAATTCTTCCAAGAAATGTAAGCATCCAGATTCCTCCGAACCTTTTACCGGCAGAAAGGATCAAGCTAGCATTAGATTGGGGGGGTAATGATCTCGGTGGTATCTCACCAGTAACCATTGACCATGTGAATCCGGAATCTCCCTGGCCCCAATTGCAAACTCTTGGCAAAAAATTGGCAGAAGATGGGTTTGATTTGAAAATTAGACTGCCTATTTACCGAGATTTTCTCAAATATGCTGGGGAAGAGGTCTTACCACTCATCAATACTGAATTTGAAGAATTTGTAATAGAAGGTGCAATTCCATGGAAGCAGGTTCTATCGATTACAAACTAAGAGAAGAGGAACACAAAAGCATTGTCAAAATGCTCAAAAGTAGAGGAAGAGATCTCCTCCACCTCTTGATCAAAGCAGATGAAATCAGAGAAGAACAGGTAGGAGACATTGTAACTTTTGTTCGCAACCAGAACATCAACTTTTCCAATATTTGTTACGTCGGATGCAAGTTTTGCGCCTTCGCAGCTCGTGAGGGAGAAAAAAAAGCATACCGACTGACAAAAACTGACATCATAGCTCATATCCAAAAGGGAAAAGCATACGGAGTAAGCGAGATCTGCGCAACAGCAGGAATCGACCCAAAAGCAAATCTGGAAACATATCGTGAATTCTTGCGTCTTGTTCGTAGGCATAATCCTAGCACCCATATCCATGCATTTTCTCCCTTTGAAATAAAATGGCTTGCTCGTAAAGAGGGCGTAAGCATTGAAGATGTTTTTAGAGAGCTCCGAAACGAAGGACTAGACTCACTTTGTGGGACTGCAGCCGAAATATTAGTCGACAGTGTAAGAGAGAAGCTTTGTCCCAACAAGCTCTCTACTTCTGAGTGGATTGAAATTATTACCATTGCGCATGAAATGGGAATTCGAACCACAAGCACAATAATGTATGGCCATATTGAAACCTTGCACGATGTTGCTGAGCACTTACAGATTCTAAGAAGAATACAAGAAGAAACAAAGGGGTTTACAGAATTCATTCCTCTCCCATTCGTCCATTATAACACGAAAATTTACAATCAAGGATTAGCCCGAGCAAGTTCAACAGGAATGGAAGATCTTGCCCTCCTCGCAACCTCCAGGATTTACCTAGGAGATATTATCCCGAATATCCAAGTATCATGGGTAAAAACGGGAGTTAAATTTGCTCAGACAGGGCTAGCAGCAGGAGCGAATGATTTTGGAGGCACGCTCTTAGAAGAACGCATATCTAATTATGCAGGCTCACCCCACGGCACATTTCTAGAAGAAAAAGAAATTGTAAGGTTAATCAGAGAAGCGGGAAGAATACCAGCGAGAAGAAACACGTTGTATCAGATTTTGGAGGTCTATCAATAAGCACACACCTCGAGTAAGGAACTACCCACTATTACTTGAGCTCAAGGAGGTCGGGAAAAGCCAAACGTAGCATCCCCAACGGCCCCGACATCATCATGTTTCCGATGGGGTGGGCAAAGGAATAGTCCATGTCTAAGCTCTTAGCCAAAGATCTTCGAGGACCAATGACCCAGACATTGTCAGGAGGAGAGAAATCTTCAAAATAGGCGCACCCGTGGCCTCCCATTTCGAGAAGCGTGTCATTCTGTAGACTTCCGTTTAGAAAATCAAGGATTTGCAATCGAAATCGAGTTGGATTCTTGGCCACCAAATGGGTGTGAGTTTCCAGAATTCCAGAGATTTTTCCTCCTGGTGAAAACATCCCAACGATAGTGTGACCATTCCCAAAATTTAGGATTAGATTCCATTTTGCAAGAGAGACAGCGGGATCAAGAAAAACCCCAGAAAGAACCGCAAGGGAAGAGTCCATAACATATGCTAAGGAATTTTTTTCAAACCGTTGATGAATTGCTTCCAAATTCGATGCAAGACGCGGAAATTCATCAGGGATGGAATGATCATTGAAAAGTAAAGCAGACATTGTCCGCGTAGCACGTAAGAGCGCTGTATGCATTTTCGTCCTGAAAGCTTTAACGGAGATCTCGGAGTTAGGGGGGAATCCGTGATCTTGTGAGCACACAAGCACAGCATCAATATCTGAAAAGGAGTAATTCATGGAATCAAAAAGTCTCTCTAAGCGATTCCAGTTTACATCAGAAGTTCTAACTGTAGCCTCAGGGTTTTCACGTATGTAATCTGAGATCTCATCTTCACTAAGGATTGTGATCCCTCGCTTTCTAACCATTGATAGATCATATTTGAGAGACATTGCCGCTTGTTTCGTTGAATAGACTTTTAGCCCGTTTCTGGCTAATTCATAGAGTGTCTTATGCCATGGTTCTCCCCCCATGATTTCTCCATGAAGAATGATCTTATCATTTTTCTGAGCGATGTTTCTAAGCCTATGAGACATTTCAGAAGCAGAACTAGGAAGGATTAGCTGAATTGCATTTTCAAGAGAGGACATGGTATTAGAGTCCCAGAGCAAAACATCTTCTGTTCCCTTTCCTATGTCGATTGCTAAAACTTTCACAAGGTCAGAGTTTCAGGAGACTTAGATGTATTTTCCGATTCAAAAGAATCATACGTGAACAGAGGGTTTTGACGAGTCATTTTAATCCGTGAATATCTTCCCCAATTCGCCACATTGCTTCAAAATAGTTTAGAAAACGAGCAAATAAAAGACTGATAAGCTCATTCTTGAAGACTTCAGGTCGATCGCCAAATCGCTTTCGCAGTGCTAGAATCTTCATTGCTAATGAATGATCACCAACCACCAATTGTATCCAGCTTATTAAGTCAGTGCGGATATCTAATTCCTCCTCGGAAGTAGTATCCTTTACATGAGCCACGATTGTGTCTGATGGTAGATGATGTAGTTCTGAAAGAAGGTTTTCTAAGGAACGAATCTTTACCAAGAGTTTCCCCGACATCGGATCCTTGAATCTAAACCATAATCGGGGAGGCTGTTCGGTAACTGCAAGCATGGCTAATACTTGCAATGAATTAATCAAATCATTCCCCGTCATTCGATCGATATCTGCTGGCAAGAAAACCCATTTTTTCAACAGCTTGATCCATTTATGAGCATTATGATGTACAGAGAAAAATCAAGAGTAATAATTTATTAAGGAAAAGAACGTTAAATTATCTTCCACTTAGCATTACTAGAAAGCTGCAATAAGCACGAAATGAGACAGAAAAGTGAATAACAAGAACTATTCTGGGGCTATCAGCTAATCTGCGTTTTCCTTTGCTCAATATAACGAGTTATGTTTCTCAATAAGGTAATGAATGCTTCATCGACATTCTCGCCGGTCTTAGCAGAAGTCTCAACATAAGGAACTTCAAAGCCACTCCATTGAGATAAAGACTTGGCGTATTGTTCGCCAACTTCACGTCGCAATGCATTAGGATCTTCAGCTCTCAAATCGGATTTATTCCCAATTAATACCATTGGAACAACCGGTGATCGATTGTGTTCCATGAGCTCCTTGATCCAGTTGGGTATTGCGTCAAGTGTTTTTGGTCTTGTGATGTCAAAAACAAGGAGCGCTCCTAAAGTTCCCTGGTAGTAGACTTCGCGAACAGATTGAAATCGCACTTGCCCTGCCAAGTCCCATATTTGGGCTACATATTCTTGCCCATCTATCATGACACGCTTTACCGCAAAATCAGCACCGATGGTCATACTGTAGTTTTGCTTGAATCCCTCACCTAAATATCGGTGACGAAGTGCGGTTTTACCAACTGCACCTTCTCCTAATAATGTAATCTTAAAGATTCTACGACGCTTAACACTCATTTTGCTCACACTGAATGGATTAGTTATCGTAGCCCACGATGGACTTTTAACACCCTACGAATAATGATAAGTGGGTTAAATCATTTAACTCTATCGGATCACTAGTCCTACCAGAATCAACACTTGATCCAAAAGCCGGAGTCAAGATTTTTAGGACACTACTAGAATTGAGAACGTAGTAATTCGTGGTATGCTATGGAGGAGACAGTAAGGGAACAATTTGAAATATTAAAGCAAGGGATTGTCTACCTTGATTCTGCAACAGCTAATCTAGTTCCGAATCGGTCTATTGAAAAAATGGCAGAATTCTATCGAAAAATCGGGAGTACAGTAAGGAGAGGAATACATTCCTTAGCAAGCAAAGCCGAGGATGAATTTGCGGATGCAAAGACAGCCCTTGCTCAATTTATCGGCGCAAAGGAAGTAGAACTGGCCTGGGTTCCAAATCAAGATTACGGGATCAACTTCCTATTGTCTTCCATAGATTTCAAACCAGAAGACGAAGTAATTACTTCAGTCTTTGAACACCACTCGATACTCGCTCCTCTCATAAGATTAAAGAAGACAAAAGGAGTAAACATTCGATTCCTATCTCTGGAAGAGGAATATAGCCTAGCCACGGCTGTAGAATCACTCCTAAATGAGAAGACAAGACTAGTAGCATTAGCGCACGTTACTCCACTGATAGGGTTATATCGAGACATAGGGATGATTGCAAGCACTGTTAAAATGCAACGAGGGAATGAAACACTTGTCCTTACAGACTATTCAAGATCAGCGGGGCAAAAGGAAATTAACGTAGAGCGTGAAGGAGTTGACTTTGCGATTTTTGATGGATCATTAGGATTACTTTCCCCAAATGGGGCTACAGCAGTGTATGTCAGAAAAGATCTCATTCCAGAAATAGATACCGCAGTTGTAGGGAGTACCTCTGTTAGATACTTAATTCCTAGTGAATATGGATTAATGAGAGCAGTAGAAAGGTTTGAGCCAGGACAGCCAAATATTGGTGCAATGATCGCATTAAGAGAAAGCATTCAATTCCTAAATGAGATAGGAATGGGAAAAATCGAATTACACCGATTGAAACTTCAAAAGCAATTAATCGAGTCAATTGAGGATATAAAGAATGTGGAGTTAATTGATCCTCTCTTGGATTCTAAAATGGGGTTCCCCAATAGAGCAAGCATCGTTTCTCTAAAAATTGATCAAGTGTCTCCGCACGACATTGCAATGATATTAGACGAAGAAGCAAAAATTGCAGTAAGATCTGGATTGCTTTGTTCGCATCCGGGAATATATGCATTGGGACTTGAAGGTGCATTGCAAGTTTCAACTCATATTTTTAACACCGGGGAAGAAATCGAGCTTTTCATAGAAACATTAAGGGGAATCATGGAGGTCATCTAGCCCAAGTACACATCATTCAGACATGATTGTTTCTTGAGAAGTAGAAAGGCAAGACACATGGAAACAGCGTAAAAAAATA
>JALTMP010000019.1 GCA_027001645.1 Candidatus Heimdallarchaeota archaeon
TGTAGGGAATCAGTACTTAGAACAGATCTCAGTTATCTTTGATGGGGGATTGGGGCTTTCTGGTAATACATGCGGTGCGCTAATAGCGGGTTTACTAGCACTGGGACTTAAGTATCGCCAGAGTTACAGTTATGACGTTGCAGCGAAGCTCCGCAATTACTTCAAATCTTTTCCGCCAGAGTTTACCAAACGAGCAGATTTGCTTATAAAGAACTTTGAAAACAAATTTGGCTCACTGGAGTGCAAACAAATACTTGGTCAAGAATTCAGAGATTGGTGTGACTTTCAAGAAAAAAGGAGCTCCAAGAAATGTGAGGAAGTCCTTGATTTTGTTGAAAAGCAACTGGGAACCTTCTTGATGGAATAGCCTCTCCTATAAACACAAACTTGTAAGTAAGGATGTTTTTCTTCGACAATATTAAGAAGTCTTGCAGTTAGATTTGATCAGATAAAAATGGGGATATACAAGAAAAATGACATTCGTGGAAGGGTTCCAGATGAATTGTTCCCTGAGAGAATGACTCGTCTTGGATTACTCATTGCTCAAGTTCTTCCTGAAAAGACAAAAAACATTGCAATTGGTGGCGACCCGCGGTTTGAGACAGACATGCTCAAAGCAGGTCTTATAGCGGGTCTTACTAGCATGGGAAAAGATGTCTCTGACATGGGAATAACAACCACTCCTTCTACCTATTTCGCAGCTGCACATAATCAAGATGTTGATGCGTCGATCATGATCACTGCTTCTCACAACCCATTGGGCACGAGTGGCTTGAAAGTCAGCAACCATAAAGGGGAAGCATTTCACTATAACAACTTCTTTTCGAGAATTGAGGAATTGGAGAGAGAAGAAAACAAAATGAGCATTGGAGGCATTTCTCAGGGTAAGATTGATTATGAGAAAGGAACTAGGCTCAAAGCACAATATGTCGAGTTTTTAGCAGAAACGATACAAGATGGTACCACTGGTTTGAATAAGCCTTTCGCTATAGAATATGGAAATGGTAGTGCGACCATTTTTGAAAGCGTTCTAACCAAAACGGGTGCAAATCATGTTGCCCTTCATTCCATTCCAAATGGAAGGTTTCCTAGGCTTTTGCCGGACCCAGCGACAGATTCTTGTTATGTAGATCTAGCAAAAGTCGTGCCCGCCCTAAGTCTTGACTATGGACTTGCTTTTGACGCTGACGGGGACAGATTCGGAGCTGTTGATGAAAAGGGGAGAAGAATCAGTCCTGATGACATGACGATGATTTTGGCGAATCAAGTTTTGAAAGAGTATCCAGGTGCAACAATAATAATAGACGTAAAAACAAGTTTAGCGACTAGGCAATATTTGGAAGACCTTGGTGCGCGAGTCAAATACACTAGAGTTGGACACTCATGGGTTCATGAAACCCTTATCCATGAGGAAGCCATCTTTGCAGCAGAACTAAGTGGTCATTATTATTTCTCTGGCAAATACTACGGCTTCGATGATGCACTCTATTCAGCGACCCAATTCATCACTTTTGTAGAACACCTTGACAGACCATTATCTGAATTTATTGCTGAGCTCCCCCACTTTTACAGCACTCCCGAGATTCGCAAACATATGGACAAGGAAAAAATCAGCTTCATCATGGAACGCGCAAAAGAGGTTGCGGATCGGCTCGGTGGCAAAATGATTGAAATTGACGGAATTAGGGCAGAATTCGATGATGGATGGTTCTTGGTGCGTGCAAGCGGAACGGAATCTGCCCTCTCTTACCGTGTTGAAGGCAAAACCCTCGAAAAAAAGGAAAAACTGCAAAAAATAATTGAGGAAATCATAGGATGAGTGCTTGTTCATTGTTAAACTACCCCTAAATTGATCGACTGGTCTTATTCGAGACGTGTCTCTAAGGAGAACACGCGAGCTATTTCAGATTTTTAACTCTACAGCGACCTCTTATTTAAAATCCAGCGTGAGAAAAGACGTTGTTTTCCTTCGGATGATTTTTTCGCTGTAACGGCTTCTGTTTTCAAGTGGTGAATCGAGTGAAATTACAC
>JALTMP010000020.1 GCA_027001645.1 Candidatus Heimdallarchaeota archaeon
CACTTCATTCTACGGGCGACTGCAAGAATTCACAGCCAACGATAATGCGACCATACTTTGGGATGGGACTTACGTCTCAGGCATACAAGACGGCGAACCCGTTCCTTCACAGCCTCTACCGATTATTGCGAACACTACAAAATCCAACAGTGCTAGCATCGTAATCGCCTCGCTATTTCCAGATGTAAGTAATGACAACTTTCAGGAAGATGATCTCTCACAGGCCAACCACATAAACTTGCCACAAGAGCAAAGCCGTCATCGAGTAAATCTTGCTCAACCACCTCAGTTAAAACAAAGCTTTCCCGTGTATGTGTCTCTTCTAACCGAGCTGTTCACTATTGTTGGGTCAAAAATCATTGAAGAAAACCTAACCCATGACCAAAATGAAGACAATAATACGGGAACTGGCGGACGTCAAGAAAAAGACGAAAACATTCTACCCCTTGAAAACGTCGAGATCCCCCCATTGAACCTTCAATACATACTAGCACTACTTCTTGCATTATTGCTTCTTGCACTATTGAAAGTCAGCAACTTTCTCGGCTGGCTAAGACGAAGAATGCACTATGCATACATTGCAATTGCTGGGGCAATTTCGCAAAAGTACTATCACACCAGTGAACGAGTTCTAGACCCCTCTGAGGTGTTGCAAAACCCTCTAAGATACCAGCTCTACGAGTTTATTCGCTCAAAACAAGGTTTTGGAGCACACGTTCGAGAACTGAAAAACAGCTTTGGCTTAGGCTCCGGTGCTCTTCTCTGGCATCTTCAAGTTCTAGAGGACTTCAAATATGTCAAAAGAATCAATATTGGTGGATACGTTGTATTCATTGATTCCACTTATCTTTCAGAATTTGACCCCAAAGCCAAGCTCTTGGAACTTTCATTTAGGACCGAGAATGGGCGACGCGTGCTTGACGCTCTTCTTAAGGACCCCTACGAGGTGTGGAACGTTAGCAAGCTCTCAAAACAAGCAAATGTCAATCGAAAGACAACTCGTAAACTTCTAAAAACACTACTAGAACTTTCTGCGCTTGAATACGATGACAATAACGGAAATCGGGGACAAGGAACATATGTCTTGACGCCTCAAGGCCTAGATCTCCTTAGAAAAATCCGTGATCTCTCAAAGAAAAAGCCAGAAGTACTAGAAGAAAACTAGTCTCCCCTATCCAAATCTGCATCTCTCTATTGATTTTTTCATACGCATTTTCCCCCGAATTTTTTTCTATTGATTATCGGATTGCTATGAGGAAGTGTAGTCGATCAAGTACCTTACTCGGTCCTCATTAATGTCAAAAAGACGTCTCGCCTCTTCTAAGACACTCATGTCTAGGGTTCCTTTTGCAATGCTTACTGAAGTGCCGAGAAGGACAACAGCATTGCCCATAGGATCGTATATTGAGGAATTGCCTCCATATGTGCTTGAAAGGTCATCTCCCACTCGATTCACACCTACTACGAATACTTGATTTTCAATTGCTCGCGCCCTTAACAAGTGCTTCCAGTGATCGATCCTTGGAATCGGCCATTCCGCAACTACCAAGAAAACGTCCGCGCCTGCGCGCTTCATATCCACATATTGTTCAGCGAATCTCAGGTCATAACAAATAGATAGACCAAGTTTTCCGAAAGGAGTTTTTGCAATACTAAGTGTTTCTCCCTTATCAAACACTTGTTTTTCTCCAAGGGGACCAAATAAGTGAATTTTCCGATATTTCTCGACCAACTCTCCCTCAGAATCGACCAGTACCCCCGTGTTATAGATTCTACCATTGTCCCGCTCTGGGATTGAGCCGTAAAACCAAGTCCCATACTCTTTGCATTGGCTTGAAATGGTCTTGAAAACCTCACCATCTGGTAGTTGCGAGGCGGCTTGCTTAATAGCGTCATATTCGTAGCCGGTAACAAAAAGCTCTGGCATGACCACAAGGCTGTGGTTCACTTCTTGTTCTAGTTTTGCACTGATCTCAAATACGTTTCTCATCAACTCAAGGTTTTTTTCAATTTGGCCAAGATATA
>JALTMP010000021.1:0-1083 GCA_027001645.1 Candidatus Heimdallarchaeota archaeon
GCTCTTGACTATCCATCCCCCGATCAACTATGGAAACTAGTCGCAGAGCATGGCATAACAATATTGGGTATTTCTCCGACTGCTATCAGAGCACTGATCCCATATGGCGAAGAAATGGTAAACAAACACGATCTTTCGAACCTACGAATCGTTGGTTCTACCGGGGAGCCATGGGATGATGAATCTTGGATGTGGTTTTTCAAAGTCGTTGGAAAGGAACGTGTTCCTATCATCAATATCAGCGGGGGAACAGAATTATTTGGGTGCTTCCTAAGCTCTGTCGTTGTGGCTCCATTAAAACCAAAGTGCTTCCATCAAGGCTTAGCAATGGATATTGATGTAGTCGACGACAACGGCACTCCTCTGGTTAACGAAGTCGGACATCTTGTTTGCCGAAAGCCATTCCCATCAATGACAAGAGGGTTCTGGAATGATCCTCAACGATATCTGGACACATACTGGTCAAGATTCAAAGGAGTATGGTTCCACGGGGATCTCGCCATGCGCGATGACGAAAATTATTGGTGGCTCTTTGGTAGATCCGATGATACCCTCAAAATCGCTGGTAAGCGAATGGGGCCTGCTGAAATAGAGGAAGAACTAATTGCTCACGACTCAGTAGTCGAAGCAGGTGCGTTTGGTATTCCTGACCCCGTGAAGGGACAGGCGATTGGTGCATGCGTTGTCCTCAAAGAGGGAGTGCAACCTTCAAAAGCTCTAGAGGAAGAATTGAGAAATTTAGTCGCAGAAAAACTGGGAAAACCCTTTAAGCCGAAACAGATTATTTTTGTCCCTGCTTTGCCAAAGACACGTTCTGGCAAGATCCTTCGCCGATTGCTAAAGAAAGCCTATATGGGAGAAGATCTAGGGGATACGTCGGATTACCAAAATGGTGAGGTCTTCGCCCTAATTAAGCAACAAAGTGAGAACGTTAAATAAATTTAAACTTAACTTGGTCCGAAAATCGCACTTCGTCTTTTTCCAATATCACCTCTTTTTGGGATATTTTGCTTTTTTCCGGTATTCTGATTTACCTTTTTTTCTTCATGTCGGTGCGAAAGTAGGAGGTTATATGCGATTATC
>JALTMP010000021.1:1093-2021 GCA_027001645.1 Candidatus Heimdallarchaeota archaeon
TTCGTATTCGTGCTAATTAATTTCTCAAAAAAAGTTACAAAAACACAAATAAATAAACAAGTTTTCATACGTTTCCGTACTTATCAAATACTGGTGATGGAGTGAATCCGAACACGTCACGAAACCGACAAATTATTGGCTTTGCTTGGGCCGGGTGGATTTTTGACTTTTATGACTTAATCCTTTATTCCTTTTTGTTAATTCATATCGCAAAGAGTTTCAATCTGGGTAGACACGAGTTAGGACTTGTGTACTCTGCTTCACTAGCAATTACTGCAATAGGTGGAATAACATTAGGATATGTTGGTGATCGAATTGGGAGGAGACCAGCGATAATCAGCTCTGTTCTCATCTTCTCCATCGGAACCCTTCTAAGTGCCTTTACATGGGATCTAACTAGTCTCCTCGTCTTTCGAATCATAACTGGTTTTGGGATTGGCGGAGAGTGGGCTGCTGGTCACACCTTGGTCAACGAAACTCTCCCCAAGGGAAAAAGGGGCCGCGCAAGTGCCATTATCCAATCGGGGGCCCCTATTGGAGTTGCCCTCGCCTCAATTACTGGCGCATTTCTTACACCAATCATTGGGTGGAGAATGAGCTTTCTAGTAGCGTCTGTTCCTTCGTTTCTCCTAGTTCTCCTTATGATCAAGTATTTGCCCGAATCTCCAAAATTCCTCATTTTCAAGGCTGAGGCAAAAGATGAGAGAAATGAAAAAGGTCAAAACGTGCCGACAGGTGTTCAGTATATCCGCCAGGCAACAAGCCGTTCCTGGAAGATCCTCGTCGAGATTAGAAAACCCTTAGCAATGGGAACAATTCTTTCTCTCTTTGGAATGCTAGCGTACTGGGTCATTTTTGCTTGGACCCCAGAGTATTTGGCTGAAATTGGATTCGCTGATCAGCAGATCGGTTATTGGATGCTCTTATC
>JALTMP010000022.1 GCA_027001645.1 Candidatus Heimdallarchaeota archaeon
GCCCAGTATGGTTGATTCAAGATTCAGAGTACTTCCAGTTAAAACTAGGGCTTCTCCACTGTTCGAGATGAATCGACCCGTTGCGATGCTTCTGGGAGTTATTAAAGTGAAGGCCCATGGGTTTTTCTCGTCTAGCTCAAAGATACGAATTGACGTTCCAAAATCAAAATAGCGGTGAACAATAACAGCCTCAGTTTGCTCATAACCTTGTGCTCGGGCGATGAACTGTTGCACCGTATCATTTGTTTGATCGACGGTATTATACGCGATTTGATTTGTGATAATCCCTTTATTCCTTAACAAGTCTGTCCGATAGTATTCTGAAAAGGTATTTGAGAAGAAGATAACATACGCGGAAAGGATGGTGAACAACGCTATGAAGGCAATCGTTCTCTTCCTATTTCTGAAAGTAAATCTTGCAGCCTTGAGAAAAACCCGTAAGTTTCCCATTCTTTATCATTCTATGAGGATTTTCCATTGGTAAAAAATTCTTCGGAATAATTCCTCTTTTTGAATGAAATATCGAAGAAGATAGGAAGTTACTGAATACTTGGATTTCGCCTGAGAAGATCTTCTATGCGATCGCGCATAATCTTGGCGGGAATATCATAAAGCGTGATTTTGGCCCTTCTACCTCTTCCTTGATCTAGGTTCTTAACTGCCATGCTGATAATTCCCACTTTTTCAAGGGTTGATAGGTATTGTCGAAAAGTTGCCATGCTTGCTGGTTTTTCATCCAAGTGAGCCACTTGATTCATTTCTTCAACAACCATTTGGTACTCTTGATATGCTTCTTTAACTGTTGTTTCGATAGTATTTGGCCGAGACAAGATTCGCGCAATAGCCAAGGATGCGTACAGTTCATGAGAACGAAGATCATAGAAAACATCAGGCCGTAATTCAGGGTATACTCGATTCTTTGCTTCTCGAATGAAATCCGCCTTGATCTCTCGATCACCTGTTTCATCCGCGATTCTTCCTGCTCGAAGCATGATTTCGATCCCATGTCTTGCATTCCTCGTGCTAGCGGAGATTTCGGCAACCATTTCCAAGATCTGATCTGAAATTGCCCCTTCCCAAAACGCTAGCTTGGCCCTGTATTTGAATATATCAAATAATTCATTCTTGTTGTAACCATCTATGTCTATTTGATCTAAAATGTGGCCGCTTAGGGGAGCATTGAGAAGCGCTCTCCACTCTGCAGTCCTTGAAATGATGACTGTGCTGATTCTAGATTGGCCTGACCCAAATACTTCATTTGCATGGATGATGCTTAGAATGTCTTCTGCTCTGAGCATGTTTGCTTCATCGATACCGATAACTAGTCGTAAATCCTCCTTTTCGCACCGTTTGACAATCATTTCAAGAATTTCTTCCTCACCAAAACCACGACTTTGCACACCAAATTTTTCAGTCAGAACATGGCGCAAGATGCTTGCCTTAGTTCTCATGGAATGGCAGTTATAGTAAACAAAGTCCAGTTTGATGTTTCGGTCCCTACCAACTTCAACTAAGTCTTCCATTGTTCTCTTTACAAGAGCAGTTTTTCCCACACCGGGATCACCAATCACTGCAACATGCACACTGCGGGGTCTATCGCGCTTCAGAATTGAGCGAAAGTTTTTTGCAAGCCTCATCATTTCTTTTTCTCGATGGGGAAGTTCTTCAGGGACAAAATCAGGAAACAAAGTGGATTCATCCTTGAAGACATCAGAATCGCTTACAGCTTGCTCAACTAGTCTTTTTCTCACTTGAATTCCCATTGAATTATTACCATTCTAGCTTTAGATAGTTTCGCTTTTCGATACTATTCTAAGGGGGCATTTTCCCTTAGTTTTCTCATCCATGGTTTGATGCCTGTGACTAGTTCTTCTAGCTCATAGAGAAAGTCAGAGCTTGATAAAACAGTTGAAGGCAACTGTTTGTACGAGTTGATTAGCCGTATTTCCTTAATTTGAGGTGCAACAGACTTAGACCAAGAGAAGAAATTTTCTCTTATGAGACGGTTTAGGACTGTCGGAAGATCTTTTCTTGGTTTTCTAGTCCAAGATTCCAAAACATAGTCCTTTATCCTTGGTCCATACCTTGTTGGTGAACGGAGAATCCCGATGAATTTTGTAAAACTCTCTTTTGAATAAGCGCTGAAAGTTTTTTCGAGAACGAGCGCAGAATTTGTGTCCGATAGGGAAAACACCAGTAGAAGAAATTGCTTGGCGCTAATTTCAATGGGTTTTAGGCCAATGATAGGAAAACCCTCATCATTCAAGTATTCCATGAGTCTTCTCGAGTTCTTTAAGAGTTGGGACCAGATTCGATCTTCTGGCAGAAGACCGGTCTCTATGTGAATAAACTTTAGAAATGTCAAAGTGTCTTGTGAATAAGCCGAAATTGGGAGAGGTTCTAAAGGTTTGAAAAAGAAGAGAGAAGGAAAATGGAGGAAAGCCTCACAGGCAAGTTTGATATTTGAAAGAGTCGATGGTGAAACAACGCTGGCAACATTTCTACTGCGATCCGTTGGATCAGGGAAGTACAATGGAGCGTCTCCCCATTTCTCAAGCGGTTTGTTTAGTCTTTCTTCTTTTTTTCCCAGCTGAAACATTGAACCGGGGGTAATTTTTGCAAGATTTCTAATTGTAGCAATTGCAGATCCAGAATATATGACTAGCAGTTCTGTTAAATAACCACTAAATCCTTGAGTTTTAACTTCGGAACCGTAGCTCCCAATGGTTTTAAGGAATCTTTTGAAAACTCTAATTTCATTTCGCAAGTCAGGGTTCTCTTCTATCATTCTTGCGACATACTCAGTGTGTAAGGGAGTTCTGTCGACTGGAGTGAGTATTTCTCTTTTTTCTGAAGGAATTGACTGAACATCGACTGCAGGGACAATGTCTATTGAAAGTCTATCATTGAAAAGATAAACATAGGGATGGGTGGAATGTTTTCTTAAGGATTCTACCTTAACTCTATGCTTGCTTAACTCAGATGGAATACATTTGCCTAGATTTTTCACCAGACTAGGAAAACAATTTTTTTCTTCCGGGGGAAAGAGAATGAAAACATCAATATCGTAATCTCCGCTCAACCACGTACCCTTTGCTAGAGACCCTACAAGAACGACTCGCGAGTATGGGATTTCAAGTTTTTCGCAACAAACCGTTACACAGTCTAATACTAGCCTCGCAAGTGCATTGGCTTCTTGTGCTTCTTCAGAGGTTGGTGTTAGGAGCTTTCTAGCTTTAGCGATGACTTCGAGTTGTTTTGTGTTTGTTGAAACGAGGTCGTCGGAATTAAAACGTGTCATGGGCCTTCACTGGGAGAAAAATCATATTTAATTCAGAGATAAGATTTTAAAGCCCTCGCTTCGTTGATTTTGAGGGATGGACTACGCCGGGATTCTCAGAATGAAGATGTCACAGGATATTGAGAGAGATACGGAGGAAAAAAGGGACTTCTCAGAAATACATATCAATCAAGACTTAGGGTGTTTTGTGAGGGCGACATATGCGTCTCTTTGTTGCTGTTTTCATAACTGAAAAAGAGATAAAGGAAAGGATAATCTCCCTACAAAAAGAGATTAACGATCTTTCTGGAAAACTCAAACAGGTTGAACCAGATAATCTTCATTATACTCTTCTCTTTCTAAATGAAGTCCCGAAGCCAAAAGTAGACGCTGTAATAGCAGAGTTGAGAGACGTAGAGCAAGTTTCGCCGTTTGACCTTGAGCTAAGAGGAGTCCGTGTTTTCCCTAATCCAAAACGGCCTAGAATTTTCTGGATTTCGGCGGGGAACGGTTCTGAAGGACTCACAAACCTTGCAAGGCAAGTAAGATTAAGGCTTGGGAAGCTTGGATATAAAGATTCCAAGAGCTTCATACCTCATTTGACGATTTCACGCATTAAGTGGCTAGAACCAGAGGCAAAAACCGCACTTGGCAAGATTATTCAGTCCTACGAAAACACGAGCTTTGGTATTCAACATGTGGACCATTTCTCCTTGGTGAAATCCACACTTACACCTCAAGGGCCAATATACGAAGCGGTTGAAGAGTTTCCACTTTCACAGAAAACTTAGGTATCGGATCATTAGTTAAGGAACTCAATGAATAAAGTTAGCCCATAGTAGAAAAGCGAATCATTCTATGATATCATGTGCAGCCTTAAGAGCACGATTCATTACTGCCAGTCCTGCTCCTTCGAAAGTAATTCCTTCGAAGATCCCTACGTCATAAGACGCCTCATCAAGTATTCTTAAGCTTGAGAAGAAATTAGCTTGAATCTCTTTAGGTGTTTTCCCTACTAAGATAGACATCAAATCATGTCGATGACGTGGGTTGGTACATAGAATCAATGGCTGTCCGCCGTTAGCCCGTCCTATGGAGTCGATTTGAGCTACGGGTCTATCTTTGCCATCAAGTATGACTACCAGTTTTGTTTCTGGAGAATAATGCTTGTACTTCATTCCGGGAGAAATCGGTTGATCAGAGGAAAAATCTGGGGGAACAACTATTTCGGGGATTATGGCTTGAAGTTCCTCAAGTGTAATTCCTCCAGGACGAAGCAGAATTGGCGGATCATGGATAAGACTGATGACTGTCGATTCAACCCCGACCAGCGTCGATCCACCATCAAGAACCAGAGGGATACGACCGTTAAGATCCTGCATCACATGAATTGCCTTTGTAGGACTAGGTTTCCCGGATAGGTTCGCGCTGGGAGCGGCAATGGGAACACCACTTTGCTCAATGAGGGAGAGCGCAACCTGGTGAGCAGGCATGCGTATGGCGACGGTATCTAGGTTTTTTGTTACTTCTGAGGAAACGTATTCTGATCTTGGAAGAACAAAGGTGAGAGGTCCGGGCCAAAACCGTTCTGCTAGTTGGAGTGCGAGAGGGGGAAATTCAACTACACATTGTTTGGCTTGATCGATAGAGGCCACGTGGACAATTATTGGATTGTCTTGGGGTCGGTTTTTGGCTTCGAATATTTTTCTTACTGCAAGAGCATTGGTAGCATCCGCCCCCAGACCATAGACCGTTTCTGTTGGGAATGCGATCACTTCCCCTTGTCGTATCAATTTTGCCGCTAATTGGATTTCGCGGAGAGAAGGACTTAAGGGGTCGACCGAAATCAACTTGGTTTCTAAGCGTGCATTCTCAGCCATTATATCAGCTAGTTGTAAAGATGGAGAAGACTAAAACTTATTTGATTGATCCAATATGACATAGTGCTTTTTTCAGTTACTAGTCAAGAGTACTTTTAAATTCAACTTCAAGCCATCGCATGATGGAAGATTTGGCAAACAGCATAATGGCCGAGGCTTCAAGCCAAGGAGTAGAACTTACTCAAATAAGGATAAACAAGGAGTTTCAAGAAGAGATTAGATTTAGAAACGGAAACTTGGAACGAGTGAATTCTTCATTTCTTCAAGGAATAGGCATCAGAGTTCGAGTAGAATCAGCTTGGGGGTTTGCATCGATCGATTCATGGGACAAGGAAGACGCCTTGGAAACGTTACATCGAGCGATCAAGGTTGCCAAAGCAAGTGCTAGAATCAAAAGGAAGACCAACAAGAATCTTGTTGAGGAACCGGCTCATCAAGACACCTACATTGTTGCAGTCAAAGATGATCCCTTTAAGAAAGATCTTGAAGAAAAAGTGGAATTCCTCAAAGAAACCAATTTGAGAATCAAAGAGGCACATGAGACAATTCGCATGTATCTGACGAATTACCAAGCTCGAAAAGTAGATACTTGGTTTTTCAGCTCGGAAGGAGCTAAAATTCATCAAGTCCTGCCCTATACAGGAGCTCAACACACTGCCATAGCAGTTGCTCCTCCAGAAATCCAGAGAAGGAGTTTGGAAAACTTTCAGTCAAAGGGATGGGAAACTATCGGAGAGTTAGATCTTTTTTCTCTAGCAGAAAAGGTGGGAAGGGAGGCGGCAATACTTGCAACTGAGGCAAAGAAGTCCCCATCAGGTGTCATTCCTCTGATTTTAGAGCCTTACCAATTGGGACTGACCATTCACGAATCTCTGGGGCACCCTACCGAACTCGATCGAGTACTCGGATATGAAGCAGATTTTGCAGGGACATCGTTCATGACACCTGAAAAGCTTGGAACCCTTCGTTATGGAAATGAAAAAGTAACAATGACAAACGATCCAACAATGAGCGGGGTGTTAGCCCATTACAAATACGATGACGAAGGGACTCTTGCAAAGAAATTCCAACCTGTAAAGGAAGGGATCTTCCTCGAATATCAATCCGATCGAGAACATGCTGGAATATTGGGTCGAGAATTTAGCACAGGCAATAGCAAAGCCCAGTCTTATCGATTCGTTCCCATTATTCGAATGGCTAATCTTTACATGGAACCCGATCCGAGCGGGTACAATGGAGTTGAAGAGTTAATTGAAGACACTAAGTATGGAGTCTACGGTCTCAATTGGAAATCACATTCCATCTCTGACAAACGAGTGAATTTCCAGTTTGCTACTCAGATGGGCTACCTTATTGAAAAGGGAGAGATAAAACATCCAATCAAGAACTTGACATATCAAGGAATCACTACCGAATTTTGGAATAGTGTCTCTGGAATGACAAGGCAGATGCAAATCTGGGGTTTGCCATACTGTGGAAAGGGAGCTCCTATGCAAGTAGGTTACGTGTCTCATGGTGGTCCTTGGACAAGGTTTGACAACGTGAGAGTAGGTATATCAGATTAGGAGGAGTATGAAATGAGTGTCAATTTAGAAAAAATTGTTGCAGAATTGGAAAAAAGAGGAGCAACTTCATCACAAATAGAACTTACTAGGATCTCAAGGCTTTCCACTCGTTTTGGGGAGAATCATATCACTCAAAACCAATGGCAGCGGGAAACCCAACTCTCCATCGTTGCAGAAATTAATAAAAAAGTGGGTTCAATTAGTGGTGATTCTCAGCTACTAAAACGCACTCCAGAGGATATCGCCGAACATGTCATTAAGGTAGCAAGGATTTCTACCCCAGATGATGATTTTCCGGGTTACGCCCCGCCGACAAAATACCCCCCAATTGATAGGGTGAAAGAAAAAATCGACCCGGAAAAAGTTTCAGAAGAGATCGGAAAAGCAATAGAAAGAGCTCTCGATTATCATGCAAAGGTCAAAAAGGTTGCAGGAAATGTCTTCGCAACTGAAACATCTTATCGCCTTGTAAACTCTCTGGGGTTAGATGCGGAACGCTCATCGGTTATGTTTTCCTCAACCATTAATGTGGCAGCGTTTGATGGAGATAACGAATCAAGATCTACCGATAGGACTGCTAGCGTCAGATTAATCGATCTTGATCTACCGATGATGAGTGAAGAAGTTGCAAAGATCGCAGTTGCAGGCTTGAATCAACAGGAGATTGAGCCGGGAACGTACCAAGCTTTACTTGAGCCCTTAGCAACACAAGAAATTCTTGGTTTTTTCGCACAAGGAGCTTCTGCACGAACTGTGCAGGATCATCAGTCGTTCCTCAAGGATAGAATAGGAGAGCAAGTAGTGTCTGAAAACTTAACCCTTACTCATGTTCCACGCGATGCTGAAAATGTTTTGAAACGTGAATTCGACATCGAAGGGACACCTACTCAAAATATCACCTTTCTAGAAAACGGGGTTCTGAAATCATATGCTTATGATCGTAGGACTGCCAAAAAAGACGGAACAGAAAGTAACGGAACTGCATGGCGACTATTTGGAGGCCTCATGCCAATGTTCATTGGAAATAAACTACAACCAGGCCAAAAGACAAGAGAAGACCTCATTCATGAGATCGATCAAGGCGTGCTGATCACGAATTTGTTCTACAACAACTTTGTTAATCCTCCGTTGGGAACTGCGACAGGGCTTACGCGAGACGGATTGTTCTTAATTGAGAAAGGAGAGATCATTGCTTCACTTAAGAACATGAGGTGGACAGATTCAATTCTTGAAATACTCAAGAATGTTGAAGTAGCAAACAATTTGTCTCAGAAAGCTCGTTTCTTCTTCGGGGCAGATCGAACCTGCTCGATTCTTACAGATCGTTTTACCTTCTCCTCAAAGACGGGACATTAGCGGAAGCAAAGCTAAGAATTCCCCCACAAACAAACAGCTCGTATCTTAGTAATAAGATACTTGTGCTCCCAATCCTGGAAAGGCGAGAGGGAGGGATGTATATCCCATTTCTTCCAAAATTTTAGAAATGTTCTTGGGATCATGGCTCTTTGGGAAACAAGCAATAACGGCACCGCCCCTTCC
>JALTMP010000023.1 GCA_027001645.1 Candidatus Heimdallarchaeota archaeon
GGCGTCACACCCGAAATAATCGCATCGTTGAACCCATATATCGAGCAGCAGAAAAACAATATGCAACCATTTCGACCCCAACGTTATTCCAAAGAGGACAAAGCGAAAAAACTATTCGTACACGAGAAAAGATTATTGAGCATTCAAATGAGGCGTTAGCACTATACCACGACTTAGTACAAGAAGGAGTGCCAGCAAAAGAAGCAATTCACGTATTACCACACAGCCTAGAAGTAATTCAAATCGAGTTCATGGACATGTTTAGCTTTTTAAATGTCGTTGGGTTACGAAGTTGCATCCATGCTAGGCCGGAAGTTCAAGAATGGGCTAAGGGATTACTAAGAGAAGCAAACAAAGCCGAAGAGCTCAAGGGTATTGACAATCTCAATTCTGATGGAATACTTGCAAGGGGCATTCAATTTGGCTACTGCATGGAACTTGGAACATGTCGCAAATGTGGAGAAATTCTTTACTTGCCGGATCCATTCAGATAAGGGAAAAATCATTCCGATGTGGAAGAACAAGCGAAGTTGGGCATGTTTTAATACACAACATTATTCCAGTACATCGTGGAACCACGAGACAAGATTTTCGCCATAATTGCAAGTATCGGTTTCATTTTCTTTAGCACAATAACCATAATCTATTTTTTCACCCAAGCACCGAGTGAAAACGTCTTCTCCCCAATTAAGCCATACGCAGGAAAGCTTGTTTTCCTAAGTATGCTACTCTTCCTATTAACAATAGCATACTGGGTATTCGCGCCAATCATTGAAGAAACCGTTAGCACGATAACCATTAAGCATCATATTCTGATGCTAGTTGTTTCTTCAATAATCAGCCTCATTTACACAATACTAGTAGTGTTCTTATCGATACTCCTATTTCCAGAGTCTTAAAGCAGGAGATGAGCGAGAAAAAGAGGAGAGACGCTTCTAGAGCTATGAAAACATCTCTGTTGTAAGCCTTTGGCGACATACTGGGCAAATCGCCTTAACTTTCACCCATTCCATTAGATGGGAGCGGTGAGCGATATTTTGACAGTGAGGGCACTTAACATAGATTTCCCCTGATCTGATGTTCTTGCGGCAAAGCATGCATTTTTCGTTGAGATCGCTGGTTGCGACCATGGCCTTGGTTTTTTCCAGACTGATGTCAGCAAGCGGCTTTTCAGATCGGACGGGCTCTGCCGAAATCTGTGGTTGTGGCTGTGAAGAAACAGTGGAAACAGATGGCTGGACAAATGCAGATACAGACGCAGGAGCGGAAGGAGCAGGCGCAGAAATACTCGCAGATTGAGCGGAGGGGGAAGTTTGGGCAATAGCTTCTAGAGCTTCTGCTTCTCCGGTCAGACCAATTTCACGGAATAATCGTGCCGCGGTTTGAAGATCATTACGATCATAGAAATACCTCACAAGGTTTCTCACGATCATTTCAACTCGATTTGGAGCATAAGCTTCAATAATAGCTACAGCCTGAGGGACGTATTCGGGCCCTTGGGACGCCATGGCTTTTGCTGCCGAGAATACTTCTCCCGCCATAAGATATAATTCGGCAGCTTCTTGAAATGCACCAGCTCGCTCCAATTCTCTCGCTCGTTTTCTAAAATTATCCGCAGACCGATCAGTTGGACTTGTAATAGGGGGAGTGGGGGTTCCATATCGGGAGGTTGTATCAACGCGTGGTTCGTAAGCAGGAGGGCGAGTTCTGGCGCGTGGTGTCCGCCGTTTTCGAGAATAACGGTGATGCCTAGATCTCCGATGCCTCTTCCCTTTCTTTAGAAAATGGATGATAATGTAAACGATGATAAATAACGTGATTAATGTGCCTAGCTCTGCCATGCGATGCCCTCACTTATGAATTTCGTGCATATAGATTACACGGTCTCGTCTCTTATTTAATTTTGCAAATCCAATTCGCTCCAATTGAAAGAGTGACCCCTCCTCAAAAGCAGTTATACTATCTTCTATCACCCCGTTTCTGAGTTCCAATGAACTCTCATTAATACTGCCATC
>JALTMP010000024.1:0-6820 GCA_027001645.1 Candidatus Heimdallarchaeota archaeon
GAAACATCAAGACCACAACTGAGTGTAAACAGACTAAAAACTACGCTAAATCTTAGAAATTGCGTAACATTCTAAATAATCGGAAATAGAGAGTAACTGAGCAAACATGTTACTCTGGAAAGACATCGTTCCAGGACCGAATCCCCCGCAAAGAATCTTTGCCCTAATAGAATGCCCCAAAGGAACAAGGAACAAGTATGAACTGTCAAAGGAAGCAAATATTCTAATCCTAGATCGTGTCTTGCATTCGAGTGTGATCTACCCACATGATTACGGGCTCATTCCGGGAACATATGCCCAAGATGGCGACCCACTAGATGTCTTGGTCTTAATCTCGCAAGCAACAGTACCCCTTACCATAATAGCGGCAAAGCCAATAGGAGTTCTCCTAATGGAAGACGAAAAAGGAATCGATGAAAAAATACTGGCTGTCGCCGAAAATGATCCTGTCTATCGAGAATACGAGGATATTGTTCAGATTCCTCACCACCTTTTAGAGGAAATACAGGAATTTTTCCGAACCTACAAGAATCTTGAAAACCCAAAGTATGCCGAAGTTAAAGAATGGAGAGGAAGAGAAGCAGCGTTCTCAACTATCGAAGAATCGATTAAACGCTTCAAGGAAAAGTTTGGCTCAGAAGAACCAGTTAATCCCTTGTAACGATTCGAATCATACTCAACATCAATCAATAGGGATTCCAGAAGTAATCATCCTCGCAACTAACCACACAAAACAAGGTTTTGTAGGTAGAATATTGTGAACAAGTAATTCACAAAAACAAGAAAGATTCCGCAAAGAGTGTTCCAGAGTACTTCCACCAACTCCCCATTCTCTCTGCAATGTGAAGGGTGATTTCAAAAGACAAGAAATTCGCAGAAAACATTCTTGAGAATACAGTGAACTTGAGTGGATATGGCGCGTTAGTCAACGCTAGGAATTCATGGTGACGAGAGGGTCTCTAGAGATCAGCGACAAAACCCAAGCGTACATCACAACAATTGCAGAGATGTTGATAAGATATGTTAGTCTCAGAACATTCCTTACCATTTTTTCATTATCGCTCAAGAGACTGGTCATCAGAGTCGATTTGCGTAAATGATTCGAGACACAAAGAAAAACTCCCGCGACACTACCAGATTATCTCTCCTAAAGACCAGAGATCATACATGGATTCTGTGCCTTGAAATGGTTGCAATGATCTCGAAACTGTATCCCGAATATCTTGGACTTGATGATATTATTGGGGTTGGAGTTGTCGGGTAAGGGCTGGAAATGGAAAATGGAATCCGTCATTAGCTCAGTAACAGCATAAACCTAAAGTGATTCAATGATTAAGAGAATGGCGAGAATTTCAAGAAGGATTATGATTTCCCCATCCATTAATTATTAAGTTTTTATCAAAATCTTAATCATTATAACGGATGTCCGCCTTACAGATTTACATGGCAGAAAATGATTCTTCCTGGATGTTTGCCATTCGACTGTTCATGGGATTCATGTATCTCATGACGGGAATGATGAAAATTGTTGTGAATTCGATTTTTGAAGGAATAATGTTCGATCGATTGCGAGAAGGTAGCTTGCTATTTGCAGGCGTGTTAGATGTTTTTGCAAAGGACAATTCAGTTATTCTTTACTGGATGTTAAGTATTGGCTTGGGCATGTTTGAAATGCTTCTTGGGTTTACGCTCCTAGTGGGGTTTGCTCCTCGCTTGGGTGGACTTGGGAGTTTTCTAATGCTCATTCCTCTTACTTTAGCATGGATTCCAAATGATGCGGCAAATACGGTAGCATTGTTTTGGGTTAGTTTTATGATGCATGTTATTGTTCTAATTGGATTTTCTTACTTGTTGTGGACCCGTAGTTCACTTGGAAGCTGGGCACCAGGACAGAAATGGGTTCCTGAAGCCCTCAAGAATTGGCAGTAATTTAGTAAACAATACAACCTGATTTAGGACAACTGGGGAGCGGAAGATTCTTTTCAACGCAGCCATAGCCTTCACGATTGTGTTATTGATCGTTAGACTTTCGTTTCTGGTTTTTCAGAAACAATGCGAGCCAGCATTTCCAGTTTATTTGCCAGAAAAGTCAGCTCTTCATCAGGCATCTGGGTAAGTACTGGGAAAAACCAAGGATCCGTTTCTTCCGAGAGGAGGGTTTCGGCAATCTTTTCTCCATCTTTAGTGGGAATCAAATAGACTTTTCTACGGTCAAACCGCCTTCTCTTTCTGATTACAAGGCCTTTATCCTCAAGTAGATTAATGTGCGGTACAATTGCGGGAGGAGTTTTTTGCATATATTGGGCGAGATCTTTGATCGTGAAGAACTTACCTTGCGATGATGCTGTCTCAACAATATGACGAAGTATGAGCAATTGAGTTTTTGATAGACCATGGTTTTTTGCAATCTGACTTAAGAGATCCGCATTTTTGCAGTCCTCTTTTTCCAGAACTTCACTGATTTGCATGATCAAATCGCATAATCTTCGGACTAAGTCTTCTTTTTCCTTGTCCTCAGTGTTGGCAGTCATCATCAGTGTTTCGAACCTCTCACTAAATGCTTAAACTTACATTGCTTTGTTTTTTTCCATAAGCCAATTATTGATTGTCCACGAGAAACACCCACGCCGTATGGTAGTGATCTTGCCTTAGAGCTTGAAAAGATAGAGGAAGCGAAGAAAAGGAACCGCTTAGTTCTTGAGGAAGAGATCAACAATATTACTTCACTACCTCAAATTTAATTTGATTGAAAGCATGTTGCTTTCTTAGACCTAGTTGGTGGATTATCATGGCAATTCGACCCGAATCGAAAGGAATTGATGTTTTTGGCATTCTGAAAAAGCGGATGCTAGTTGACGGTTTTGAGATCGTCTTGGACTTGGAGAAAAGTAAAGGCGCGCACATGGTGGACAAACGCACTGGTGATGTCTACCTTGACATGATGTCCTTTTTTGCAAGTATGCCTGTCGGGATCAATCATCCCGACTTGTTTGAGCCAGAATTTCAAAAACGATTAATGCGAGCCGCGGTTACTAAGGTTAGCAATAGTGATTTTTACACGGAGGAAATGGCCTTCTTTGTTGATACTTTTGATAGAATTGCAATTCCTCCTTGGTTCCATTATGCGTTTTTCATCTCAGGCGGAGCGTTGGCAGTAGAAAACGCCTTGAAAACAGCATTTGATTGGAAGGTGAGAAAGAACTTCAAGAAGGGCTACAAAGAGGAAAAAGGTCATCAAGTCATGCATTTTCGTGAAGCATTTCATGGGAGAACAGGATATACATTAAGCTTAACCAACACTGCAGACCCTCGCAAATACATGTATTTCCCGAGATTCGATTGGCCGAGGATTGATAATCCCAAAATAATTCACCCCTTAGAAAAACACCTTGACCAAGTGATTGAGGCTGAGAAGAAAGCTGTTGCTCAAATGGAAGAGGCTTTTGCTCAGAGAAAAGACGACATTGCCGCCATTATTATTGAACCGATCCAAGGCGAGGGGGGAGACAATCACTTCAGATATGAGTTTTTCAAAGAGTTGAGAAGACTCGCTGATGAGCATGAGGCCATGCTTGTTTATGACGAGGTTCAGACAGGAATTGGTTTGACTGGAAAAATGTGGGCCCACGAATGGTGGCCGGATGCCAAGCCGGACATAATTGCATTCGGCAAGAAGATGCAGGTCTGTGGCATCCTCGTGTCCGACCGTGTCGATGAAGTTGAAAATAACGTGTTCCATGAATCTTCACGCATTAACTCTACTTGGGGTGGTAATCTCGTAGACATGGTGCGAAGTGCCAAGTACCTGGAAATCATTAAGAAATATGATCTTGTGGAGAATGCTCGAAAGCAGGGAGGGTTCTTGCTCAAAAGGATGACTGAAATCCAAGAGAAGTACCCCGAAGTCATTTCTAATGTCAGAGGTCTAGGGATGTTTGCAGCCTTCGATCTGCCTTCTCCGGAGATCCGAGATCAATTCAGAGCAGAATTGTTCAAGAAGAAGATCTTGATTCTTGCTACGGGTCGTAATGGAATCCGTTTCAGACCGTTCCTTGACATCTCCACCGAGGACCTCGAAAAAGGCTTAAACATCATCGAGGAAACTGCGAAAGAGTTCTCCTCAAAATAAGAACAAAAACAATCCTCCCCGCCTATTTCAAATTCTTCTCGCAAACAAGTGGCCAAAACCTAGTAAGAACTGTTGAATGGCTTTATCCTTAAAGTGTTGTCTTCGTAGACGAAAAGATGACAAAGAGTACTTTTCATTACTTCTTCAAAGGTTTTTGCGGAGTAATGCTGCTTTCCTGTGGGCATCAAGCTTTTCGACAGCGGCAAGGGTACTGGTGGTAGGAATCAAGTCGGAAGGATCTTTTAATTCTTGAAAAGTAACGACTTTTAGGAAATCTTTTACGGATAACCCACCGGTAAATCTGGCACTTCCATTAGTTGGCAGAGTGTGATTTGGTCCAGCACAATAGTCTCCAAATACTTCAGCGGAAGCTTCGCCTATGAATAATGAGCCATAGTTTAGAAGCTGATTCATTATGAGAGATGGATCCCTTACTTGTAGTTCTAGGTGCTCTGGTGCTTTTCGGTTCGCGATGTGCACGGCTTCTTCCAGTGAATCCACGGTAATGATGAATCCTTTGCTGATTGAAGTAGTAGCGATTGTTTTTGTTTCCAGCGTTTCGAGTTGGATTGCTACTTGTTTCTGGACGGCATGCGCTAGTCTTTCAGAGGTCGTTACTAGAAAGGATTGAGCGTCTACGTCATGTTCTGCTTGTGCTAGGAGATCTGCTGCAATGATTTCTGGGTTTCCTGTATCATCGGCAATGACCATGACCTCGGAGGGCCCAGCAAGAAAATCGATCCCCACAAGACCAAAGACCTCTTTTTTTGCATAGGTTACGTACTTATTTCCCGGTCCAACGATCTTGTCTACTTTTGGGATGCTTTGGGTTCCGTATGCCATGGCACCAATTGCTTGAACTCCTCCGATACGAAAAATGCGGTCTGCTCCAGCCATATCTGCAGCAACTAGGACCTCTGGAGAAGCGTTAGGAGAGAACGCAAGGACTTCGCGGACACCGGCTACTTTTGCAGGGATGATTGTCATGAGAGCAGTAGAAGGCAAAGAATAAGTTCCCCCGGGAATGTAACATCCAACTCTGCCTAGGGGAATGATCTTATGACCAAGAAGCCCAAACGAGGTGGTGACCGTTTTATCCTCAAACATTTGCATTTGTAATTCAGCAAACATCTGGATGTTTTCTTTCGCTTTGTGAAGGGCTTCAATTACTGTGGGGGAAATCTTTGAATAACTCTCGCGGATCTCATCTCTTGTAACTTCAAACTTTTTTTCTCCAAGCCTGTCAAATTGCTCAGCATATTTTCGAACGGCATCATCTCCATGCTCTCGAATATCGGCCAGCATAGATCGGACAATATCAATTTCTTCAAGTAATTTTGGTTCAAAGAACGAATCATCGATTTCTCTTGCCGAAATTATGGGAATAATGATATTCGTATTCGAAGCATTTGTTTGTTTTGTCATTTTCTTCTCCTCCTTAATTCGTTTAGTGCATCCTCAATTGACACTTGGTGCTTAGTAAGGAAAACAATGAGGAAATAGAGCAGATCAGCGGCTTCCCAGATGAGATTATTTCTATCTCGAAAGTTGATGAGTTCATCTAGCTCTTCTCTTAGTTTCTCAATGAGAAGTGCATTGTCTTGGGAAAGCCGATAGGTGTAAGAGTTGGGATCTTTTTCGCCGATTCTCTTGAGGATCACTGATTGCAGTTCCTCCAAGGAAAAAGGCTTGTCTCCAAAACAGCTGAATCTGCCGGTGTGGCAAGCATTCCCGGTTTGTCGAACAGTGAACACAATACTGTCTCTGTCACAGTCAAATCTGGCTTTTACAAACCGTTGAAAATTACCAGAGGTTTCTCCCTTTTCCCAGAGCTTGTTTCTGGAACGGCTATAGTACACAGCATTTGTTTCTTGAAAGGTTTGGTCGGTTATTGAGAAGGAACCAAATGTTCTTGCCAGAGATTTGGGCGTAGAGTAGGCAAGCATAAGGACTTGTTTCGAAACCTCATCTTGCACCACAGTGGGGATTAATCCACCGCTTTTCTTAAAATCAAGACATTCAATGAATGCCTCAGCCAATGAGATTTTTCCAGTGTAAAGGGCCATACCGATCTGGGAATTTATGCCATGCTTTTGCAATGTCACAACATCTTGGATGGAATTGATACCTCCAGCATACGTTAATTCATTGGAAGTTGCTTGTTTTAGGGAAAGGATTGCTTCGAGATTGATGCCAGCAAGAAGCCCTTCACGGTTCACGTCTGTGTAGAGGAATTCAGAGCAGTAATCCTCTAACTTGGCTATTCTTTCGAGTGGGCTTGAATCTGTTGCTCTCTGCCAACCATTAGTAACTACCTTATTATCTTTCGCATCAAGAGCTACGATTATCTGTCGAGGGTTAAATGCTGAAAGGAAATCAGGATCAGCTCGGGTTCCAATGATGATTTTCTTGGCACCAAAACTTAGGATTTGTTCCGCTCTTTGAAAGTCTCGGATACCTCCGCCAACTCTGCAGTCAGCAGTTTTGCAAATCTCAGCAATTGCGTGCAGGTTTTCCCCTTTATCAAATGCTGCGTCTAGATCGATGACAGCGATTTCTCCATATTTGTTGAATTCCTTTGCTAGAGGAATAATGTTGGGAATCTCAACAGCCTTCTTATCTTCTTTGCCTTGAATCAGTTGCACAGCTTTGCCGTTTATCAGGTCAATACTTGGGATTATCATTTTATTC
>JALTMP010000024.1:6830-8225 GCA_027001645.1 Candidatus Heimdallarchaeota archaeon
TTCTAGAAATGGGTCTTATTGGAATGGAATGTCTAATGAGAAAATCTTTCAATGAACTCACCGTCATTCTTCGGTAGTGGAAAATCGAAGCAGCCAATGCAGCATCGATATTGGTATTCTGGAACAGGAAGAGAAAATCCTCAGCAGTTCCTCCGCCTCCTGAAGCAATGATAGGGATTTTGACTTTGCTTCCAATTTCTTGGTATAGTTCAATATCAAAGCCTGAATTGGTTCCATCCCTGTCCATCGACGTTAGGAGAATCTCTCCGGCTCCCATTGCTGCAACCTGTTGCGCCCATTCTATTGCATCCAATCCTGTGGGCTTTCTTCCCCCAGAAACAAAAACTTCCCATTTAGAAGACTCGGTCTTTTTCACATCTATGGCTACTACAACGCACTGCGACCCAAATCTGTCTCTTGCCTCAGAGATCAAAGAAGGATCATCAACCGCTGCAGAGTTGATGCTGACCTTATCAGCTCCAGCCCGAAGAACTTCTCGCATGTCCTCGAGGTTTCTTATTCCTCCTCCTACGGAGAATGGAATGAAAATATTTTGAGCAACTTTTTCCACAAATTCCAGCATGATGTTTTTGCCACTTGGTGTGGCTGCAATGTCGAGAAACACCAGCTCATCTGCTCCTGTTTCCCAGTAGTATTTTGCTAGCCTTACGGGATCCCCAACATCGGTTAAGTTGACGAAGTTAACTCCCTTGACTACGCGCCCGTTACTCACGTCAAGGCAAGGAATAATTCGTTTTACTAGCATTGGGTCAACCACCTCTTAAGCAAGAGAAGCCCCGGCAACCCGGATTTCTCAGGATGAAATTGTGTAGCGAAAACATTTTCGAACCTAATGGCAGAAGCAAAGGTTACAGAGCCATACTGCGTCTTCCCAGCAATAATAGAACGATCCCCTGGAACGGGATAATAGGAATTAACGAAGTAGTAGAAGTCTTTAGGGATAAATTCGGAAGACGGCGTGGGAACAACCTCATTCCAACCAATCTGTGGGATTTTACCAGAATCAAATTTCACTACTTCTCCTTCGAAGACGCCTAGTCCCTTTTCGCGATCTAAAGAGACTGAGCTGAGATTCTTGGTTTCTTCGCTTCTTTCGAAGAGAATTTGGTACCCAAGGCAAATGCCTAAGAATGGCGTTCCTTCAGAAATTAACCTAGTTAATGCTTTGTCCATTTCATTAATTCTCAACATGGCCATGACCGAACCAAACGCGCCAACACCAGGAAAAATAACCTTGGAGGCCTCATCAAGGAGTTCTGGTTTGTCGATGATGAAGGGGGTGAAACCCAGGTACCGAATAGCGTTTGAAACACTGCCAATATTGCCAGCGCCATAGTCGATTATTCCGATTTTTTCTGATCGACCGAATCCAGC
>JALTMP010000025.1 GCA_027001645.1 Candidatus Heimdallarchaeota archaeon
CCCAGTCATACAAGTTGTAAAGGTAATTCTCCAGGAATAAGATTCCAGCAAGCTTATCCTCAGAGTAGGGCTCAGCAAAAAACGAGAGCGCAAGTTCTAATTGTTCCTCCAATGATAATTGACCTATTGATTCCTCTTCATGCCACTTTTTCAGCTGTTTTCTTATTTCGGGAATACCGACACCACGAAACTTTGAGTCATGCTTAACGTAGTTTTCCCACCATTCCTTGCTTTTTTGATCAGAGATTTCTTCAAGCTTGTCAGTAAGATTTCTTATAAGTTTCCTATCGACCATTAGTTTTCCTCTTTTTCTCCGTAATCCTTAATCACACTTAGTCAGTAGATTTGCAATTAGGTTGAGAAGTATTTGTCATGCATTTTAAAGGTTTTAGGACTTGGAGGGGTGCTAGAATCATCTCGAACTTTCTTCGAGTATATTTTTGTCAACCGAGTGATTAGCAAAATGTTTATGAATCTTTAAATATTATCTTGTATTGCAATACAATAGATATGTCAATATCAACTCGCATGAAGATAAACACCTTGCGCCAAGGCTTTTCAAGCCAAAAAAGCGAAAGAGCACGCTGGATCGATAAATATGATAGACGATGGAGACCACATGACAGATTCGCAAGTAGAAAAGGCATTGGAGAACTGGATCACTTCTTTCAGAGGGGGTGTGATTGTTCTTTTGGTGATTGCTGTTCTTTACGAGAAAGACCTACATGGAATTGGAATAATCGATCGTATCTCCCAAAGAACAGAGGGAATTGTGCAAGTCCCTTTGGGAACCATTTACGCCTTATTGCAGCGATTCATCCGGTTAGGTCTTATCGAGACATACAAAGACCCGGAAGACCAGAGAAAAACGATTTACAAGCTCAATCGAAGGGGAAAAGCATTTTACAAAAATATTCGGGAACTATGGCTCCGATACTCGGTAGCTGTGAATTCGTTTCTCGATTCAATGAAAGAATAGTTGAGGACGATAAATCATGAAGCAGGAAGTAATGGACGGAATTGGAATAGAAGAGTTACGACTCATTAATAGGTTCTTGAGAACCCTCGCGATTGATTTGCAAAAACAGGGAAGACGTAGTGAAGAAATCGAAAAAATACTTGAAATGGAGCGCGAACGGATTTATCAAGACATTGAGTTGCAAGAAAGTCTGAACAAAGAAATCGATGTTAGATTAGTGTTACAGAACCATGCCAACCAGTTAGGGATTTATTTTGCTGACGTCAAACCCCAACGGGCCATGATCAATCTCCAACAGATAAGAGTCCATAGTCAAAATTTCATGTCTAAACTAGTGTCCAATTTTAGCAAAATTTCAAAATCGGAAAAAGACGCAATCACAATGGCAAATATTGGGAGTTGGTTAGTAGTTTTGGGAGCGTGGATGACATTTTTGCTTCCCAGTGGAAAATACGCTTTTCCATACATCATTTATGTATTCATGATTGGCTTCTTCTGGACATGGAATTCGTTGCGGACAGATATAATTAACCATCATTTGTGGATTCAACATTTGACCTGGAGTGTACTTTGGGTAGTTGTCGCATTTTCTGCAGATGCCACGGCATCAGACTTCTATTCAGACTTAGCCAACGCAGGTCTCTTCGACGTGTTCGGAAGCTACTACGATAGTGCGAGGATACTTGCAGTAGTAGCGGGTATCTTGGCTTCGGCCTTATTTGTGGGACACTTGGCAGCAGCGATTCTTATTCTCGGTAGCTTGCAAGGCGGGAAGAACAGAGAAAAATTGGCTAAAACGGAAGTCTTGTTGAAGACAGCCATGCTCGGGCCTCCGGCAATTCTTATAGTATGGTTTTCAATCGGTTATTCTGGAACGGACCTATTCCCGTTTGTTAGTCTGCCTCTCATTTTTGTGTTCTTCTGGCTGTTATATCGCGTTGCTCCACTCAATGCATTGATTGGGATTACAGAAACAGACAGTACAAAAGTTACTCCGATAGGCACGGTGATGAAAGAACAACCCACTA
>JALTMP010000026.1 GCA_027001645.1 Candidatus Heimdallarchaeota archaeon
TTCTTACCCCCTATTGATCGAAGAACGCATAGTGGTGCGTTTTCGTATTTCCTCGCGACAATTTTTGCTTGAGGAATTTCCCCATACCGTTTAACAACAAGATAGTATCTTGCCTTAAATTTAAATAATTTTCCGACACTGGGGGGAATCTGCAATAAGTCAATTCTTTCCTCATCGATCTTCAGATCTCTTTCATTCAATTTTTCTCGTTCTGTATCTTTGAGGAATTTCTCCATTTTTTCAGAGAATCTCCTCTTTTCAGGATCTTGCTCTGCAATCTCGTCAAGATCGATGACGAATGCTTGTTTATTCTTAACAATAGTGTCTCTTAGTTCTCTTAGCCAACCAATATGCTTGCCCACAAGTTCATTATACTGGTTAATTTCATTAATGATGGCTTTTTTTGTCTCTTCCGTGATAACCTTGTCGAGTTCATTGTGTTTTATCTTTTCGAGGATTTGGGTCAGAAATTGCTGAGTAACTTCTAATCTTTTGATCCATTCCTGGAACGATTTCTTATTTTTTTTATAGATTTTCTCCACGCTTTTGCTTTTCTTGGAATGCTGTTCTTCATGAAACTCCATGAAACGCGCAAGTATCCTCTTTGTTTTCGAGAGCCTCTCTATTTCTTGTTTAATAAGAGATGGCCACCGTTCATACAAGTCATGAGGCTTGCTACCCTCGGGAAGATATGGGGGCTCAATTGTCCAAGTAAAATTAATATTCCGACAATACAGAACTTCTTGAGGAATATCTGGTTGCTTGACTTGTTCCCCTTTCAAAAATCGCTGATACTCTTGAGCAAACTCTTCGAGACTAGGAATAGAAACTGTGCGAAGGCGAACTTCTTCATAATCTTGTACTATTATCGCATTCTTTTCTAATGAACTCCAATCGCTTTCCCACGTGCATATTTTGCCCGATATTTCGCGTATAGGCTTAGAATAATGGAACTCCCACTGAGGGGAGATCCATCTCTTAACATTCTTTTCTTGTTGCTTAAGCAAGCGAAAAGCGTAATCATTGGAAATAAGCCACGCCTCGGAATCCAAGGTGACGAGAGATGTCGGGAGGGTAGCGATCTGGAGTTTCTTGGTGTTTTCATTAAGACCAAGAACGTGGTTCTCAAGAAACTGCTTAAGGAGATGGCTTTCCTCAAGAATAATTGTTTCAGCTTCAGGAATAATTAACCGGTCTTCAAACAGCTCGAAATCCTTACGTCGAATCCAGAGCAAAGGAATATGATCGGCATCGGCATCATCAAGCCATTCCGTAGGGCTTGGGTGAATCCAACTCGAATAATCAATTGTTGTACTATCGTAAGGAGATTCGTTTTGTTTGGGAATTTGAGAGGTTTTTCCCAAAAAAATTTCTTGATTCCGATGCTTGGACCAAAATTTCTCAATAAAAAAGTCATAAAAGGCTTTGATCTGTTTTTTTCCAAGTTCTAAGAAGTAATCTGTTTTCGGAGACAAGGATTCTGGTGTCCAAAACCCCTTGGAGTTGTTATTTTTCGGATCGATCAGAACGAAACTTGTTTCGATGTTGTCCGTTGCTCTTATTATCGGTTCGGGTGGCGGAGAAGCTCTTAACTTCTCAAAATAGTTTCTTGAGCAGAGGATATATATACGAATACCTTTCTTGTGTAGATCTCTAAAGGCAAGATCTAACTCTTTGGATGAAATCAGGGGTGAGTATATTAAGACAAACTCACTAGCTTGCTTTAATTGTTCAGCCAGATAAGGTAATACTGCATCACTGCTTCTGCTTGGTTTAGTGCTTGCAGTCCCCATTTTTTCCCAGAAGTTTTTCACAATCGTTTCTTCATTTGACTTACTTTTTCTAACTTCAAAGGCAGAGATAATTTCATTGTTCATAAATTGTCACCCTTTCCCTTTCAAAAGCCACTCAAATCTCTCATAGCTTGAACGCGATAATATGCTTCCTTGTTATTGTTAAACAAGTGCTTTAGCAATTCATGATCTGAAAGACTGGTTATCGCTTTAGGATAGTGCTCCATTAGCGGTGTTGAACCAAGATCATTAGACAGCTCCTGACGCAAAGACTCTAAAGAAACATATTTCTTCTGAAATTTTCTGGCTTTTTCTAAGAAAAGAAAAAGAGTCCATTCTTGCGCATCTTGAAGAGTTCTTGGAATCACAGGAATTTTGTTTACTTCTACCGTGTAAAGATCATCATCCTCCACATCATCAAGAAAATAGAGTTGTCGTTCCGTAGGAAATTCATATGATGTTTCAAAGGTATTGATGATGATGGGTTCTTCATCTCTGATTTCAGAAAAGTTCTTTAAGATTCCTCTCCTCTTTGGATCCCACTCATCGATTTCCAAAAGTAATCTGTCTACATCTAGTTTATCAAAATTATTGTCAACATAATAGTAGTTTCGACCAGAGTTAGGGTCTGATTTTATTTCAATACATTGGCTATTCTTTTCATTCAGGGTTGCCGTAATTATGACCTCGCCATCAATCGTTGCTCGTTTTTCAATGCGGGGGGTTGGAACGCTATCCCCTCTAATAAATCGGAGTTTAAAAACCGTTGGATCATCTTTCCTCCAAGTAGTAAACTCAACGTCCTCCAGATCCTGATAAGGTTCGAAATCCTTATCCCCCTTAAGACTTCTTGCATTTGTTTCTTTTAAAAGATCGAAATCGATGGCTAAATATTGTTTCTTGATAAAATCATAGTAAAGCACAAGCTCATACACGCCATGGCCGGGAACAAACACGCCATCTTTCCCCTCTAAAAGGGCTCTTCCTTGCTCTGTAAGATCCCCGTCCATCGTGAGAACTCCATATAACTCAACAAGAAGTTTCTTAAACGTCCGAATTTCTCCTTCGTGGAATAATTCACGATTATTATAATTTTGGAGGAGCCATCGGATGTCGGGGCGATTCTCTTTGGAATATATATCTAACAAAGCATAAATCCTTTCAAAACCTATTTTTTTGACCGCTCTTATTTCTACCATGACGCATTTCTCCTTCCAGTTTGTTTTTGCTGTGCAAAACGAGGCCGAGCACGTGAGCCAGAGGATTTTCGTTTACTTGTCTTGTAGGGTTCGTGTTTTTTGATTTCGGTTTTTCGGACTAATTGGCCTTTTTTGGAAACAAAGACCCGTCCTTCGTCAAAAAGCCTTTTCGCAATCTTATTCCATTCGAAACTATCACTATTGATAAAGAAATCATGATTTCCTACGAGAACTTGTAAATATCTTGCGCGAGTAATGGCTACGTTTATTCTATTAGGTGAATCCATAAACCCTAGTTTGTAATTTCTAACTAGAGATAAGAAAACAACATCAGCTTCTCTTCCTTGCACTTTGTCAATAGTATAGATCATGACATGAACATTATGGATATGAAAATGTGTACGTGCATGTCTGCCTACGCTAGGATACTTATCTCGTAAAACATCACCCAAGTATGTTCGTTGCTTATTGTAGAACGTCAAGAGTAGGACTGTCCATTTTTTATCCGGCACACTTCGGGCATACTCGATGAATCGGTTCAATTCTTCAATAACAATTTTTGCTTCCTCTTTGTTTTTGTTTCTGTAGTCCTGATCTTCAGCATGTATCCAGCAAAACCGCGCACCAGAATATCGGTCGTAGTTTTTACTAGGCCAGTCTCGTTCTCTTTCAAGAAGGATTGCACTAGATGTTTGCAAGGCTTTTTTCTTATAAAATAGATCACGAGGAATAGAGGCAATATCATCATGCATGCGGTGTTGATATTCCAAAAGCTCGTGTCTTTCCCCTAATCTTGTTTTTTCCATTCCTTTGGTCAACACATTGTTGACACCTCCCCTAAAAAATTCGTAAATTCCTTCTTGAAACGCGGTCAGAATTGAAGGGAAGTATATTTGTGAAATCCTTCTGATCTCTTGATGGATTCTTTCATTTTGGCGAGTAGACGACAACGCAGTAATAGCCGCGTTATAGTAGCTTTTTTTCTTGGGCGCTGTTTTTTCTAATTCATACCTGCGTTTCAGTCGCCATGATAGTTGCCCTGCCCAGCTTTGTTGGAATTCTTCTAAAACATGTTTCCTTATATCAATCGGGTCTGAGAGTTTTTTTCTTCCTACTCGCAATGAAGGTTTGGGAGTGTTGGGAAGATGATAGTAGTAATTGTGTTGGGATAAGAATTGTGAATAATCTGGACCCAGATCACTCGCAGATAGAGGGATGTGTGTAATAGGAAAGTCAAACAGAGTAAGCCTTTCCGTTTTCTTTGAAGTTGTAAGAACCAAGTTCTCGACCAAAATGAGGTCATAGTTGTAAAGTTTAAAGAGGGTTTGGTATGTATCGCTAGATTTTCCCGAATCAATGCGAAAAGCCTTGACATTATCGTTTTCGCGAAAAGGATTTCTTTGAGGTAAACGATATTCATTTTTCGTTACTATTGCGACTTTTGTATTAAGAAATGCCTCCATGTGAGGGTGTGGTTTTCCTTTGTTCCTGGAAAACACATCCATAATATAGTTGATAAGCTCCTTGATAACTCTGAGCCTTTCAAAAACAATAAAACGAGGCTGTGATTCACTCGATTTATCTTGTTTTGCTTTGTATCCATAAATGTCAAAGAAGAAAACAAAATAGAGAAGGATCGCTCTTTGAGTGCTTTGGTCTAGCAATCCTTCGAGGCTAATTCGGACATGGAGATCCGTAGTATAAGGAGTTAATTGGCGGATATCGCCTGATAGAATCCATTTCTTTGCAAAGATCGCTGGAACAAGAAATTGCTGGAACGTGGTCTTGCTAGCCTCATCAATAATTAAGTAATCATATTCGGGGTACGTATAATCGTAAATATCAAACTGGGGATGTGCTAATATGCCTATTGTTGTCCCACAAACCAAGTTTGAAGAGTTGACAACTAATTTTTCAAGGAATTCATCCTCTTCTTTTCCTTGTGGCACAAGGATGCCTCTTCTGGTTAGTTTTTCTTTTAGATTTTGCTTCCGTTGGTCGAGGTGGAAGGGAAGAATCAAATCTGATATGTTTTCTTCTCTGCCGATTCGTAGAGGAACAATCCCAACCCTAAATACTTCCTCAGCAGAACCATATTTTTCAATAATCTTTTCCAATACGTTATCTATTGCCACATGAGTTGATGCGGAAAGAAGGACTTTCTTATTCTGTTTCACGATTAATTGATAGATCAATTCAGTAATTACCGTGGTTTTCCCTGAGCCAGGAGGACCTTCCAGAATCGCAAAGTCGGGGGTATTCAGAGCCTTCAGGACAAATTTCCTTTGTTTCTCTGTACCTTCCCGTAGTTTACCGTTAACGGGCCTAAGAAATTCCCATTCAATATTATCCATACTTGCTGTTACGCTGGGCCATTGAGCTTTTTTCGCGTCTTGAAAGAGTTTTAGTAATGGAACAAGGGCAGGCAAAGGGGAGAAGAGCAGTTTTTCCACCGATTTTATTTGCTTGTTTAGTTGGGATGTATTTCGTGGAGGGTATATCCTTTTGTTATGGGGGGGATATTCTTGGACTTGCAGAAATCCTGCATCATAGCGAATTCTATATACTCTTATCTTGTATTCTTTTTTTCCCCTGTAATTGCGCACAATGATTTCGGGTTTAATGGCTTCCGCAATCATGTCCATGAAAATGTCAATCACAGAATGTCCCGTATTTATGAATTCAGGCACTTCTGCTGCTTCTTTGAGAATGATCCATTTTTCATCCTTCTTTTGTTTTATTTCTTCATAAGGGATAATGACGCCAGTTTCCGGGTCCAGTAAATTTCCCTTGATTTCTCTGCTGGTTTCGATAATGTAGGACGAGGTTCTCCGATTATAATATCTATTTTCGATGGGGAGAAGCCCTTCTTCGTCCTTAAAATCAATAATGTTGAAGTTTGGTTCCCATACTTCCGAACCTGGAAACGACTGGCTAAAAGAGTCCTTTTCTAACTGAAAGTTTGGGTCTGTTTCTCGAATTGGATCAAGATCAAGAAGATATTCTACATACTGTCCTGTCTGTCTGCCTTCTCCGACGAAAATCTCAACTCCGTCATTGGTAACAAAACTTTGTTCTATCGCTTCATCAAGCTTGCTTGAGGGGGAATCAACGACTTCCCACTGTAGTTCATAGGGTCCCGCCCTTAAGAGGATATTTGGGGTCAAATTACTAATTTCGCCCCCCACTACTATCTTTGCTTCGTTGCTTCTTATTCTCTTGACGGATTCTACCTTGAGTGAGATTTTTCTAATTCCCTTCCATCCCTCCAAAAGAGTGTGATCCTTCTCCAGCTCTGATAGAATTTCTGGATCTACGTTTTTTACTAGAATGGTGAGAGTTCGTGTTCGAGGTATTCTCAGAAAAACAATTGGTGAAAGCTTATATTTTTTTGGCTCGTATTTTTCCCATTCCAGTCCATAATGATCTGTCTTTAGGTTTCTTTTTACTCTGAGAAGTGAGTTGTAGTAGTGACTAAGACTTTGAGAGATTGACGGATATACTACATCACTATTTAGGTAAAGATTTCTGAAAAAAATATTTGGGGCCGAAGGGGCGTTCTTCCTACCTCTCATACTGATTCTTCACTCTCCATGGCTTTTTTCTAAATGAACATTGGTGATTTGATATCTGTCCTCCATTTCTGCCCAACTATTTGGGTGAATTTGGCAAGTTTGTCTGCATAGTGGAGAGGAAGGGGCTGGCTCGTTGGCCTTGGAGATTCCCATGCAAGCATGGACATGCTTATGACTTGGGGGATAATTTTGGACGCGATGACTGATGCATCGAGCCCTACAGTGTTTTCAAGAAGTGTATACAGAACCGGACGGGGGGTTCCTTGAGCCGCTTTTGCTGTAACAACCAAGAACTCATTTTTCGGAAGCGGGTCACCAAACAGAATTGCAGGTAGTTTTAGGTTTGGGGTTTCTTTTTCCGGAAATATCCGATACGGGTTTTCTTTGCGAGAGGCAAAAAATACAAATTTCAATCCATAGTCTTCAACATGTTTTCTCCATGCTACCGCTTCTCCTTTGCAAACCTGTGGAGATCCATCTCTCAAAATAACAACATATTCCAATTTTCCTTTGTATCTTGTTTCTAGTTCTTCCAAGAGGTCTGGAGCAAGTTCGTCAACATCAATCTTGTCATGTTTTGAAGAATCTAGAGGCGTTGAAGCGGCAGCCACATACTCTCCTCTCGGGGTTACTGCGGCAACACCTGCGCTTGCTGATGCTCTGTGACCACTTGAATCTCTGAATTTGTCCAAGCCAATAATCAAAGCTTTGTCAAGAATCAGAGGGCAAAGGGAATAAGGAAGTCCACCTGTTTTTGCGATAAGTTGAGGAATTAAGGTACGTATAATGCCCTTGATTTGCCTATTATACAATGTCCGTCCGGTTATGAATTGAATTGGTTTACCCTTTTCTGAAGTAAACCGTGTCTTTAATTTTCCGTAATCGTATCCTTTGCGCCTGTTTCGGTTTACTTGGATGAAAATCCTCATTATCTGTTCTGGATTATTTTCCTCTACTCGGGCGATTTTTCGCGCTTCTCCTGGAGAAAGATAGTTTGCTATAATCTCAGGCGGGTGAATGCCTGACTTTTCTGCAATCTTGCTGATTTGGAGTTCCAATTCTGTTTTAAACAGATTGATGCGTTGCCTTTCTTTCTCCCCTTCATAATCAAAATAGATCTCGACGCGTTTCATATTCCCCCATTCCTCGACACCATTTTGTTCCAAAGAAGGAGCTCGTCCATATTCTGGGATATATTGCCCTTTTATGCAAGGATATGCGATTTTTGGGACGAATCCTTCAAAAAGAACTGGTTCCTTTACGAGCTTATTCTCCTTTAGGAATGAAAGAAGATCTAGTATGATTTTTTGCCGCATTGGTAGAGGGGGTTTTGAAAAACCATCAAACTCCCTTCGTTTCGCCTTGCGTACAGAGCTTGTTGTTATTGGCTTAATAAGAAGAGTCGCAGGGATGCGGAATTCTATATTAGGGTCACGCGAGCGTTGCCCCTTAACCTTGAGAACTGCAATCGGAGAGCTTTCCGAAATTGATAGTCCAAATGCTTCCTTAAAAGCTTGCAGTGGCCATTCTCGCGGTCTATTTGTGAAAAGCCTCAACGGTTTTTTCTTGGCTTGTTCATAAGTTTCTAATTCGATAAGATCAAAATCTGTTCGAAAATCATACTTTAGTTCGTGAGAGCAGTT
>JALTMP010000027.1 GCA_027001645.1 Candidatus Heimdallarchaeota archaeon
ATATCTCCGATTAACGCGCCGTGATCCTTACATTTTATCGGCAAAATATGGGCTTATTTCCTCAGACGAAGTCATAGATCCCTATGATGAAACACTTTCTAATAGATCTCGTCGGGAACGAGCTTTGTGGGGGAGAACTGTTGCCAAGCAAATCTTAGACCAATTTGATGTGGACAGAGAGGTATTCATTTTCTTTACGGGAAAAAAGTATTATCGTCCTTTAATTTCGTACTTGCCCAATGCAGTTTCTTTCTTTCCTAAATCATATGGAATCGGACAGCGAATGAGTTATCTTACTAAGCTGCTTGAAGATTATAAGAAAATATACTAAGATCTCTATCCTTTCAACAAATTCTTAGAGCCATTCTTTAAACACCAAGATGGAGGAAGAGTCGTGAGTACTGACGTGTCGAACAAAATGATCGTGCCTATTGTTAGTGGAGGAATTGACAGTACAGTAATGCTATGGTATCTGAAAAACAATGGGGCTAACATCGTTGAAGCCATTACATTCAATTACGGTCAAAGACACAAGAAAGAGATCAATCAAGCAAGAACTATTGTGGAAAAATTCAATGACGTTTTTTCCGAGAAAGTAAAGCACAGAATTGTAGACATGTCTTTTTTAAAGGAATTAATTGCAACTGGTGCGTTAGTTGGGGATGCTGATGTTCCCCACGAAATTTACGATTCGAAAACACAAAGAGTAACAATCGTGCCAAATAGGAACATGATCATGCTCAGCATAGCAGCAGGTCGAGCCGTCACTATAGGAGCAGACTTAGTGGCTTATGCTGCTCACGCGAGCGATTATGAAGTATATCCCGACTGTCGTCCTGAATTCGTACAAGCATTGGATAGAGCCCTACAATTGGGTAATCTCTGGACTCCAGTAGGAGTAATCGCCCCATTTGTTCATAACACGAAAGCTGAAATCGTCAAACTAGGAATCCAATTAAAAGTACCATTTGAGTATACGTGGAGTTGCTACGAGGGAAATGATCGCCCCTGTCTGGAATGTGGAACTTGCCTCGAGAGAACAGAAGCATTCTTGCTCAACAGTGCCAAAGATCCAGCCCTGACAGATGAAGAATGGAAACTAGCAGTAGAGCTATTAGAAAAACATAAGCAAGAAGAGGAGAGAATCAATGAGTGAAAACCCCATCGTAACAGTGTACAAGGTAATTAGTATATCATCTGCCCATGAACTCTGTTTGCCATACGAGAGCAAGTGTAACCAGATTCATGGCCACAACTGGAAGATAGAAACATGGCTAACTGGAAAATTAAATGAGTCTAAGATGGTCGTTGATTTTACAATTATCAAACGTGAGGTAATGAAACTCGATCATACCAACATCAATAGTTATGTTGAGCCTTCCACAGCAGAAAACATTGCAGTTTACTTAGCTCAGAAGCTCTATCAATTAGAGCCTACCAACTTGGTCAAGGTAAAAGTGAGAGTATGGGAAACGGAGACAAGCTACGCGGAATATGAGTATGTTCCTTCTTCACAAGAGTGATAATAATGGAACTGCTCGTTAGCGAGATTTTCTATTCAATTCAAGGTGAAGGACCGTTTCTAGGGAAGCCGTCAATTTTTCTTCGGTTATTAGGATGTAATCTTGAATGTGTCTGGTGCGACACCAAGTACACTTGGTTGTTTAGCAAAACACAGCTGGAGAAGATTAGGACAAGGATTCCGAACGATAAACTCGATTCACTGGGCAATATAGTCTTCAACCGTGATGAGGAGGGAACTAGAATCAGCTTGCGAGAGCTCGAAGAAAGGTTTGCCAGATTTCCTGTGAAAAACCTAGTGATCACCGGGGGGGAGCCTTTGCTTCAAAAGGACGTCTTAAAAGACTGGCTTCAAGTCCTTATCCAAAAGGGCTTTTTCATAGAAATTGAGACTAACGGAACGATTTCGGCGCTAGATCTTCCCAAAGCGATTCACTATAATGTTTCCCCAAAGTTGAGCAATTCTTTCAATCCT
>JALTMP010000028.1 GCA_027001645.1 Candidatus Heimdallarchaeota archaeon
TTCTGAACAGACCAGATGCGCTTAATGCGCTCAACCTCGACATGCTCGAGGGAATCGACAAGGCACTAGACGTAGCCGAGCAAGACAAAGAAGTGCGAGCAGTGATCATTACTGCTGATGGCCAGAAAGCCTTTTCCGTCGGTGCTGACTTGAAATTTGTAAACACTGCCGATCCTGAAACCGTTCAAAAATTCCTAAAACGCGGTCAAGAATTATTCCGCAGAGTTGAAAACTTTCCCAAGCCGATTATTGCTGCAATTAATGGTCTCTGCTTGGGAGGGGGTCTAGAGCTATCACTAGCATGCGACATTCGCATTGCTCAGGAAGAAGCAAAACTAGGTGCTCCTGAAGTCGCTATTGGTTTAATTCCTGCGTGGGGCGGAACCACGAGATTGCCGCGTATCATCGGTCTTGGCAGAGCCAAAGAATTAATTCTTACTGGCGCGCACATCCCCGCAAAGGATGCGGAAAAAATCGGTCTTGTCAATAAAGTTGTGCCTTATGACGAATTGCAATCTACTGCCGTCTTTATCGCAGCACAAATCGCTGGAAACGCTCCTCTCGCCCTCAAAGAAGCCAAGAGAATTGCGAATCTTTCCCACGATGTGACTTTGGAGGAAGGCAATGCTAAAGAATATGAAGCCGTTGCTAAGCTTGCTGAGAGCAAGGATCTAAAGGAAGGCATTACGGCAGTTTTTGAAAAGAGAAAAGCACGTTTTACAGGTGAGTAAATTAGCTAAAAATGGATTTAGCTATTCCTTCCACTTTAAAAAGTTCTATGTACTAGGTGATAGATAATGAGTGATCATGATGTTGCGCTCGTCGCAGCTGGACAATCTAAGTTCGGAAAAAGAACAGACGCCGGATTAAGAAATCTGGTGTTTGAAGCTACTAGGGAATTGTTTACAAAAGCTGAAAATCTTTCAAAAGAAGACATTGACGCCACCGTTATTGGCGTAGCAGGAGATGAATTCAACGGTCAAGGTGCTCCCGCAGCTGTAAGTATCGACGAAATAGGTTTTGTAGGCAAACCAACGATTCGCGTAGAATCTGCTTGCGCTACTGGCACAGCGGCTATTAAGACCGCGTATGGTCTTGTTAAAAGTGGATTACACGATACCGTTCTCGTAGTCGGCGTGGAAAAAATGACTGCAGTAACAACTGGAAAAGCAACGGAACTAATGGCAAGAGCTGGTGATATTCGTTGGGAATACCCCTTTGGATGCACGTTCCCTGGGTTCTATGCACTTCTCGCCACGGCACACATGGAAAAATACGGCACTACTAGAGAAATGCTATCCTCCGTCTCTGTGAAAAATCATTACTATGGTGCCCGAAATCCCAAAGCCCACCTTCAAAAAGAGGTCACTTTGGAACAAGCAATGAACTCGCATCCAATCGCGCACCCTCTAAATCTTTATGACTGCTCGCTTATCAGCGATGGCGCCGCAGCCGTTGTTGTAACCCGAGCGGATCTCGCAAAGAAATTCACTGATACGCCTGTTTATATCAAAGGTATTGGATCTGGCTCAGATACTATGCAAATCGCTCAGCGAGAAACCCTGACGAGTTTGAGAGGGGCCAAAACGGCCGCACAAGTCGCCTACAAGATGGCCGGAGTTGGACCCAATGATATTGACGTTGCTGAAGTCCATGACTGTTTCACGATTGCCGAAATCATTGCATACGAAGATTTGGGCTTCGCAGAACCAGGACAGGGAGGCCAACTAGCACTTGACCAGCAAACATACATTGGTGGCAAGGTGGCAGTAAACGTAGATGGTGGACTCAAGAGCAAAGGACATCCCCTAGGAGCCACTGGTGTTTCACAAGGAGCAGAAATTTTCCGCCAGTTACGCGGAGAAGTCGAAAAGGAACGACAAGTCCCCGGTGCGGAGATTGGCTTATCCCACAACGTTGGTCAGAGTGGCCAGTTTGTGAACGTCATAATTTACGGAAGGTAGAGGTGAAATAAAATGACAAAATTCGGTTATGTATCAGTTGAAGACTATGTTCCTCTAGTTGGGGAATTTGCAGAAGCCTTAGCAAAAGGAAAAATCTTTGCCACCAAGTGTAAAGCTTGTGGGAAAGAGTATTTTCCCCCACGGGAAGAATGCATTTGTTTGAACGAAGACATGGAAAAAATAGACCTTGATACCTCAGCAAAGCTTGTTAGTTACACCATTATCCATGTTCCTCCTGAATCTCACTCAACAATGGCTCCTTATATTGTCGCTATTGGTGAATTCCCCAATGGGCTAAGGACCATGGCTCATCTCGTTGGTGTAACGTCAATGGACGATCTCAAGATCGGTCGACCGATGAAGCTAGTTCCGCAGACTCTTGAAAACGAAAGAATTGTGTACAAATTTGTTCCTGCGTAGTCTTTTCTCGCACCTTCCTCTCCTCTTCTTTCCTCTACTGGTCTTAAATCAAACTCGTAGCTATTATTTGTCGATGAAATTCAGTTTAGGGATTTTCAGCAAGTAACTTTTCAGTAATTGTGCAATTTTCCGTTACCTCTTCCGTTTTTCCTTAAATATTCTGTTTGTTAGACCCGCTTGATCAGTATGATGCAGGCAGTGGCCACGAAATTGACAGATGTACGCTTTCATGGTCGCGGCGGGCAAGGAGTCGTAACTGCTTCTCGGATTCTTGCAGAAGCGGCTATCCTTGAGAATAAATGGGTTCACGCATTTCCCACTTTTGGCCCTGAGCGATCTGGTGCTCCAGTTGCCGCTTTCACGCGTATTAGCCCGGAGAAATTCTCGATAAAGACTCAAGTGTATCACCCGCACGTGATCGTCGTAATCGATCCTTCCTTAGTAAGGAGATCTGAAGTCTATGAGGGTCTAGTAGAAGGAGGAACAATAATTATTAACTCGGCGTCAAAAATTGGGAAAGATTTCTTCCCCAAAACTGCGGAGAAAATTTTCTATGTCAATGGGAACGAGATTGCTGAGAAGCATCTGGGTAGGCCCATTGCAAATACCGTAATGCTTGGTGCACTTGCCAAGGTAACAGGTCTGGTTGAGTTGGAGTCTCTAATAAAGGCCCTTAGCTCATACTTCTCCGGGGAGATTCTCGAAAAGAACATTGCTGCTATTAAGGAAGCATATGAAAAGGTGGTGCCATTAGAATGAGTGATCAGAAGATCAATATGGATGAATGGATCAAAGAGCAATGGGGTGCTTCAAAGTTGCCCATTGGCGGTGTGGTTCCCGCCCCCGCAACAAGCCTTTACTATAAGACTGGCGACTGGCGAGAATTCAAGCCTGTCCTTGATGATGAGAAATGCACGGGATGCACGCGATGCTATTTTGTTTGCCCGGACGACGCGATTCGAATGGATGAGAACTTTCATCCTATCTTTGATTATGACTATTGCAAAGGATGCACGCTTTGCGCAGATGTCTGTCCCACTGAAGCGATTAGCATAATAAAAGAGGTGAAATGAAGTGGCTGTTACGCAAAAAGGACAAGAAGTTAAGGCCCTAACTGGAGATCAGGCTGTGGCTTACGCCCTTCTCGAAATCGACCCTGATGTGATTCCAGCATATCCAATTACGCCTCAAACAATCATCATGGAGAAATTCTCTGAGTTCTGGGCTGACGGCTTGGTGAACACTGAACTCGTCCATGTAGAAAGTGAGCACAGTGCAATGTCTGCTGCAGTAGGTGCAAGCAGCACTGGTGCCAGAGTTTTCACAGCGAGCAGTAGCCAAGGTATTGCTCTAATGTTTGAGATTCTCTTCATTGCTAGTGGAAACCGATTGCCCATTGTAATGGCAGTTGCTAATCGTGCTCTCAGCTCTCCAATTAACATTCATGGCGAGCTAACAGACCAACTCATAACAAGAGATGCAGGATGGATCTCATTTCTAGGGGAAGACGCTCAAGAAGCGTACGATCATACAATTCTCGGATTCAAAATTGCCGAAGACTCTCGAATTTTGCTTCCCTTTATGTACGGGATTGAGGGTTTCATTGTTACTCATGCTCTTGAACCTGTTTACCTTCTAGAAAGAAAGCAAATTCACGACTTTATCGGGGAACATCGCAATCCTGGAGACCAGTGGGTCTTTCAACCCGGTAATTCGGGTGCATCAGGCATGCTTGCTCTTCCTGACTTTTACATGGAACTCAAATATCAGCAGGAGCTGGCCATGCGTGAAGCCAAAAAAGTCATTCCAAAAATACTCGAAGAGTTTGGAGAGCTAACTGGACGATACTACAAAGAAGTTGAAGCAACACACATGGAAGATGCTGAATACGCTTTGATCACTGCTGGAGCAAGTAGCGGAACTGCGAGAACCATTGTTAACCACTTGCGCCAAAATGGAGAAAAAGTCGGTCATATTAAACTTCGCTCCCTCCGCCCATTTCCGACAGAACAGCTTTCATCCTTAATGAAGGATCTCAAGGGAGCGATGATTTTTGATCGCTCAGTAACATTTGGCTCTCCCAATTCCATTCTTGCTACTGAAATAAGCAGTGCTTTGGCCAAGACAAGAACCTTGCCGCGCGTACTTAGCTCTGCGATTGTTGGCTTAGGAGGTAGGGACATTACTGAAAACGATATCTTTGGTCTATACGAACAACTCAAGAAAGACGTGGCTGATGATGAGTCTCGAACCCACTGGTGGGGAGTGAGGATATAAGGAGGAATGATTACGATGTCAAAGACATTACCTGCGAAGAAAAAAATTAATTTGAAAATTGCTGCAAAAACTCCTTCTGGTCTCACCGGCGGACACCGAATGTGTAGAGGGTGTGGGGCAGCGGTTATTGCCCGACAAGCGACTATTGCTGCAGAATTACTTGATAAGCCATACGTTGTAGCGGAGGCAACGGGCTGTCTCGAAGTTGCGTCCACAATTTATCCTTTCAATGCGTGGAATGTACCATGGTTGCACAATGCGTTTGAAAATGCTGCCGCAACTGCTTCTGGGGCAGAAGCAGCCTATACTGCAATGCAGAGAAAAGGTCTAATTAAGGAAAAGCCAAACATTATTGTTTTTGGTGGAGACGGAGGTACTTACGACATTGGCTTGCAATCACTGAGTGGGGCTATTGAGCGTGGACATGATTTCCTATACATTTGTTATGACAATGGTGCTTACATGAACACTGGTATCCAAAGATCTGGTGCTACACCGAGAGGTGCTAGAACAACGACATCCCCTGGTGGCCAAGCTATCCCCGGAAAACCTCAGTATAAGAAAGATCTAATTCAAGTAATGTGGGCTCATAACATCCCTGTATTCACCGCAAGTCTTGCCTATCCCCAAGATCTTATGCAAAAAGTACAAAGAGGTCTGGAATTTGAAGGACCCGCATTTATGCTAACCGATTCTCCTTGCACACTGGGCTGGAAGATCGAAGACAGTGCCGCCGTAAGAATCTCCAAACTAGCCATTGAGACCGCTGTTTTCCCCTTATTTAGTGCTTACAAAGATGAATGGGAACTTTCAGCACCCTCTCGAAAAATTGCCTTGAATCCAGATCAGAAGAAGCCTGTTGAAGAGTGGCTAAAAGCTCAGGGATGGTTCAAGCATCTTTTCAAACCAGAAAAGAAAACAGAGATCATAGAAGAGATCCAGGCCTGGGTTGATGAACGCTGGGAAAGACTACTTGCTAGAGTAAACAATATTTAAAATTCGTAGTTCTCTCTTCTTCCCTTATCCCTCTTCCAGACTTCAATTAGAGGGTTTTATTCCTCTTGCAAGAAGAGTAATCACAAGCACAATTTTGTTGGGGTTAGAATGAAATTCATCATGGTATGCTCTCAAGGCATCTGCCTCTTCTTTTGACAGATACTCCTTTTTTTCAAGCGTGCTGATCATTTCCTTGTCACCCGCGAGTGCCTCGAACCCCTCGGTTCCTAACTCATCGCTATGTGCGAATATGCCATCCATAGAAACGTTTGCAAAGCCTGCTTCTTTTAAAATTCTTAATAAACGCCTTCCGACGTATCTGTTTCCCCCCTTCATTGCTTGTGCTTTGGAGAATTTCTTGCTAAGACGTTCACGCATGGGGAAGTCTGGCTCGATTAATCCAAGAATCTCTTGATCAATGTCATGAATAACAAATATTCCTCCCGGTTTTAAAACTCGAAATACTTCCTCTGCAACCGTGGAGGGATTTGGAATATGTTGAAAAACCAGTCTCGCATAAACGAAATCAAAATAATTGCTTGGAAAGGGTATTTTTTCTGCAGAAGTGTGGACAAGGCGAACAAGGCTTTCCGAATCCTTTAGCTCTTTTTTTGCGATCTCCAGAAGTTCTGAATTAAGATCAATTCCAGTTAGCTTGATCCCGGGGAAATCCTCTGTGAGTAGTCTTGAAATGAAGCCCGGTCCACACCCCAGGTCTAATACTTTCATCCCTCTTTTAAGACCAAGTTGGGTGAGCTTGGTTCTTTCTTTTCTCCAAAGAAATGTTGCTTGATTTCTTAGACGGGAAATCTCTTTTTCAAACTCATATGGCATGTCTCTTGGATCATAAGAGCGAGTACTATTCTCTGAACCGCTTGACGAATCTTTTTCCATTATCCCACATCTGCGGACGGTCATATTAAGGGGTTCTTGTTGTCTCTGTCTATTCAGAGCGCTTCTTGAAGTCTTTATGAAGCAGGCAACCTTATGGTTTTCAACAATTTTTTCCTTTTCCTCGATTCCTTTGTTTAAAAAGAACCCCTAATTTTTTCTAGAATTAATATAAGTAAAAACAACGCAAGAAATTAATGATGACTAAGAGTAATCTACTTGTATTCTTAACTTTCCTCACCCTTATCGGTGTAGTTGTGGGCTTACCTTTACACCCACAAGGGTTAGGGCAAGTTAATCAGTATGGCCTGGATATGCAGTTGCAGGGTCAGACATTTTTGGATCTCGATGGAGATTCATATAACGATAGCATTTTCTTTGCCTTCCAAGCTGTTGTTGCACCAGCTTCCACATCGATCACAATTACCGTTGATTATGCAGAAATGGGCTTTGATTATTGGGAAAATTGGAACACACGCACCTATAGCATCGTTACTGATTCTTCAGGAAACGCTTGGTTTAACATCACCATATCTGCTAATGCTTCAACGCGGATTTATCTCTATTTCAGTTTCAACGACGACCTTGGCAACTGGGACTATTACTACGGTGAATATTATTTAGATGGCTTGAATGTTCCTTACATTCCTCCAGTTAATTTTTCTGTTTCGCTTCTAAATACCTCAACAAGTGACACTGACTTCGATGGATACATGGATACGGTTTCGTGGAACTTCAGTGTATATGATGTTGAAATGGCTAATACATCATTTTTCAAAGTTTACATACTCTGGTATGCTAATCTCGGTAACCGCTGGTGGGACTCGACCCAGAAGCTATACTTCGCTACTGGATACTTGACTAACAACTCGGGATACCTTTCCTTCAGCATGCGTTTTAATGAAACCGGGAACTATGATGTTTCCTTTTACTTCATAGATGCATGGAATAGAACTGCCGGAGAGTACTATTATAACGCTGGAAGGATGGACGGTTATAATGTGCCATGGGTACCCTATGACCTCTTCGCAAGCTATTATCCTCAAGAATTCAATAGCACTGGTCCCACAGTTGACTCAATCAAGATACCATTTGATTACACTCTTTACTTCCTTGAACCAGTCACTGCCAACTTTACCATTCGAGTTGCGTTGTACTACGAAGAAGCTGATACTTCTCGGACTTACTTGAACGGAACTACCCAGTATCTTAGTATGGCTGGAAACGCGACTTATGTCGACTACTATGGCTCCTTTGACGTTATATTTCCAATCTCCAAATCCGGCTATTACTGGATTGAGGCGTCTATTTATGATACTGACACCGGGACTCTATGGATGAATGAAGCGTATTCGCTCTGGATAACTCAAGGAAAGGACCCAAACGCACCTATTGCCTTCGTCACGGGAGTTTCACAATATCTGCTAGATGTGGACGGAAACAATGACCATGACACATTCGTGTTCGATGCTACAATCAGCTCTAATGTTTCCAATATTGACATTCCGATTGAAATTTACTTCGACATTTACGCCGATATCCCTAATGTTGGTCCGGTTTGGTATTATAATAGCACAGTTGTCACGCTTCCGTCCCCTGGATCCATAAACGTGCGATTGACTTT
>JALTMP010000029.1 GCA_027001645.1 Candidatus Heimdallarchaeota archaeon
CAAGCGGTCCAAATCCACGGGGGCATGGGGTACAGCAAGGAGCTTCCAATTGAGAGGTACTTCAGAGATGCTAAGATTACTGAGATCTACGAAGGTACGAGCGAGATTCAAAGAATGGTTATATCTAGATTGGAAACCGGACTAAAATAGGAAAAACGAACCAAGAAACAAGAATTTGAATGGGGCGGGGAAGTCAGCTTCTAAGAAATTATTCCTCTGACAGTAAGTATTATTCTGCGAGGTATTTCTTGACAAAATCCCACGATCGATCGATGTCGTATTGAAGCGCTTCGAGAAACTCGGGCTTTATCTTCTTAAATCTTCCCTGGAGCTTTAACCAGTCTTCTAGGGGTTTTCTCTTCTCCGGATCGATGAACCGACGACCTTGTCGGCTAAGCGTGATTTTACCATCAACTGCTTCATACAATGGCCAGTAACCAGTCTCGACTGCTAACTTACCGACTTTGGCCGTATATCTTGGATCAACGTTCCAGCCAGCTGGGCATGGTGCGTAAATCTCAATAAATCGGAAATGGCCTCTAAATTCTTCATAGGCGCGTTTCATTTTGTCGTAGAGATCAAGAGGATACGCAGTATTTGCTGTAGCAACGTACCGAACTCCGTGCGTGATCATTAATCGAGAAACGGATTTTCGAGGACGTTTTTCTCCAGAAGAGGTTGTTGTTACGGCTCCTGGCGGGGTCGCACCACTCTTTTGATCTCCAGTGTTCTGATATGCCTCGTTGTTATACATGACGTAAATGATGTCCTCGTCTCGTTCCGCAGCACCACTAAGTGTGGCTAACCCAATATCAGCCGTACCTCCATCTCCGGCCCAAACAACGACTTGAACGCTTGGATCTTTCTTTTTATAGACCCGTGCGAAACCAGACGCAACTGCAGGAGATGCTGCGAATGCACTGTTAAAGACAGGCGCGTTAATTCCGTAGCCTTCACCGAATCCTTGAATAACACTAGTACAACATGCGGGAACAACCAAGAGCGCGTGTTGATCAAGGGCAGTAAGAGCGTGTCTCAGAGCCAAGTTCAGACCGCATCCCGCACACGCGAGATTCCCTTTCATATTGCCAACATATTGAGCTTCAATTTGGATCAGTTCTTTCAGTTTTACCATTTTCTTACCTCCTCGTTCATTCCCTCTTTGTCAAATGCTTTACGCGCTCTATGATATCTCCGTATGCAACGTCTTGACCGCCGATTCCCATCACGGTTCCCAAGAGCTTGGTATCAACATTGTAATCTCTTAGAGCACTGTTGGTTTCAATATAGATCTGGCCAGCATTACCAAAACTAACGGCTCGATCAATGACAATTGCTACTTGGTACTTGCTGATCTGTTTCGCCAGCTCTTCTCCGGGGAATGGGCGGAAGGATCGAATTCGCGTAACGGAAGTAGTTATTCCTTCTTTTGTTAGATGTTCTGCTGCAACTTCTGCTTCTTCAGCAAGAGTCGACATCGTTACAATGCCGACTTCAGCATCTTCGGGGCCAACCACCTCAATCAAACCGCCCCAGTCTCTTCCAAATTTCTTAGCAAATTCTGCATTGACGTCTTCGATTACTTTTTTCGCTCTTTCCATAGATTTCATGAGATCTTCTCTCATGGCGATATATTCATCAGGCTTGGAAATCGCACCAAAAGACATGGGTTCTGAGGGATGTAAACGGAACAGTGGATTGAATGGTGGTACGAATTCCTCTACTTCTTCCTGAGTGAGGAACTCAACGGGGCTGGCCGTATGGCTTAGAACGAAACCGTCAAGTGCAACCATGAATGGGAAATAAACATCGTGATTCTCCGCAATCTTATAAGCCTGAATGACCGTGTCATATGCTTCTTGATTATTCTTTACGTAGAACTGACCCCATCCAGCGTCTCTCATTGCCATCGTGTCTTGATGATCAACCCAGATGCTCCACCCGGGAGCCAGAGCGCGATTGACAACGGCTGCAACCATGGGTAACCGACCATAGCCTGCCCAGAAGATATTTTCAGCCATGTAGAGCAACCCCTGAGAAGCAGTAGCGGTAAAGGCTCTGCCACCCGCAGCAACTGCACCAATACAGGTTGCTAAAGCAGAATGTTCGCTTTCTACTTTTACAAACTCTGAATCTAATTCGCCAGAATCAACGGCTTGTGCAAGCATTTCAGCGATATGGGTTGAAGGGGTGATGGGATAGACGGCAATAACGTCAGGACGGATCTGTTTCACTGCAGCAGAAACCGCCTCATTTCCTGTGAGGAGATCGATTTGTCTTTGAGTTGTTTCCATTCTTCATTCCTCCTTTAAATTTCCTCATGAGTTTCAGGAACTTCTAGAATCGCATCGTGGGGGCATACTTCCATACAAATCATGCATCCTTTGCAATACGTATAGTCTATCACCGGGTATTGCTCTTCATCAAAAGAAAAGCAAGAATCAGGACAATTAAGCCAGCAAAGGTTACATTTGGTGCATTTTTCGTATTCAATGACGGGCTTAATCGTTCTCCAGTCAGCAGTTCGTCCTGCTGCTCCATGAATGGGCTTAAGCAACGGGTGCACTTTCCTCGATTCGGTCAAATTTCTTCACCTCAGTTTCTTCAAAAGCCTTCTTGATGGCTTCAATGTTGATTTCTATCATTTCTTCGTTCTTTACCAGCTTTGGAACAGCTTTGATAAGAGATTCTTGTTGGAGCAGACCACTAGCTTTTGCAAACGCAGCCATCATGGGGACGCTCGTAATGGGTATGCCACTTCTTACAAGCCCTACTTTCCTTGCCAATGTTGCGGCATCTAGATATGCTACGATGTGCGGGTTATATTTTGTCATCATCTTGGGAATTGAAGGATAATTGACTGCAACAATGCTATGATCCTTGAGTGGTTGTGGTGGGATTAACTTTGGTAGTGCACCGATTTCAAGAATTATCATGTGGTCTGGTTTTCGGATTTGTGAATGGATTCTCAGTGGCTCGTCGCTAATGCGAAAAGATGAGATTACCGGCGCGCCTCTTCTCTCGGCTCCATATTTTGGGATAGCCGAGCCATGTTTTCCTTCCATTAGGGCAGCATACGCCATCATTTTGGCCATGCTGACAACGCCTTGGCCTCCTCGACCAATAATGGCTATTTCGTGAAGCATTGGTATCACTCTCTTGTGCTCAGTATTTGATTGCTACTCTTTACCTTTACCATCTCCCGTGTAGATTTTTCAAGGAGAACGGGAGAATCAATGGGATATTTTACGAATTTAGTTCGGCACAACGAACTGATAGGCATGAAGTATCTTTAATGACCAATTACTCTGGCGATTATGGGTATTTCCCAGCATTGGATGATCACTGCCGAACTACTATCTTTAGTAAAAAAAACCATGTAAAAAAGCATTTCCCGAAACTGTGAGGAACCCGCAGATGTTTTCCAGTCAACCGAGAGGAGAAAAAATCTGCTAGCTTGAATGTTTTACTAAATTCAGAGGGTCAAAAAGCATTCACGATACAGAAAACTTGTAAATATCCCATTCATAGTTTTCAATAATGCAAGCGATAGAAGAGCCAGAAGTCTATAAATGTAAGCACCACATTCGCGTAATTACAGCAACGGCATTATTTGACGGTCATGACGCCTCAATAAACATTATTCGTCGCATCCTGCAAGATTCTGGCGCTGAAGTTGTCCACTTAGGTCATAACCGTGCCGCCATGGATGTTGTTAAAGCCGCAATCCAAGAAGACGCACAAGCTGTTGCAGTGTCAAGCTATCAAGGGGGACACATGGAGTATTTCAAGTACGTTCGCGACCTCCTTGATAAGGCGGGTGCGTCATACGTAAAGATTTTCGGAGGGGGCGGAGGCGTAATCATCCCTCCCGAAATTGAAGAACTGGAGAGATATGGGATTACCAAGATCTTTTCCCCTGATGATGGTCGAGTCATGGGAATGCAAGGAATGATCAACTATATTCTTGAACACAGCGATTTTTCAACTCTTGATTATCACACAGAAGAACTTTCAGATGAAGTGTTTCAAGATCAGTGGGCATTTTGGAGACTCACAGCTGGATTAATCACCGAAATAGAAAACAACGTTGATCAAGGAATAATAACCGACAGGGTAAAGCAAGTTTTGGAAAATCCCCGGGGTCAAGCTCCAATTGTTGGAATTACTGGAACTGGGGGTGCGGGAAAATCGTCATTAGTAGACGAATTAGTTCGGCGTTTTGTCATGGATTTTCCCGACAAGAAGGTCGCTATTATCTCAATCGACCCTTCGAAAAGGAAGAGTGGTGGTGCTCTTCTCGGGGACAGGATTCGAATGAATTCTTTATCCCAAACAGATAATATTTACATGAGATCGCTTGCAACCAGAGCTAGTAATCGCTCCATGAGCGAAGCGGCACGATTGGCCACACAGATATGCAAAGCCTTAGGATACGATTTAGTGATCCTTGAAACTGCCGGAATAGGGCAGTCCGATACTGAAATCATTGATTTGGTTGATTTATCGATTTATGTGATGACTGCAGATTATGGTTCAGCAACTCAACTCGAGAAAATCAATATGATTGATTTCGCGGATATTATTGCGATCAATAAGTTTGAGCGAAAAGGATCAGAAGATGCCTTGAGAGATGTTCGAAAGCAATACCGAAGATCTCGAAAATTGTTTGACAAGGAGGCCGTTCCGGATGATGCATTACCGATTTTTGGAACCCAAGCGAGCCAGTTCAACAACCCCGGAGTCAACGCGCTATACTTTCATTTGATTAGTAGGCTTAACAAAATGCATCATGGAGAGTACAAATCACATCTGACAACATTCGGCATGCCTCTCAAGGTTGGTTTAAGGAATTTTATAATTCCACCCGAAAGAACAAGGTATTTAGCAGAAATTGCTGATACCGTCCGCGAGTATAAGAAAAGGGCTCGTGAGCAGAGCAGCATCGCTAGGAAGTTGTGGCAACTTCTAGAAACCAAGAAAACACTTATAGAAGCACATACTGTTCCTGCAGACCCAAGGAATCCATTACAACCTCCTCGAATTGAAAAGCTCGATAAGGAATTCTTGGAAATACTAGATAAACAAATTGAATGGCATCGGAAAAAACTCCTGCCTGAAAATTGGAAATTACTTGAAGAATGGCCAGAGCTAAAAAAGAAATACCAAGAAGAAGTTTTCTCATACTTTGTTCGAAATAAAGAAATCAAGGTCCAAACTTATACCACGTCATTATCCCATCAGAGAATACCTAAGATTGCTTTGCCAAATTATGAGGATTGGGGAGAACTACTTTCGTGGTTACTTCTGGAAAACGTCCCGGGTCGATTCCCATTTACAGCGGGAGTTTTCCCGTTCAAGCGAACAAACGAGGATCCAACGCGAATGTTTGCCGGCGAGGGTATCCCGGAAAGAACCAATAAACGATTTCATTACTTAACCAAGGATCATCCCTTTGCAAGGCTTTCAACAGCATTCGATCCAAATACTTTGTATGGGGCAGATCCAGATTATCGGCCAGACATTTATGGAAAAATTGGCGAAAGCGGGGTGTCCATTAGCACAGTCGACGATATGGAACGATTGTATGCTGGCTTCAATTTGCTTGATCCAACAACCTCTGTGAGTATGACGATCAATGGTCCAGCACCGATAATGCTGGCATTCTTTATGGTGGCAGCAGCAAGACAGCAATGCAGAAAATGGGTGGTCGATCAGGGCTTACTCTCTCCAGCAGAGGCTTTTGTAAAGACAGGAGACGGCAGATATGGCTTTGATGTACATAAGGGAGAATACTGGGTGGTAGACGAAAACACCCCTGAGACAAAATCTTGGGAAGAAATTAGAACGCTCATTCCAGATGAAGTGTATGATGAGTTCTTGAGAAAAGCGCTTAGTCAGGCGAGAGGAACTGTTCAAGCAGATATTCTCAAAGAAGACCAAGCGCAGAACACCTGCATCTTTTCCATTGACTTTGCTCTCCGAATGATGGGAGACGTCCAAGAAGCTTTCATAAAACACAAAGTGAGGAATTTCTATTCTGTATCTATTTCGGGATATCACATTGCAGAGGCGGGAGCCAATCCTATCACCCAATTAGCATTCACATTGGCAAACGGTTTTACTTACTTGGAATACTACTTGTCAAGAGGCATGCATGTTGATGACTTTGCACCAAACTTCTCCTACTTTTTCTCTAATGGCCTTGATCCAGAATACAGCGTTATTGGAAGAGTTGCCAGGCGCATTTGGGCGATAGCTTTGAAGGAAAAATATGGAGCCAATGAGAGGAGCCAGAAACTAAAATACCACATCCAGACTAGTGGTAGAAGTTTGCATGCCCAAGAAGTTGACTTCAATGACATTCGAACAACTCTTCAAGCTCTGCTTGCAATCTATGATAATTGTAATTCTCTTCACACAAACGCCTATGATGAGGCTATCACAACACCAACGGAAGAATCTGTTCGCAGAGCGATGGCAATCCAGTTGATTATCAATCGTGAATTCGGACTTGCCAAGAACGAAAACCCCAATCAAGGATCGTTTATTATTGAAGAGCTGACGGATCTTGTTGAGGAAGCAGTTCTTGAAGAATTTAGAAGACTGACGGAGCGAGGCGGTGTTCTCGGGGCAATGGAACTAGGATACCAAAGAAACAAGATTCAGGAAGAATCGCTGTACTATGAGCAGCTAAAATCCACGGGTAAATTACCGATCATAGGAGTTAACACATTTTTGAATCCAAAGAGAAAAATGAATGAGCTCGAGGTCAGAGAAGTAATTCGTGCAACGGAAGAGGAAAAAGAGCTCCAAATCAAAAGATTGAAGGAGTTTCAAGAGAAGCACAAGGATCGCGCCAAAGAAGAGCTAGAGAAGCTCAAGAAAGTAGCCGTAAGTGGGGGCAATATTTTCGAGCAGCTACTGGAAACGGTTAATCATTGTTCCTTGGGACAGATTAGCAATGCTCTCTTCGAGGTCGGTGGCCAGTACCGTAGAAACTTATAGAGAACGAAGCGTATCTACTCTTTGAGCAAGTGCTTCAAAGAAATGTAAAGGTTTTTCAAACCGACTTCAGTTCTAACCCCATACCAACTTAGCCAGCTCCCTTCAACCAGAATGACGCGATCTGTTTCCAATCCTGTTTTTTCCATTAGGAACTGCTTATCTTTCTGGCTGAATGGACAAGGCTCGTCGGGAAGGATGATCAAGTCTGGTTTAGCTGAGATTATATCGCTTAAATCTACCATTGGGTAGCGAATATCGGTTTCAGCAAATATGTTCCTGAGATAAAATTCAGAAAGCATTGAATTAATGTACGTATCATGATTAATGGTCATCCATGGATCTTTCCAGATCGGGACAAAAACAGTGTAGCCGAGATGGGAGAATAGGGGGGCAATCGTTTTTTTGTGTTCCTCATATGTGGTTTTCATGGAATTAAGCACTTTGATTGCTTGAGAATTTGCAGAGAGTTGAGTCAACTGGATTAAGGTTTCTACCATCTGAATTGAATGCTCAATTGTTCTAGGATATGTGACAAATACCGGGGCGATGTCCTGCAGTTTAGCATACGTTTTCTTTCTTGTTTCTTCCTTGTTGGCTATGATAAGATCAGGTTTAAGATTCTTTATGAGGCTAAGATCAGGATTCTTGGTTCCACCAATAACAATTCTGGGAGGATTTCTAGCATGGGGAGGATATACGTCCCATTTCGTAACTCCTACGATTCGATTCTCCAGTCCAATTGCAAAAAGCGTTTCTGTGATGCTTGGAACAAGCGAAATAATGCGAGTGTACTCTTGGGCTTCGAATTCTTCCCCAATTGCGTCGATTATGGATGGCATTCTTGTGCATCTTTCTCATCGTCATTTAAACAATATGTCGTTTGCTTCAAATTGAGGCCTATGATATAAGAACACTTTCTAATGCATTGATTGTTTTTTCTGGCAAATTTGCCTCTTCTGCCTGCTTCCATAATAACGGATCTAGTAATTGTACAGGGGGTACAGACAACTGGCAACGAATAACAAATCTTAGCACATCTTTTGCTGACGCGAGGGCCTTCGCATAGTTCCGATTTCGAATCGCTTTGAAGGCGTCCTTAAATTCTGTCCACTTTCTTTTCTCGCCAAGTTGGTCATACGCTTCTTGCATTACTTCACATGCTTCAACTGCTTGTTGTTTACTGGTAGGAGCCAGCAACTCTGGATAATCCTTGCGTCGGTTTGATATGGGTTTATTGGCTACGATTCTTTTCTTTGCCAATTCGATTAAAGCCCAATCCTCATTATACCCTTTCAAAGCCCAATCAGATGTTGGTGATATTTTTTCAAAACTTAGGATCTCCTCCATGCCTAACTCCCATTTCCAATCCCTTGCTAACGCAATTAATGGTGTAACAACTGGAAATCTTTCATACCAGATGACGGCTTCCTTCAAGAATGAAATGATCAAAGAACAATTCAGTAGTTGATTTGAGTTAGTGATTTTATTGGATAGTTGCGCACTCATATGCTCCAAACCATGAATCCAGATGTCCAGATCATACTCCTTGTATTTCTTTTCTACATTGCGAGGACCAGAAGAATGCGATTCTTTGATTACAATTATATCGAAATCGCTTCTGTCCGCACTCGTTCCCCTAGCTCGCGATCCAACTAGCATTACGGCAAGAGTGTCTTGCTCAAGATTTGTGAGAAACCAATTTTTCACGTCGTCCATTCTTCCCACATTTGATATTGCATCATTCTATTAAACACTCCCAAAATATGACAAATGAGAATTTTTCCAAGAATTTCGCAACCTATTAGGCTCATTGCTGAAAAGGATATAGATTCATAAAGAGAAAAATATCTTCGCCTTAGACTGCAATAATGAGCTAGATCTAATGCCTTTACGAATTCTAGTAGGAACTTGCAAAATGGCAGTGAAAGAAAAAAAATCAGAGGACTGGATTGATTTAGATTTTATTTTTTCTTTTTTGGAGAAGAGAAGCGATACCGACTATCAGAATGAACGTTTGCAAGCCAGATAGGACTGGCAAGAAGGAGGATTGATTCGTTGCCTCTGGACTGCTCGGAGGGGTTGTGGAAATTTCGGATTCAGAATAGGTTGGGTTAGTAGCGAATGAAGTAACGTTGAATGGGCTTTGGAGGTCAATAATGGTGAAGGAAATTGTATAGTTACTGGTGGAATCTACTGAATAGGAGTATTTGTTGACTCCGTCCGTTGATTGCAACTGTTCTCTATATTCTACTAATTTTCCTTCGCTATTCTCATTGATTTTAATAATTATTTCAGTGGCTGAGTTGTCCTGGTCCTTTACTCCAATATTTACTTTTAGAGTGCCGTTATCATATAATTGATAGGAATACGAACTGAAAACAGGGAAAGAGCCAAGGAGCGCATTAAGTGTCCAAAAGATGTCAATGTTTTTTGCAATGGATATCGTTGAGTTGTCCATACCGGGACCATATCCCCAAAACCCAATTAGCGTGTTAGTGTGAGAAGAGGTCTGAAAGCTAACATCAAGCTTTGAAATACGTTCATACCTTATTGTCATGTTTTGCTCGCGAGTATTCCCAAAAGTTGGTAACTCTGTCCCTAAATTAGTGATTGAGTTAAGCTTGAATCCTCCGGTTTCGTGATCTGCTCCAACAACAACGACGGTGTTACCTAAGCTTTCTGCGAAGGCTCTAACGTATCTTATCGCTTTTTCAAACATGATTGTTTCGATTACAGCCCTTGTAACATTTCTGTCATGGCCAGCATGATCGATTCTCCCTCCTTCAACCATGAGGAAGAATGGCTTGCCAGATCTTGAAAGCATGTCGAGGGCCGCTTTCGTCATTTCAACGATACTGGGATCTAAAGTCGTATTCCGTTCTGTTTCGTATGGCAAATGACCTTTTCCAAAAATACCTACCAATCGATTATAGGTTTGGCTCATGGATAAGAGCTGAGTTCTGTTATACGCTACGGGATATCCATAAGTATTGTTGATATCCTTCGCGATATCACTAAGTGGTGTGGTATATGCTCTGAGCCCAGATCCACCTAGTACTACATCGATTCCCTGCCTTAATTCTTGATCAAGGATCTCGGCTTTCATGTCGCGATCAGGTACATGAGCTGTAAACGTTGCTGGTGTGGCATGAGCGATATCAGTGGTTGTTACTATTCCTGTTGAATAATTAGCATCTTGAGAGAGGTATTCAAGAATGGTCTTGAAATTAATATTTGCATATTGATCCATTGCGATTCGACCGTTAGCCGTTAGAAAACCGGTGGAAATTGCAGTTCCGCCCGCAGCACTATCCGTGATCTCACCTTTTATGTTTCGTGTGTCATATAACGAATGGGCGGGAAACGCCTTGTCAAGTATAGATGCGTTTGTTGATCCATACTCAACCAAGCTGGCGATCTTCATGTATTCTGGACCCATTCCATCTCCGATCATTACAATGATGTTTGGTAATTGCGAATTCTCTTGATTTAAGCGGGTATCTTGGGTAGAAAGGGGAGTGGTCAAATTCTCCTTAGAGGCTGAAGCACTTGCAAGGAGAATCATGACTAGCGCAATAGTCCATAAGGTGGCACGTGGCTTCATCTTGTTCTTTTCTTGTGAGATCCTTAAATTAATAGTTGTCATTCGGTAATGAGATGGACATTCTTCAAAAACGCGCTGGGCTAACTTTTATTCTAGCTCTTCTTCTTTCGTTGGCTGGATGATAACTGCTCCTTTCCCTTTTCTCCCATTTACTCTTATTGATACTGGATTCGCGAGTCTAATATGGCGCACATACTCGAATTCGCAATGAATTGGCTGATTTTCTAGCCATTCCCAGTTTAAGAAGTCTTCTTTTGATTTATGAGAGACGGTAAAATACGCACGCCTTGTAGACGTGATGTTTACAAAGAAGTGCATCCCCTGGGATGGATCAACAATGAATCCTGGCAAAGTCGTTTCGACAATGGCTCGGGCAAAATTGATGTCACCCCAGTTGACCGGGATGCCCAAGAAGGGATCTTGTGTTCCCCATCTTCCAGGACCTATGAGCACATATTCTCTCGCTTCTTCAGCCAATTCTTGGTTAATGTTGTGAATTTCTAAGGCGATATCTCTGGTCTTGGAAGTATCAAACGTGTCTGGTCTAACGTAGACGATGTCGAAGATATTGTTAAAGATCCCGTTGCCTAGAACTTTCGAAGAGAAAATGATTGCTTCTTCCTTAAGACAGTCGATGTCTTCATCATTACGATCAGTGCCATCGACCATAGGGCGTATTTGAAGAATCCTAAACTCATGGTGTTCTCCTTTTTCATAATCCAATAAAACCGCAAATTCGATCTCAACCGGAGCCGCAAAGGCCCTGCGACTCAAGTCTAGTAGGTCATTGATTATCTTTGTTAGTGGGAATCGCTCATGCTTTAGAATTGGGGCGAATGTGAGAACAGGCACTCCAGGTGATTTTATAGAATCCAATAATCGGTCATTTTGGTAGTCATATTTGCTGGCTAGCCACGCCAAAGATCCATCTTTTTGGGCTACAGTAATAGAGAGAAGTTCCAGCGTTGCATTCTCCCCTTTTAGTAGATTAACGTTGGGCTTGCTCAAGTCAAGAGCATAAAATTCTTTCTGGGTGGCTTCGAGAGCCATTTTTGGAGTTGACGCTTGGGGAAGCAATTTTGGATACTTTGGTGAAAAAGATAGAACTTGCCCACCTTCGACGATCATGGCTCCAAGCCCGAGAGCTACCGTTACAATACCATCCTCTGGTTTCATGTAACTAATAGGATAGTAGTTAATACTTTGGGCAACCCCTGAGAAATCGGGGTAATAGCGATTTTCGTGTGTTTTCCCAACAACTTTTTGAATGACTATCGCCATCTTTTCGACTTCTACTTGTTGCCCAACGGTTCTAATATAACTTTTCGCTAGCTTTGTGTAAATGGAAGCGTACACAAGTTTGATTGCTTCTTCCAAGTGTTTCAGGCGAGTGTCGAGATCAGGGTGATTATTGGGGAGCATATACGTTGTATAAATGCCTGCAAAAGGCTGGAATTGAGAGTCTTCCAACAAGCTTGACGATCTCACTGCTAGTGGAGTATCGATCTTGTGCAAAATCAGTGTTAGTGCATCCCTAAGTTCAGATGGCAAAGGACGGGATACAAACAGTTCACGAAGCTCATCATCATTGATGTCATCTCTTAGAGCGGCCTCAATCAGATTGTTTTCTTCCATGAATTTGTCAAAATATTCTGTTGATATCACAATTGTTTGAGGAATTGAAATCTCAACATTTGGATATTTCTTTTTGAATTTCTGATCAGCTAGGAGTATTGTTATGAAAGCAAGACCTCTACCCTTGCCACCAAGAGATCCTCTACCAACTCTAGTGAAAACCGCATGACTATCGAACCCTTCCTTGGAAAAATCAGCAATGACTCCTTGATAGCGTTTTCGAGTACTTTCTTCAAAAACTTTTAAGAGAAACGCACGAAGCTCTTCGTTATTCCTAAAATCAGTTACTTTTACAGGTCTAATGCTATACGCTAACTCATAATCGCCTTTTGCAAACAGCCAACTGGAGAAGTGATTTTGACTCCCATGAAAGTGTAGACTCTCTCCCGGCACTGTTTTTATGAGCTCTATGAGCTCATCTTTGGTTTCTGCAGTAGCTATGATTTCTCCGTTTGGCATTCTGAAGACAAAGCTTCCCAGTCCCAGGTTCTCTTGAATGAAAGCTCTAAGCTGATAAAGCAGATGTTGAGATCGCTTATAGAGAAATTTGACTCCGAGCTCTTTAGCTATGGCTTCATTTTTTCGATCTGAAGACTGAATTAGTATTGGTAGATAAGGATTCTTTTGATGAAGTTCCTTAACCAAGGCGAATCCTGCTTTCGCATCTTTCTTCCCATGATACGGGAAACCAACATCGGAGATTACACCGAGGAGAAAATCTTGATATTTTTCAACATACTCCATGGCTTGTTCGTAGCTGGTGGCTAGTAGGATTTTTGGACGAATTCGCATTCTTAAGAGCTTCTCAGCCTGATTTACTCCTTCTGCAACAAGTCGTTGAGTTTCTCTCATGACTTCCTTATACATCAACGGCAAGAACATGGAGTAGTATATTGGTGTGTCTTCAATCAGAATTATTACTCTTACAAAGCCTACTTCGACATCATGCTTCACATTCTTCAAATCTTCAATAATCTTGATTATAGCAAGAAAAATTGCGGAATCCCCATTCCAGACAAACAAGAAATCAATTCCTTTTTGTTGCTCCCGGGGAGGTAATCTTTCTAGTTCTGCAGCACTAGCCAAGAGAAGAACAACAGGGAGATCTGGGTTAATTTTTTTGACGTTCTGACCGAACTTAAAGGGATCAATATCCATCAACCGTGTCATTGTAATGACGAGATCAAAATTCTTAGACTCGAGTAGCTTGAGGGCCTCGATTCCGCTCGAAACCCTAGTTACTCTTGGCGGGAAACTTAGGTTTAAGCTTTGATATTCAGCTATAATTCTTTCCGCCAAGATACCGTCTTCTTCAAGTATAAATTGGTCATAAAGTGATGATACAAGTAGTATTTCTCTAACCTTGAATGGCATTAAATCATGGAGTATTGCATACTTGCTTTGAAACAGCGAATTATCACCAGTAAGAGGAGTTGAAACATCGATTGCGGGCATGTTAATTAGTCCCTCAATCAATTCTTTCATTGATGGGATTAAAATTCTCCTTTTTCGCTATGGAATCAAGAAAGAAATCAGAAAAAAGAAGAAGGAGGGGAGGAGTGGTTGAAGCGTTTGAAATAACTCTGATTTCTTAGTATTTAATCTTCCATTTGGTTGGGTACACGATTCCAAGGATGAAGAAACCGGCTACTAAGAGTAGAAGAATTGGTAGTACGGTGAAGATAAAGTCAAGATTGATGAAGCCCATCACATCTTCATCGGGTGAAATTACTTTGACGAGCGCTAAGAGCATTCCACCGAACGAGATTAGGATGCCTCCAATGGAGAAGTAAATACTTGAGTTCTCAGTAATGCCTTGCAATGCGGTATACAATGGGACAAAGACGATTACCAACCCACTCGGGATGTGAATAGACATCACGAGAAATGGCGTAAGAGAATCATCGCCTACTAAAGTGTAAATGGCTAAGACAATAATCATTACGAAGGCATACACAGAGAAGTAAAAACCGTATTTTTTGTCTTCCCAGACCGCGTGGAGAAGACCTATTGCTAAGCAAGCCGGAATTAAGGCCGCAACGGCAGGGACTAGTCTTGCTCCTAGAACATCCCAGTCAAAGATTATAATCAAGACTCCAGACACGAATAGCACCAGGAAGCTTATCGCCCAGTACAGATGGTAGAGCTTCTTTTCTTCAAAATAGTTCTTCAATAAAAAGTACCCATAAGCTAGAGCTGCCAAACCAGTCAATAAGAGAAAAATTATTCCTACTATATCGGGCATATCAATCACCCATGACTATATAGCAGACATTTTTTAAATCCTCTCCCAGATCAAAAGGTAAGTTGGTAAGAAAAAATAGAGGATATTATGTGCAAAATTCGTTCAAATGCTTAAAAAAAGACTGTTATTTGTTTGTTTGTTCTGAATTGGTGGCATTATTCTTTGTACTTTCTTTCTCGTCGCTTTCTTTTGACGAACTTTCTTCATCCTCTCTCTTTGCATCCTTTTTTTCTTTCTCTTTTGCTTGATCTGTCTCCTTTGACTTTTCAAGGAATTGAGAAAGAACTTCCTTGAATTCGCTACTTGTAAAAGCGACTGTCTGAAAGAGAGTTTCAAATTCTAAGGTTTTTTTCAAAGATGGCGCAGTTGCTGCATAATTGAGAACCTCCTTGGCAAGACTGAGCGCTTGAGGAGGTAGCTTCCGTATACTTCCTATGATCTCTCTTGCCCGAATTTCAAGTTCATCATCGGAAAATACCTTATTGATAACTCCCATTTTCAAAGCTTCAGGAGCGGTTAAGCGCGCAGCTGTAAATACCAGATATTTTGCTCTTTTTTCTCCAAGAAGACGCGTTAGTAGGTACGATCCATGGGGAGTAATCCCTACTTTTGCGTATGCTGCGCTAAACACAGCAGTCTCAGAACAAATTGTTAGATCAGGAGCAAGAGCCAGTGCCATGCCCACTCCGTATGCGCTTCCTCTTACAATCGCCATCGTTGGGATCGGGTTTTCATGAAGCATTTCAAGTATTTTTGAAATGCCATCAAGGACTTGTTTTCGTTCAAGCAAGAAATCTGTAGTGTGGTTCTGCAGCTCTTCAAGGTCAGTTCCAACGCAAAAATGTTCACCTTCACCTTGAAGCACGATTACCCTTGGATTGACGTCCATCGCCTTTTCTAGAGCGCTAAGTAACCCGCGGATCATTTCGTTATTAAGAGCGTTGAGTTTCACGGCACGATTAAGCGTTATCCAGAACACACCGTCTTCATATTTGGCTTTGACTAGATCAGCCATTTGTGGTACCTCCTTCTACAAAGCAAAAAACCTTTGCGCTAGTTATCGAGTTGTTGCTCTGTTGATTTATAAGCCCCCAAACCATATGATGATAAGGAGCAATCTTGAAGGAGCAAAAAGGATTAATTATTCAAAACCGATTCCAATATCACTTCTCCAAGTGATACTTCCCTCTATTCCTGTAAGAGATGAGTAGGCTTTTTCGCGTGCCTCCTTCACAGTTGTCCCAATTCCAAGTATTCCAAGCGTTCTGCTTGAAGTGGTGAGCAACCGGCCATTATCCTCTAGATTCACACTTCCATAATGGATAATCGCATCATTGTTAGGCTGAACAGAAATGGGACTACCACTGCGGGGGTTTACTGGGTAGCCTTCAGGTACCACGTATACAACGCATGTGGCAAGATTCTTGAAGACAGGTTTTTTCAGATTCTTATCACCGATTTGAAGCGTTATGTTTGCTAAAGAGGTTTCAAGAAGTGCTAAGACATTCATTGCCTCTGGATCGCCGAAGCGAGCGTTGAATTCAACTAGTTTGGGTCCTTGTTCTGTTTTCATGAATTGTCCATATAAAACTCCTTGATAGGGTATTCCTGTATCCTTTTTGACTGCTAAGACCGTTTTTTCCATGATTCCTTTTGCAATTCTGAGATCACTTTCAGAGATGTAGGGAAGAACATGGTTACTAAAGCTGATTGATCCCATGCTTCCTGTATTAGGACCTTTGTCGCCATCATAAGCTCTCTTGTAGTCTTTCACTAGTGGCATTATTTCAGCTCTTGTCCCATCAGTAAAGCTCTGCGCAGTAAACTCAAGACCAATAAGTTTCTCCTCAATGATTACGCTTCCATCCTTCTTGATGAGATCTAAAGCATATTGGAGAGTTTCAGCATTATCACGAAAATGATCACCAGAAACCTTTACTCCTTTTCCACCAGTTAAGCCGTCTGGTTTAATTGCTACTGAATAGTTTAGGTCCTTCAGGGCCGAAAGTGCTTCCTCTTTAGATGTGCATACATAAAACTCGGGAAGACCAGTAATGTTGTGCTCTTGCATAAGTCGCCTAGCGTAAATCTTTGAGGTTTCGATGCGTGCAGCACTACTTACGGGGCCAAGCACTGGAATTTCTTGCTCTTGTAAGATATCTGCATATCCGAGGCTCAAGGGGAGCTCAGGCCCAATAATTGCTATATTGACATCAAGTTCTTGCAGTTTATTTTTTCCTTCCTTAAAGGAATCGACAAAGTAGGCCTTACTGGATAGTTGAATGATCCCCGGATTCTTCTTATCTATTAGTGAAATGATTTTAATTCCTTGGCGGTCGAGGGCCATCGCAATGGCGTGTTCTCTCGCACCTGATCCTACAAGAAGGGCTGCTAAAGTCATTTGTTTTCACCTGATACAATCGCTTCTTCATAGGGAGAGGAAGATGATCCCAGTTGTCCTTTCTTGATAAGAACCCGAATCTTTTGGGCATGTGGAGTGGGATATTGATCGGTAATGCATGCCGTGCATAAGGGAAGGGGAGAAAGAGATTTTTCTAGATCTTCTGTTCTCTGATAGTAGAGCTCACTTACTCCTAAGATTTCTTTAATTTGGCTGATTGATCTTTTGTGAGCAATTAGCTCTTCTTCCTTTGGAAAATCAATGCCATAATAGCAAGGATATCTTTGTGGCGGTGTTGTAACCGCTATACCTATTCGTTTTGCCCCAAGCTCTTTCAGACGCTTAACAATCTTTTGACTGGTAAGCCCTCTAACGATGCTATCATCAACAACTAAGAGTTTTTTTCCATTGATCAGATCCTTGATGAATTGATATTTCATCGTTGCAGCTGCTGTTCTTTCCTGGCTGTCTGGAATAATGAAGGTTCGGAGTAAAGCTCGGTTCTTAATGATTGCTTCTCTGAAAGGAATCCCTAATGTTTCAGAAATTGCGATCGCAGCGATCTTAGAAGTGTCAGGAACGGGTATCACATAATCGTAGTCAGGCGTCTTCTCATTCTCCAAGATCTGCTTGGCGAGATTGGTGCCCAGATTCATTCGGGCTTGATATACACCAAGAGAGTCAATTTTGCTACAAGGGTTGGCGAAGTAGACCCACTCAAACATGCAGTGAGCTCTTTTCTTAGAATTGACTAGACGCTTTGACTTTTCTTCTATGTAGCGATCCTCTTTTTGTAGAATAACGAGTTCCCCGGGAAGAATATCTCTCCAGTCCATTATTCCCAAGAATTCATGAACATAGCTCTCGGAAGCGACAATAGCGAGTGTTTCGTTTTTTCCAATGGCTAGCGGTCGTATTCCCATAGGATCTCGGAAAGCAAACAGTTTTCCTCGGTGAATACCAGCTATCGCATAAGAACCATCGACCGATTTATGGAATTCTTCCACTGCGATTGTTAGGTCGCCATTTGATTTGTCAAGCAGTTCCCCTAGATAGTCTGCAATAAATTCTGCGTCACTGTCGTATTTTTTGTCGGAAAGCTCGGGAATATTTGTGATATTCCCGTTGTGGGCAATGACGATTCTTTCTTTACTCTTGGCTTCGAAAGGCTGGGCAAATCGATCGAGAGTTACTCCTTTGCCTCGGCTTCCAAACGTGGGGTATCTTGTGCTACCTACAACGATTTGAGTCTGTTTCTCAGGATCTTCCAAGGGGATTTTATCTGGCAGTCCCCTATGTTTTCGTATCTCAAAATGTCCTGTTTCAGAGTCAAGCCAAGCGATGCCAGAAGCATCTTGTCCTCGATGGGAGAGCAGATGAAGTGCTTGTCTTGCAAGACCGAGGTTTAAGTTTCCAATTATTCCTAGCGTTCCACACATGGGGATTCCTCATTTTTCGTTTTCATCGAATATAACCCGTCTTCCTTTGATTCTGAATTTTCCTTCCAGTAGAAGGTTGGTAGCTTCTACAATTGCGATGTGCTCCTGTTCTAGAATTCTCGCAGAAAGCGATTCTTCGGTATCGTTAGAATATACTGGTACTGTTTTTTGAACTAATATCGGTCCCGCATCAACATCCTTTGTTACGAGATGTACTGTGCAGCCAGCAACTCTTACACCATACTCTAGAGCTTTTTGCTGGGCATGAAGTCCGGGAAAAGAGGGGAGAAGTGAAGGATGAATATTTATTATTTTGCGAGGATAGGCACCAATGAGAGTTTCAGAAATGATCCGCATGTAACCCGCAAGAACGATGTGTGTGATTTCGTGTTTTTTCAAAACCCGTATTATTGCTTTTTCATGATCCTCCCGGGACCCGTAATTTTCATGAGGGAAAACATAGGTTTTCTTTCCATAGTAATGAGCCACATTGAGCCCTGGAGCTTTAGGATTATTGCTAATAATGACCTCGATACGTCCCTTGAGTTTCCCCTGGCCTTCTGCGTCAAGGAGCGCGTTCATATTTGAGCCTCTGCCAGAAATGAAAATTGCAATTTTTGGCTCCATTAAAAGCTCACCCCTTTGAATTCAAGCATGATTTCTTCAGGTCCTTCTGCCACTTTTCCAAGAACGAAGGGATGCTCTCCATTGCTTGCTAGAATATTCACCGTCTCTTCGACGAAGTTGGGAGGAACAATGAACATAAAGCCAATGCCCATGTTGAAGGTGGAAAACATTGTTTCATCAGATAGTTCTCCTATTTTCTGAATTTCTTGGAATATCGGAGGTATTTCAGGCCAAGAGGAGAGAACATATTTTCTCTTTCCTAGTCGCTTGAGCTTTAGTATTCCTCCGCCAGTAACATGAACCATTCCATGTATGGATATTTTTGCTTGTTTGAGTGCTTTCCAAGCATTCAAGTAAATCTTGGTTGGTTTGAGGAGCTCGTCTTTTAGAGGAACGCCCCATGGAAGAGAATCATTTAGATCGTATTTTCTGAACAAGACTCTTCGAGCAAGGGTATATCCATTGCTATGGAGACCATTAGATGGCAGACCGATAATCACATCCCCAGGTTGAATACGAGAACCATCGACGAGATCTTCTTTCGCTGCTTTGCCGATGGCTGTTCCGGATAGATCATAGGGAATCGGTCCAGGGCCTTTTATCATTTCTGGGACAACAGCGGTTTCTCCTCCTAGCAGTGGTATTTGTGCTATCTTACAGCCTGCCATGAGTCCTTTCGCAATCTCCTCAAGAATGCGCTGGTCAATTTCTGTTATTGCAATGTAGTCAACAAAAGCTATCGGCTCAAAGCCAGAGGCAACGAGGTCATTGACATTCATCGCTACACAATCAATTCCGATAGTAGAATGAATATCAGCTAGCTGGGCTACGAAGAGCTTAGTTCCGACCCCGTCTGTGGTTCCCCCGATGATCATTCCATTCGCTTCTACTCCCCTCGCAAACGCTCTTGTACTCAGAATGCTTTCTTTGGCAGTTGCTTCGACAGCTTTGAGTAAGGGCGTAAGATCTTCTTCTGGAGAATAAAGAGGTTTATCTGGAAAAACTCCATACTCTTGTGCTATTTTTTCTGCTAATAGTGGGGCAAGTCCTACGTAGGTTTCTGGTCTTAGTAAACGATCAAGCTCTTCTTGAGCAAGAGCCGAAGAGATTTCCGGATGGGTTCTTACTGCAAGATCAAAATTCTCTGCATCAGCTAATGTTCTTAGTATCTCATGAGCCTTTTGCCTTCCGAGCTCATTGCTTAGGGCAATCATTATTCGCTCCGCTAGCTGACGACCCTTAGTCAGGTTGAGATTCCTTAAAACATTGGCTTCATTTATTGTAAGATTTGAAAGAATGAAGTGCATTTGTTTTAGGATGTAGTGTGTTAGAATACTCACCGTGGGTATGATGATCCTTTCGAGCGAAGAGTTTGTCAAATCTCGCTCATGCTCGAGTGGGATGTTCTGAAGCGCAGCATTGACTTGGCTCTTGATGACGCGAGCAATACCGACGATTCTTTCTGATTTGTGGGGGTTTCGCTTCTGGGGCATCGTTGATGAGCCAACTTGTTTCCTTCCAAATGGTTCGAAAACCTCAGCAATTTCAGTTCTTTGAAGATTGCGAATTTCATTTGCGATTCTTTCTAGTACGGACGCAATCATCGCGAGGCTTGTCACATACTCTGCCAGAAAGATTCGCGTAATGACTTGTGTCTTAATTGGAGGGGTTGTGAGGCCTAGTTTCCGCAAGAACGTCTTTTCTATTTTTTGGGTTCCCAATGCAGCATAGGTGCCCGTTGCCCCACTAAGTTTGCCGAAGTTCACTTGAACTCTTTTAAATTGGTCTTGTGCTAACCACAATTCATACAGGAAGTTAGCAAATTTGAATCCCATGGTAATTGGCACAGCATGTTGCCCATGGGTCCGTCCAATGGAAGTTAGATCCTTATATTTTAGTGAAAGATGGGTTAGGTCTTCCCGAACGTCGTTAATCGCTTTGTTCAAAATTCGTTTTGCTTGGCTTAGTTGTAGACCTAGTAGGCTGTCATTGATGTCTTGTGAAGTTGCTCCGTAGTGTACAAATCCGCCATATTTCGGGCATTTTTCAGCAATGCCTTTTACCAATGCCATTATGTCGTGACTAATCTCTTCCTCTATTGTCTTAACGCGCTGGAGCGAAACAACCTCTGGTTTACATACATTCGAGATTTCTATTGCTGCTTCTTGAGGAATAACGTTATGTTCTGCAAGAGATTGTGCGAGAGCTGCCTCTATCTGAAGCATGAGCGCGTGTTTTTTCTCTTCTGAAAAAACATCGTTAAGCTCGGTTTTGTATCGAGAGACCCAGTCTATCATTTGGAAGCCTCCAAAATCCGTATGGCGAGATAAGCTGCATTGGCTCCATTATCAATTCCCACTGTTGCCACAGGTACGCCCTTGGGCATTTGGACAATGCTTAGTAAAGAGTCCAGACCGCCAAGCGCAGCGTTTACTGGAACTCCAATTACAGGTTTTGAAGTAATAGAAGCGACTACTCCGGGTAAAGCCGCAGCAAGACCAGCAATGCAGATGAATACCCTGGCCGAAGATGTGTCAACGATTTCTTTCACTTTCTCTGGCTCTCTATGGGCAGAAGCGTAGGACACGGCATATTTGATTCCTTGTCCGTCCAGTACTCTTACTGCCTTCTCAACGATTTTTTCATCACTCTTGCTACCAGCGATTACATGAACATCTATATTCTCCATTTTTTACACTTCCATTGCTTGTGTGATGGGGCCTTCGTACCAGTTTTCAAGAATCTGAAGACTAATTTGACCATTTTCGCCTAGTATTAAGGATTGCGAGTTAATGGTTTTTCCTAAGATCTGAATTTGGACTGAATGGGATTTCGCAGTTTCTTGAATGACTGCGAGATCGGAGGGGGAGAATTCAACTATATATCGGGCTGGGCCTTCAGATGCCCAGAAGCTGATTTTTGACAAAACAGGAGAGTCGCTGATGCTTACTCCGATATTTGCATGAAGCATCATTTTTGTCAGAGTTGTAATTATTCCCCCACGTCCAACAGATTTACAACTTTTCAAGAGCTTCTTTTCTCGCGCAGAATTCAGAAAAGAGATAGATTTTTTCTCCATTTCTGGATTATAAGGGATGCCTTGACCGTGGCTAAACCCCTTCAAGCGAGCATATTCAGAACCGTCAATGCTTAGTGATGGAGGTCCAACAACGGCAACCATATTGCCAGAGGAGCGCAGTTCCTGCGGGATGAAGGTTTGAGATGCGGGAATTATTCCCGCTATTCCGATTACAGGGGTTGGTAGTATTTTGGAACGCTTATTGTTTAATGTGGCTTCGTTGTATAGCGAAACATTTCCTCCAACAACGGGAATGCCGAAGTCGTGTGACACTTGAGCAATGCCTTTGATAGCTTCGACGAACTCCCAATAGGAGTCAGGTTTTTCGGGGTTGCCGAAATTAAGATTATCAACCATGGCAATCGGCTTTGCCCCAGTGGCGATTATTGATCGTATTCCTTTCATAGCAGAGTTAGCGGCACCAGAGTAGGGATCAAGAGAAGTCGGGTAAGGCAATGAGTCCAAAGAAAGTGCAAGGAACGAGCCATTTTCCAAGGCGATGATTGCGGGGCCAATTCCAGGCTCGAGTGCAGTGTTTCCCTGCACGGTGTGATCGTACTGTTGGTACACCCATTTCTTTGAAGAAATATTCGGTGATGAGAGGAGAAGCTTGAATTCATCCATTAGGTTTGTTGTTTCTTCTAGAAAAATGGCTTCTGGTTTTGTTTGGTGACGGTTTTTGGGAGGAGATAGCTTTCTTTCGGGCTCCTGAAAACCTTGAGTTAAGAAATCAATGGGAAGATTAGCAACTTCTTTTCCATCATATTTAGCGATAAACCGTTTTGAAGTAGTAACAGTGCCTAGTATCGCATATGTAAGACCATGCTGATTCAGAATCTCTTTGATTTTGTCCACGTTTTTTGGAGTGCAAGTAATGAGCATTCGTTCCTGAGACTCTGAGATTAATATTTCCCATGGTTCCATATCCTCTTCTCTTACTGAAACTTGCTCGAGATGAATTTCACAACCTGTTCCCCCACGTTCACACATTTCGCTGACGGCGCAAGTTAGACCCCCACCGCCAAGATCTTGCATGCCATTTATCAGACCCGCTTCTCTGAGTTCCATTACTGCATCAATTAATGTCTTTTCAATCAAGGGATCGCCAATCTGAACAGATCCTCGATCTTCTTGCATGGACTCAGATAAGTCATCACTGGCAAAAGTAACGCCATGTATTCCATCTCGGCCAGTAGACGCGCCAAAAAGAACGAAAAGATCTCCCGGGTTACTGGCGATTGATCGTACAATTTCATTTTTTTGAGCGATTCCTACACACATTACGTTGACGAGACAATTTCCCAGATACGCTTCGTCATACTCTACCTCTCCCCCGACCGTAGGGACTCCAACGGAATTGCCGTAGCTTGCAATGCCTTGGACGACTTGCTCAAACAAGAATCTTGATCGAGGATGGGTCAATGGCCCAAATCTAATGGCATCCAAAAGAGCAATTGGTCTACACCCCTGTGAAAGTATGTCTCGAATAATACCGCCAACTCCTGTGGCAGCACCATTAAATGGGTCAATTGCTGATGGGTGATTGTGGCTTTCAAGAGCCAGCCCCACTACATATCCATCTCCAACATCGACAAGCCCGGCTCCCTCGCCTATGCCCAAGTAAACGTTTGGGCTCTCAGTGTTAAATAAGTGGAACCATCTTTTAGATGACTTATAGGAGACATGTTCAGACCACATGACTTCTAGCATCGCTGCTTCAGCAACTGTTGGCTTTCGACCAATTGTAGCGACAATCCTTGCTTCTTCAGAAGTTAAACTCATTTTAGTGCCTCCAAAAATGATCTAATGATTTGCTCACCATCTTGTGTTCTATGAAAAGATTCAATGGCTCTTTCAGGATGTGGCATAATCCCTACGACATTTCCTAACAAATTGCTTACTCCCGCAATATTCTCTAAAGAACCATTTGGATTTGCATGAGGAGTAATTTCTCCAGAACTTGATGAATACTTGGCGACGATTTGACGCTTTTCTTTCATTTTTTCAAGATCATCGCGCATATGAAAATATGAACCAGAATAATGTGCGATAGGTAACGAGAGTGTTTCACCGGCTAGTTCGCTCAAAAAGGATTGTGAATCCTCCATTCGGACAGTAATCCATTTTGAGATAAATCTCGTAGAAGTATTCTTAACAAGAGCACCGGGCAGAAGACCGAGTTCCGTTAGTACTTGGAAACCATTGCACACTCCTAAGAGTATTTTACCTTCATTTGCCGCCTTTTTGATCTCAGCGCCAATATCTGTAGTCTTTGGAATCGCTCCAGGTCTTAAATAATCCCCATAGGAAAACCCGCCCGGAAGATAGAGCCCATCTACTTCGCGCACCAGGTTAGGTTTGAAATGCGGAATAAGAATTGCTTTCCCCCCAAGACGCTCAATAGAGCGTTTTGTTTCAAGTTCATTATTTGTTCCTGGAAACCGAATAACCCCGACTACAACCATAATAATCACGATTCCATGCGATCATTGTAACTCCCTAACTAAACGTCAAAGATGATCTCACTGTTCTCTATCAAGGGATTGATCAGAAACTCGGTTCTTCCTGTGGAAAACGTTTCTAGCGAACGTTCAATATTTGTTGCGACGATTTCCAGATCGATTATTTTTCCCACTCTTGCTTCGTTCAGCTGAGTCAAGCCTAGTCTTGTTAAAGCCCGTTTTACCACGGCCCCTTCTGCATCAACAATCCCTTGCTTCAGCCGAATAAGTAAGTGGATTCTGAAACGAGGGGATGTTGGTTGGAAGTCTTTTGCTTTCTGCAAATACTTGTAAACATACTCGTAAGCTTGAATCACCTCTCCCTTATCTTCTCTAAAGACATCCTTGTCAAATGATTCCTGAGTTCCTTTTTTCCACAGTCGCATGGAATCCGGGCTTAATTCATCAGCCAGATACAATTTCCCTTCATGATCAACACCATATTCTAACTTAAAGTCCACCAGAGTGAGCCCAATATGATCGAACAATTGGAGCAGAAATTCATTAACAAGATATGAGTATAGTTTTCCAAGTTCATACTCATCCCGAGTGATAAAACCAAGTTCAATGGCGACACTTGGATCAATAAGCGGATCATGAAGCTCATCGCTTTTTACAAATAATTCAAGTACTGGTTTTTTTAGTTTCATTCCTTTTGATAGTCCGTATCTTCTAACAAAACTACCTGCTGAATAATTACGAATGACAAATTCAATGGGGAGCATTCGGAGTTTTTTTGCTCTAAAAGTAGTTTCATTGATTTGTTCAATGAGGTGCGTGGGAATGCCTTGTTTCTCGAGATAGGCATAAAGAATTTTTGTGATCTGCGCGTTAAGATAGCCTTTTCCCTTTTTGGTGGCTTTTTTAACGCCATCAAACGCAGTCAAATCATCCTTGAATTTAATCAACAAATTTTGGTCATCTAACACACGAATGATTTTTGCCTTGCCTTCGTATTCTTCATCCTTGGCAAGATTATTTGTTGGAACTTGAACGGACGGGGTTTTTTGCATATATTTGCAACTCCTTTTGATCACAAGGGTTTCAACTGGTCATCTCAATAAATAATTAAAACAATACTGATAGGGGAGATCGGTTGTTGCAATTCAGTGCAACAAAAGTAGGGTATAAGTTATAACCTAACTTCAAAATCTAAAGACTCGGGCTCTATAGCAAGCACTTCGCCCTCTTTTGAGCGAATAAAGATTCTTTGGGGTAAATCGGAAGCGCTCACCCTTAGCACCCCGTCCTTAACAGATAATTCCTTAATTATTCCCGAAGGGAACGGAAGGAATCTTGCTTTGATCTCCTTTTCACTCGGATCAATCAGGCCAAATAGGAAATACCACGAATTTGATCTTTCGTGAACGATCATGTCTCTGATGAACCAGTTCATATCCGCAGCCATCCACATATGGTTTCCATCTCCCATTCCACCTCCCTCCGTTCTTGGATTAATTCCTTCTGGCCAAGTAAATGTGGGGGTGGCGAGTTCCAGAAGTTTGTCAAAAATGGGCTTAGCCGACACGGGATTATTCATCCACAAATAGGAATGTGCGACATGGAGGGAGAGATAGGTTCCAAGAGCCATGTGTCCATTTTGTTGGTAAAAGAGATTGTTGAACCAAGAGACTTCCCTGAGTTTATGTACTGTTTCCTTAACCCTCTTATCCTCTCCACTAAAGACTTCTGTTGGATAAAAAGCCACAACGCTTCCAATCATTCCAGAGTCATAACCACGACGTGGACTGGCGGGAATGGCATGGGAGCCTAAACGATCAATGACTGCTTCGATGGACTTTTCAACAGCTTTTCTGAATTCTACACTCCATTGTAAACACAATTCTGCTTTTTCATCCTCATTGATGGCAGCAAGCAAGAAGGTAGCCTCTTCAAGACCTTTTATCCCCCAGAACTGGTCCCAATAATAGGAATCTGTTCCTCCAAAGTGCTCAGCACTGAAACCGGGTGGTAAAAGACCTTCATATTCGGGAAGATCTGGGTTCCAAGAGTTTCTTTTCTTCTCAATCCATTGAGCTGCTTTCCAGATTGACTTCTTCATAGCTTCGACGAAGTCGATATCTTTGGAATGTCTGAAGTACTGAGCCATGGTGTAGATTGCTTGTCCATTGGCATCCCATTCTCCCTTTTGGGATACAAAATACCCATTCCGCTTCTGTCTCTTCGGGTAAGAGCGTAAAACACTTTCAACTTCTTGATATCGTCCTAGATGTAGAAGCGCAGGAAGAATGTATGCATTATCCCTAATCCAGAAGTGATGATATGTTCCGGGTCCAGGAGTAATACTGTTTCCATCCCAGACCATGAGCAGGTCTACAGCAGTCGCTTTGAATACGTCCCCAATATTCATGTCTTTGACCACTAATTTAGGAAGCGTCGGTAGAACTTCCCTCCAATATGAATCCCATGATCCTTCTGGTGGAATCAAGGCTTCTTTGCCTTCAACAAAGATTCTCGCACCTATCGCCCCACCGTTGAAGACAAGAATGCATGTTGCTAATCCGTTTCTCGCTTTTAGTTCATAATTTCCTTTGAGGGGAGTAGGGCTAAGAGATGGATCTGCGGGGTCTTCAAAGGGATATTCTCCGAGGAAATAGTGTGTGGGACTGCTGGTCAAATGTATAAGTCCAGAGGGATCCAATTCAATGATTTCTTTTTCAACCCTAATCTTGTTGATTAGTGCTATGCCATCGTAATTATATGGGCGGATGGCCATCACGGTTTTGAATCCTTCTTCTAGTTGATCATAAACGTCTACTGCAATCCATTCCCCTATGCTATCTCCTTCAGCAAACACGACCCATGATATTTCTCCTCCTTCAAACGTCCATGTTGTCCGTATTGCAGGATAATTCTCATGATCTCTAGTTTGAAAAACTCTGCCTTGCTTATGAGGCAAATAAAAGGTTCCATCTTTTTCTGCCCATATTTCGATAGAAAAGCCGTCTCTTTTTGGAGTAATCGCCCCAACAGGATCAATGATCCCTTCTGTACTGTATCCGGGTATTCCTACCATTGACCAATTTCGCAAGGTCGTGTTCATTGAAAGCAATCTATGCCCGATTGGCTCAAAATAAGCCGAACTTGGATCATATTGTTTTTCAACCCA
>JALTMP010000030.1 GCA_027001645.1 Candidatus Heimdallarchaeota archaeon
ACCCACACCAATGGCGAGTTTAAGTGTGCCCATTCCCTTGCAGGCTTGACAGGTTTTTTTCGAAGTAGTGTATCCTTTTCCGTTGCACGCTAAACAGCGTTCCCTCATTAAATTCAACTCCGGATCAATTCTTAAAACGACATCGATCTCAACATTTCTTTCTTGATTATCGAGCCATCAACGAGCCCAGCACGTGATTCGTGTTTGAAGGTCGTTGATGCGATCCTCTGCGTCAATATCGGAGTCAATGATTAGTCTTTTTAAATTATGGATATGATTCCATTCTTTACTTATTTTGCCAACGGATGACCTAGCATGTAACACGGTTTTGATTCTCGTCGTGATCGGCCTTAACAATGGCATTGTATTAAATGAAAATTGCTTTGATCATTTCTAGATTCTTCTTGAAGGGGAAGTATTAGTCCTAAAGCCCGGGTTCAGAAAACCCAGATCAACATTTGCAAGATTGGCGCAAAATTCAAACACGGGGAAGAAAGTCAGATATTATTACAAAAAACAGATTTAGATTTCTACAGCTCTTTCCTACAGAAAAAAGAAGTAGGAATTGTAAAAGCAACTCAAAACCAATCTTCAAAGACGCAAGATAGATTTGATCACGAATTAGAATAGGTTGCTCCTTGGTTTTAGGTTTACTTTTACACTACTCTCTCTTTTACTTCATAAACTTGAAAGTAATAGAATTAATTGACGCTAGCAATAGCGTTTCGTTGCGAACCACGTAATCGTGCGTGGAGAAGGACACGCTGGAACAGAGGTAGACACTATCATCCCAGAGCGTCAATAACCTCAGTGGTAAAAACCACTTTCTAGCGTCCAGAGCATTGGGCCACAGTTGTTCCCGCCCTTGTTGCCCATAGCGAGCGACCACACGACCACACGGGGGCTAAAGCCCCCAATTTTTCTCAGCCCAATAAGGATTTGAATAACATCATGAAGTAGCAATTGTGGAAAAAGAAAAGCAAAGAGGTATCATAAAAGCATTCTTTGAAGAGTCCAGTGAATTTGCAAATAACAAAGTTCGATTTTCACCCCTTACTGCAATAATTGGAGAAAATCTTTCAGGAAAATCGAGATTAATGGAAGAAATTAGCAAAGTGCTAATCAATCCTGATGAGCTTAACAACGTTGTCATTGAGAAAACAGAACACACGCAGTTTGGAGGAATGATTTGTGAAAGAGAACCTCTTTCAGAGCAAGAAAAAAGATTAGCCCGTCTGGTCATCTCAATTGCCCAAAGAAGAAGGAAGCCCCTTAAGAAATCTGTCCAGCAAGCGGGAAAAGAGTTAGGATTAAAAGCTGAAAAACTAGAACAATTTTCATCTAGATTTTTTGAAGCAATTAATTTGTTCGGATTACAAATCCCCTTAACTTCTCACAAGGGTGATTTCACACAATCGATCTCGGTCCAACTAATTGTTAAGTACGCCTTGTTCCTAAGGCCCGGTATTCCAGTCTTTTTTGTCGAAGAGCCAGAAATGCATTTGCATCCACAAGGCCAAATGCACTTGAGGAAAGTCCTCACCAAATTCTCAGATCATGCTCAAATACTTATGACAACCCATTCCCCATACATGTTGGCTGGACTACCCTGGCACTCCCTCGTGAAAGTTAACCCACCTCAAATTGAGCCTAGAATTAGACAGATACCTAAAGATTTCATATCTAGAAAAACAGAATTCCCCAGAAGGCTTAACGCTGAGCTAGCAGCAACCCTTTTCGCACGAGTGGTTCTCCTAGTAGAAGGAGAAACCGAGAAAATCTCGATCCCCATTTTTGCAAAAAAGATACTTCAAGCCCAGAAGGCAGATGCAGAGGATTTGACTGAATTAGGGGTTCAAATACTTTCAATAAATGGGAATAACTTCAAGCCCTACCTACATTTGTTTTCACATCAAGGTTTTAACATTCCATGGATTATCCTCACAGACAATGAT
>JALTMP010000031.1 GCA_027001645.1 Candidatus Heimdallarchaeota archaeon
CAGTAACACAGGAGCTATAACAGCTTCCACAAGCGATGCATCCTGAGAAATCATCGATTCGTTTTTGTATTGCTGGGGATTGTAGAAATTCCTTCTCAGGCCAGTTGTCTTCATCAGTGATTAGATACGGTTTGATGGCCCGCAATTTTTCAAAGAAAGGATCCATGTTTACAACAAGGTCTTTGATAACTGGTAAATAGGGGAGGGGTTCCACTGTAATCGTGCTAGTTCCAAGCTCTGCTGGTTTGGTCTGACAAGCCAGTGCGTATTTCCCGTTTATGAGCATCGCGTCGCTACCACAGACCGCGGATCGGCAATTGTATCTCATTGCTAATGTTGAATCTTGCTCTTCAATGATTTTGAAAAGTGTGTCCAGAAGGGTTGTGGCCTTGGGAATTGATACTTTGTATTCCTTCCAATATGGTGCTTCATCCGTGGTTGGATCAAAACGCTTGATTTTGATCGTGAAATCGTAGATCCTGGTTAAATGATCGTTTTCGCCATTCTTGCTCATATTTTCACCTCAGTATTTTCGCTCAACCGGCTGCCACCGGGTAATGACGACTTCTTTTTGCTTGATCTCAGGGGGCTCATCCCACTTCTTATAGTAGAACATTGAGTGGTGTAGGAACTTCTCATCGTCTCTTTCTGGATAGTCTGTTCGGAAATGAGCTCCTCGAGATTCTTTTCTATACAACGCACCCGCCGCAATTGTCTCGGCAATTAGAAGCATCCCCTCAAGACTGATTGCTCTTTCCAATTCAAGATTGTAATGCCGATCTTTTGTTTTTATTCGAATATTCTTGTAACGCTGTTTAAGCTCATGAATCTTATCGATGACCTCTTGCAAGTCTTTTTCATTTCTGAACACAAATGTCTTGGCTTTCATTATCTCTCTGAGTTCTTTGGTGAGCTCAAACACATCTTCGTCTCCGTCTTTTGAGAGCAAGTGTTCAATTTGGGTCTTTGCTTCTTCAAGGGCTTTTTCAACACTCGCTGTATCATTGTGGGGCGGTGTGTTTTGAAGGAATTCTATCACTTTCTTACCCCCAACTTTTCCAAATACGGCCGTTTCAAGGAGAGAGTTGCCACCTAATCGGTTTGCTCCGTGAACACTCACGCATGAGCATTCTCCTGCTGCATACAAGCCCTTCAGAGGTGTTTCTGTATGTTTGTTTGCAGCGATTCCACCCATGGAATAGTGTTGCCCTGGTTGAATGGGGATTGGATCATAAATCATGTCTATTCCTAAGAAATTCAAGGCTAGCTCTCTGATTTGTGGTAGGCGCTCCATAATGTGATCTTTCCCTAAGTGGGTGAGATCCAAGTGAACGTATTGACCATCAAACCCTCTTCCTTCCATGATTTCGGTCCAGATAGCTCGTGCAACGATGTCTCTGGGAGCTAGCTCCATTTTCTCAGGAGCATATTTCTTCATGAATCGCTCTCCAAGCTTATTCCTCAGATATCCCCCTTCCCCACGAGCTCCTTCTGTCATCAATATGTTCGTTCCAACTAGAGTTGTTGGGTGGAATTGAACGAATTCCATGTCTTGCAGTGGAACTCCTGCCTTGTATACCATTGCCATGCCGAGTCCTGTGTTATTGATGCTGTTAGTTGTATTTGCATAAACTCTTCCATACCCTCCAGTTGCGATCATGACCGCGTCTGCTTCATACGCTTCGAGGTCACCTGTGATCAGGTTTAGGGCTACAATTCCAGTAACTCTTTCATCATTTCTTGCAAGTTTGAATACAAGGCGGTCGTAAACAATAGGTACACCTAGTTTTACTGCTCTCTGATACAGAGCATGCATGATTAGGTGTCCTGTCTTATCTGCAGCATAGCATGTTCTTGGAAACGCAGCTCCTCCAAAGGGGCGCTGAGCGATTCTACCGTCATCGAATCTGCTGAATGGAACTCCCCAGTGTTCGAGTTCATAGATTC
>JALTMP010000032.1 GCA_027001645.1 Candidatus Heimdallarchaeota archaeon
GAAGAAGAAAATCAATGCAAAACTTCACTTGTTACTTGTCCCAAAGGTTCTAGTGCTTCAGAATATCAAGAATGTGAGCTAGATATTCGTTCAAATCTGCCTTGCGGATGCGTTCTCGCATGCTAGAATGCTCAGTTGCTAACCGATCTAATCGGTTAATCTCTTCTTCAAGCAATGTTTGTTCAACTTCTGTTTCGACTCTGAATTGTTCCAAATTGTTTTCATAAGCAATGAGCCACGCCTGATCGAGCAATGTTTGTGCAGAGTGAATATTTCCCAGAATCACGCCTAATTTTGCTTGGAAAATGAGAGCTTGAACTAAGAGCGACTTTGAATGGTGCTGCTGGGCAACCTTATATAAGATATTAGCTAACTCAATGATCCGGTCGAGAACGATGGGTTCTTCAGTAGCTCTAAACTCCATTAACAGCAGATCGAGCAAATGAATCAAGGCACGTATATGCACTTGATAGTCATAGATTTCTGTGGTTAGGAGATTTTCTATGATTTCAATAGCTCTTACTTTTTCAACAATTCTTGATTGATGCTTATACCAGAGAGCTTTTGCAAGAAGATAGCGTTGCTGATTTGTATGAAGATGTTTCCCCGCAGTCGCAATGGCTTGTAATTGTTCCAGATATTCTTTTGCCTTTTTCTTATTTCCTTCTTGTAGGTGAATATTGACCAAGTCAAAAAGAATTTCAGAAATGTAATAACTGTTCCCTACTTCCATCGCTAGCTCCAAAGCCTCTTCTATGTTAAAGATCGCATCTTTGGTCTTTTCGCTTTCATATTCTATCAAGCCCAAATTATAGAGGGCTCTTGATGTAAAATGAGGATGTTCAATGCTTTTTGCATATCTTAGGGATTCTTGGTATAAGCTCTTTGCTTTTCTTAGATTTCCCTGATAACGATAAACCTCTCCAATGTTAGAAAGAGTCGTTATGAGCAAGGAAATGTTGTTCATTTTTTGACTGATCTGTGCGGATTGCTTGTAGTATTCAAGGGCAACATTAAAGTTTCCTTTCATGAATTGTGCAAGCCCGATATTGTTGAGAGTTTCTGCAAGAAGCTCATCATCTTGAATGTCTCTTGCAAGCTGGAAGCTCTGCACATAACAGTCGAGTGCTCCATTGACATCTGACTCCTGCCAGCAGATATTTCCTCGCCATTTCAGTAAAACTGCTTCTTTTCTGATCTTTTTTTCCTCATCCAAAGAGGAAGAAATCAAATATTCGTATGCCTTTTCAACATATTCTTTTGATTCTTCAATGTCACCTTTTCTAAAATGAGCTTCAATAAGTGTCAGATATACCTTGAATATCTGTTCAAAGGTTAAGTCCTCTCTCAAATCTAGAAGAGTGTTTCCGAGTGAAATCGTTTCAGGAAATAGTCCCAGCTTTAATAATACGTCAATGAGCAAGACTTGGACTTGCAGTTTTTCTTTATAATTCAGCGTCGCATCGCGCAAAGCCTCGATCCGCTCATGAGCCTTTAATAGCTCATTTTTCTTGATTAGATCTTCAATCTCGGACAAACTCACTAATTGATATACGCATGCCTTCCTATTATCGTTTGCCGTTTTATTGAGAGAGGAATTTCAGCAAAAAATGAACATCACGCTTATAGAAGAAAGATGGAAGGAGACAGAAGCACTTGAAATTTGGTGATAAGTTTAGGGGAGAAGCAACGACTTGCACTCTGTTTAATGACGAGTATTTTGCTTACTTCAAGAATGGATATTTTTCCTCTATCTCAGCCCATTTTGGAACCGATTGGGAAAGTCTCCATCCAATATTGGATGCATGTGCAAACAACAGTAGAAACGCACCATACACAAGATGATCATCGAATATGGGGTTGTATTCAACGTCTCTGCCCATCCATGGAGCAACTGCAATCCACATCAGGAACATGAGCAAAGCACCACCA
>JALTMP010000033.1 GCA_027001645.1 Candidatus Heimdallarchaeota archaeon
TTCCTCTAAATTAATACGGATAGGTTTGAAGGCTAGAACCATGGAGTAGTGTTACCGGCAAATTATTGTCCGAGATTCCAAAGGGAGAATTTTGAAAAATAAATCAACACAATGATTTGCCAAATGAGTGAATAAGTAATCCATAAAAAAAGGGGCGAGCCTAAGAATAAGAGGGAGGAAATTAAGTGTCCTTACACTGTAATGCCGAAGACTTCTCGCACAAGTGTTCCAAAAGCATAAGTCGCCAAAGCAGCACCAATGGTAATGACGACATTTTTTATTCCTTTTGCACCAATGTCAATACCTGAAAGCACGGCGGTGAAGATTCCTGCAACAAACGCGAGTAAAGCAGAAAGCCCAACAGCAATAGCTGAAACCATCAAAGGAGATAAGCCAAAAGGAATAGCAAGGAAAAAGGGGAGAAATGCGGGAAGAGCTCCCAAAATGTAGTATATCCCCGTTGTTTTTGCGGCTTCGCCGGGGTTGCCCTTTTCTTCTTCAATAACTATTGCCTCTGTCAAGCCAAGCAACGCCTTATCGTTAGCGCTTAGTTTGTTCGCGATTTCTTCGGCCACATTGTCATCAAGGCCCTTCTCAACAAGACCAAGTTTCAAGTCTTCAGCCACGTATTTCGACCCGACTTTCTGCTTTGTTCGCAAATCCCCGACCTTGCCCTCGTAAATATCATTCTGGGTCTGCACCGACAAGTACGCCCCAGAAACCATGGAAAACGTGCCCCCGATAGAAGCAAGCATGCCAGAAAGACCAATCAAAACCAAGCTATCCATGATACTAGCCAACCCGATCACTAACGCCAGAATCTCCACCAGCGAATCCGTCATTCCATAAATTGCTTCCTTTAAATTACTGATCTGCCCTGACGAATCCAGAATCATCTTTGTCAAGGTCGCTTCGTGAAGAATCTCGTCCTTCATAATCCCCTCAATCAGTTGCTTGATTTTCGCCTCGCCATGAGAAAATTCCTGCAACATGTCGTGATAACTCTGCAACGCTCCTCGCTCTCCGAGCTCCAAGTAATTTACCATGAAACTCAACGGCATGAAAAACGCCAACAACTTTAACATGAACAAGCGGATCTTAGAACCAAAAGTCATGCCTTCCTTTAAGGGAAACTCGTCCCCCGCAACGTCTTCAAGCCAGATCCTTGCGTGCTCTTGCTCCATGTCGGCCATCTCGTAAAAAGAAGCCTTATCCTCATCCTTAGCCTTATTCCCTAAAAAACGGTAAAACTCCGCCGAAACAAGCTCGTCCTGGTAAAAACTCATCAACATGGAAGCAATCTTTTTCTTCTTATCTTTCGTATTCTCCACAAGAACCACCCGTGACCAAGAAAGAACTATGAGTAAAAAGAACTTTGATACGACTTAGAAGAACACAAGATGAGCAATGGACTAGTTTACCCATATGGAGGGTTTTAAACCGGTAATACGAATCCTTCTAACCTCCGATATTCCTTATCCCTACGTTTTGAATTTCTTTCACGGATTTTTCGGACTCGGTTCCCGATTCAATTAAACCATTAACCTATTCTTTCTAAAGAATAAACTTTTCAGTCCCAAGTGCGTTTAGTTGAGACTACACGCAAAATAGAGCGATACTATGATGTTGTTTCTAGACCTCTAGGGTTCTTCTAAGACACTGTGCGAGCCCCGTCTTCTCGCATATACCGTCGGGTTTCCAGACCTCTAGGGTTCTTCTAAGACGTATAGCTTTGAAAAATTATACACAATCAAGTTAGGGTTTCCAGACCTCTAGGGTTCTTCTAAGACTTTTGATGTTTAAGACGCTTTCGAGCTCAGCCCAATGTTTCCAGACCTCTAGGGTTCTTCTAAGACTGTAGGATATTCGAGAAAACTACAAAAGCTTAATATGTTTCCAGACCTCTAGGGTTCTTCTAAGACCGTG
>JALTMP010000034.1 GCA_027001645.1 Candidatus Heimdallarchaeota archaeon
TAATAGAGTAGAGCCTTTGGAACTAAGGTCTGGCGAATTTGCTTTAGTTTCTTAGAAATTGTCGAGGGGTCCTTTCCATAGAACAATGAAAGATTCTTTACACTTGCCTTGGCATTAATCGTAAGTTCTCTCACAAGCTTTAAGTCAAGTTCTGAAAATCGTTTAACCGGTTTTTGACGGATGGCATTTTTTTCCTTAACTGCCTCTTTCCTTTCTTCGTCTCGGAGTTCGCAAAAAGTATCAAACTGTTGGGAAAACATGTCTTTATCCTGTTCTGCGGTTGCTCCTTCTCCTATACGCCAATCTTGAACTAACCGGTCCCATGCTTCAAATCTTGTTTCAGATGTTGCTGAGTAGTTTGTGGATTGAACCTGCGAATTTCGAAAAAAAACGTAATCTTGCATCCTTTCAACATATTCCCTAATCAAATCAGCTTTGCCTCTTGGGACATCGAACTGAGCATAGACACCCAACTTTGGAGAGAACGTTAAGACTTGAAAGTGTGTGTAGGGGTGGGCTTCCAACCCTTTTAAGAGTAGTTTTTCATCCTCTTTGCTCTGGAGCCCGCTAAAAAACACGTGAATACGTTGGAGCCCTAATGCTTGAGGAGCATATACTCCCTCAACCTCGGTCTGAGTACGTGGGCCAAGAATGGGGTCAACAATCTCTTTATCCTGGCGGAGAAAATTCTCTCGCTTAAGCTTGCTAACATGATCCCGAACAAACTGAAACGATTTTCCGATCTTCTTGCTCAATTCATTGTAATTGATGAGAGGATCATTGAATAACTCTAGAAAAATCATGTAGTCTGTTATGTCGAGCCATTGACGGTGATCCTTATGCATAACTTATCCCTTCCTGACCCCCGACCTCCTAACCACTAAGTCTTTGAAGCACCAATCACTTCTAGCCCACAACGAGTGTTGGGTCTCCTCCCGTACTAGCTCCTGGTGGGTCAAACACATAAATATCGCTATCTGTTGAAAGCCCTCCTGTCTTAAGGATAACTAAGACTGAAAGAGTATAATTTCCGCTCTCAGTAGCATGATCAAAGAAATAATGATTTAGATCGAATGATCCTGTAGCGGTAATTGCAAATGCATAGGAAAAATTATACCCCGAGGGCAATGTCAAAGTCACATAGTAATCAAAATTGTACCAGGCTGCTCCACTAAGCTCAAATCTCACCAATGCGTAAATGTCATCTTGATATGTGTCATTGTCCAAGTCCGCATAATACGCATCGATCACTCTTACTGAAATTGTTGGATTTTCCGTGCTGAACACCCAAAATCCTGGGGCCCCGGCATTTGTGAATTGGGAAGGGGAGAACAGAATTCCAATCAATAGCATGATACTCAAGACTTTATTCTTTTTCAATATGTACACCCTGGATACATTGTTATATCCATACCTTTCCGAATTCCTTTTATACTTTTCTAGAAAACATGGGGGCTACTTTCCCGTCCCATTTGAAGTCTGCTCATGTTAATGTGAAAAAGAAAATCATCAATATAAGATATAATATTAATAGAGAAGATAACATAGCGCGTTCAAGCTTAAGAGAATAAAAAAATGCTAAAGCAGTGCTGTCGATGAAGAGAAACCATAACTGTGCAATAACAAACACGATTTCCCAAACTAATTCCGTAAAGATGATCGAAAACAATCTACCTAATACTATTGCTAATATCACTGATGCATGTGAGAACGATGAAGCCAAGAAATAAGATGTGATCGCTTTTCTATTGAACTCGAATCCCTTTCTTTGGGAAGAAAAAAGATTTCCTAAACCAATGGTAATTAGCAGTCCACCAATCTCACCAACAAATGAAACAATGGCTAATCTTTGAACTGACCAATTCACTGAGGTAAGGGCAAAGAGGGGGCCTATTATTAGTCCATGGTCACGAATTACCACGGCTTTTCCAAGAATTATGATTCCGAGGCTAAGAAAAAGTAGCCATTTGGTGCTTATGTGTTCAATGAGTCCCCCCACCAGGTAGCTCAGCGCATTTATTTTTTCCACTTCAACTTGCTTGATTCGGTCTTGAAAAAGCCAGTCTGCAATCTCCCTTCCTTTATCTGTTAGAATATATCGACGGGAGGAATTCTGCTTAATGAGCGATCCCAGGATCGATAAGTGATGATAAATTACACCTGTAGATAATTTCCACTCCTTAGACAATTCTGAAAATGAAATGCTTCCTGCTTCTGTGAGGTGCTGAATAATTCTTCGCCTTATTGGATGAGAAAGTATTAGGAAGATGTCCTCGTCACTCTCACCTAACTCTAATGAATTGAAAGGCTTATGCCCACGCTTATTTCGTTTTTCCTTTTCATCCATGCTGATCGGCAACGTCTTTCAACTGATTTTTGTAAGTTAAGTGATGGGGTTTGAGAGGCAACCTCTTCCTCGTTAGAACAAGTTCTGTTCTAGCCGTTCTATGTTACGAAGTACATACGCACCGCTAATGTTTTTTTCGCATTATGAATCGATACGTGATCAACGGAATCAGTAAGAATATTATCGTTGCTAGGAGCGAGCTGGCCAGCAACACACCTTTGGATGGCCGAGGAAGGATTTCATTACCAATTCCCCCCTCTATAGCTTGCCCCGCTGTGTTGCCGCCTATTCCAATAGTGGGATCGTGGACGAGATCTCCCGAGAAATGAGAATAAGCAAGGTAAATCATCGCGTTAGCATCATTACCGTCAGAGTCACTTGCATAGGAAACTCCAACTTTCACGGTACCTGTTTCTGTAGCTTCAGCCGTATCACTAGCTTCGAAAAACGCATTGCCAAACTGCACCTCATTTTCACTCTGTTTCATTTCATTGTTGTCATTTGTAAGGAAGATTTTGTGAGCTAAAACTAACATGGCCTCATCGTTTGAGAATTCATATCCTTCAACAACAACGTCAAATTTCAGTGCTGCTTCATTCTCGGCAAATAAGTGACTCCTAAATTGAACTGTGAAGCTCGCCCGGGAGCCCACGTTTGACCCTCCCGGCTTCGTCTGGGATGTCATGTTGAAGTGAAGAGCAACGAAATCACCCTGTGCGTCTGTTTCTGTAATAATGTCACTAAACTGCCAGTCAAGGGATGCTAGAGAAATCACCGAGCCTTGAACAATCGTATCACTATCTTGATCATAGGTCCCATCCTGATCAATATCAATCGCTTCAAAAAACTGGTACATTTGCACCTTATATTTTTCAGAAGGACTATTTGTGGGCCAGAAAAAGTAAAATGGCACATTTTCATTTCCTACGAGTTTGATTGTCATTGCATTCGTTTCAACAACTACGCTTCCCTGCTCTTTATTCGCACTTGGGACAGCTAATGCGCCCATAGTTGTAGCACTTAGCAAGAGCAACAAACCCAAACTTATAGTCAATCTTACCGGATTATCCATACGCAATCCACCTTCGTGCATTCTGCATGAATCAATTGTCATGTATCATTCAAAGAATTTCACTTCTAGCCCGCTAGAACTTCTATCTCTAACAAAACAGAGGTTTTTCTCCCTGCTTCTTGAATAGGTCTTTCTCCTTTTTCTCTGGATTCTCCCCCGGGAGCGTCTTCTTTAATTTAATCAAACAAGAAAGAATCAAAAAGAGCTCAAGAGAAGAGGAATCCTTGATGTTTGTATTCCTACATCACAAGAAAAACCATTAAGAAATATTGTGTAATCCCTTTTCTACATTATTCTGATATTTTCATTAGAGAAAAGTTCCTTAATACGAAATCCTCTATCTTTCTTTTTTCTTCCTCCGGAACTAAATACGGATCTTTCTCAAATTGTAACGTTCTGGACCGTATACTTTGTGCTGTTTGATAAAAAATATTCTTGAGCGTTTCATTAGGCGAGGTTGCAAGTAGCGCAAAAAGATATTCTCCTGCTCTATGAGATAATAGATGTCCCTTTGTAGTTAGAATCTGGTCCACCTCTCCAAGGTCTAGCTCATGCTTAACCATTGTTTGTATCGCACTCAAGAATCCTGTTACTAAGACGATATCTTCATCGGGAATGCTTGTGTTAAATTTTACGTGAAGAAGTGGCATTCCATCAACATGATACCATAGGAACAGACTTAGCCCATGTTCCCCCGCAAGGATAAGCTCCGATGATGTCACCGCAACCAGAAAAATTGTCAGAAGCTCCAAATACAAAAACACAGCATTCGCATCTGCTAGAACCTCGCTGATACCATAGATTATCACCGACAAACCGATTCCCACGTTCTTCAATATATCTCGCCTTGTTTTTGTGGAAAGGATGTTCCATCTTCTCATGTAGGCGATAGACCAAGAAATATAGATCAAGGCCAAGGGAATTGATGGAAGCAAACCAAACAAGATAATCACATAACTGACTTCAAAGGAATATTTCCCCGCATATATCTGAAATATTGGAATGCTTTCAATCGTCTTGCTAGGCAAAAATAGAAAAAACAGAAATCCTAACGAGAGTAGCGGCAAAATCCCCTTAAAAAGAATTTTTGGATTGATTAACTGCAATTTAATTAATGTGATCGCGACAAGCAAGCTCCCGGCAGAGTAAAGCATGCCTATTTCTACTCTTTCTAACCAGAGATTCACATTTTCTTGGAACAAACCCCATCCCTTCACCCCATCGATGATCTCATCAATCCCGTGGACAATACCAAAAATTACCCATGCCATCCCTTTATCATACTCATTCTCTCGTTGCGTATATAACACAATCACGCTCAAAACCACATATAAGGAACCGACAATCACTAAGTGCACTGCTTGGGTAGCCATGTTGGAATCTTTGTACTCATGCAATAAAATATTGGTCGTCACACCAAAGCAATCACTAATGCTCAAATTCTGAGTTTTTTAGAGAAAAAAAAGGAGTAACTATATATGCTACTATTGAATAGAGGAGAGGTAGGAAGTGAGAAGGCCGTGTCTTTACAAAATATTGTATGTCGATTTGCTGATCCGCGAGATATGGATTCAGTAATTGAATTTGCCTTAATGGCAATAAATGACAACGAATTGCCTAGTTTTGCTCTAGATGTGGGAGAAGACCTAGCAGAAAGAATTCGCAAAGGCGGTAGTGAGAATATTGTTATCGCAGAAGACCCAAAAATGGATTCTCGCATCGTCGGGTACTTAGAACTTGACCCTCAACGCACTCGGAAAGGAAAAGCTTTCTACATTCGTGGAATCTACGTTCTTCCTGAATATCGAGGTCAAGGCATTGCTTCCAAAATGATCTCGTTAATGCGCGAAAAGCTATGTTGCCACGGCGAACAGCTACGCGTAGAAGCGCTAACCGAAAATGAATTACGATTTTGGAGAAAATTAGGCTTCAAAATTCATCATTACTCCTTATACCTCCCGCCAGAAGAATAATCTTCATCTTTATCTCTGAAACCACTCTGTTTTGGAAAGCATGTATAAAAAAAGTTATCACTCTCTTTTTCCAATAGGTTCCTAGAAATGCACCGGCCCTCCAGATTCGGAACCGCATTATTGACACTTTCACCTTTTGTCTATTTATCCCACCAAAAGGAAAAAAACATGTCATCCTCCAAATCTCATGATTATGAATCACAAGTGATGAAGAATGCAACTCTCCGAAGATAACTCGCTGTTGGCAACGCATAAAACCCGCCACGTTGACTTAGTAACGCGGCTAAAACGTTTTAATGAGTTAACCAAGCCTCGACAAACTGCCTTGTTGCTTTTTACAGGAATTGGGACCTACATTGCAAGTACTGGTTTTCAGAAAATAATCTGGAACCATCTCGCTTTTCTTGTCGGAATGACTTATCTGACTGTAAGCGGAACTACCATCTTAAACATGGTTTTTGATAGAGACATCGATAAAGAAATGGGAAGAACTAAAAAAAGACCAATTCCTCAGGGCATCGTTCACGTTAAGGAAGCAACTGCTGTAGGCCTTGCATTAATAATATTGGGCATCGCAGGTGCTGCTTATTGGTTAAACACAATCACTGCCATGGTTCTCTTTGCGGGGACATTTTTTGATCTGCCAATATATACCATCTGGCTGAAACGCCGCCATCGTTATTCAATTATCTTCGGAGGCATCGCAGGGGGGATGCCCGCTTTAGCGGGAAGAACAGCAGTAATCGGACGAATTGATTTAATCGGGATTCTACTCGTTGTTTTTATTTCAACGTGGGTTCCAATCCACATTCTGACTTTGGCTATTGTGTATCAAGATGATTATGATAAGGTTGGAGTACCTATGTGGCCGGTGCAGGTTGGTAATGACGCAACTCTTCGATTTATAGCCTTTTCAAGTGTCATCGCTGCCCTAACCATCCTATACACCGCAGTGTTGTTCAACGTATACTTGCCAGTACTCCTCCTATTTAGCGTCTCATCAACTTGGTTAATCTATCTATGTCTGAAGAATCTCTACGATCCTACTATCTCTCGCAACTGGACCATTTTCAAGTTTGCAAGCATCTACATGTCTATGGCCTTCTTCTTTCTTCCATTCCATCCGTAAGCCTCTAGCTGTCCAATTCATGCAGCACAAAACAGTTGTTCACCACCCATGATTTAATTACCCTCCCATGAAACATGCTCCCATGAGCTCAGTGAAGTATCGACTATTTTCTCCAACTGACTGTGAAGGTATAACCCAAGTTGCCAAAGAAGCATGGCAATTCACATATGGGAAATATATCTCCCCCGAAATTATACAACAGCACTTAGATACTTCCTACAACCCTTCAGTTCTCTTACATATTCTCCCTTTCCAAGAAAAAAATCTAACCGAATTTTGGGTGGCTCTCGACCACGGAGAAGTTATTGGTTTTTCACAAATTGGCTTTGCAAACTATTGGGAAGAAGAACGAAATGGCAAGGAGATTATCTTATTTCGGCTCTATGTATACCCCACATACATTGGTTTGGGAATTGGCTCTAATCTTCTCAATAAGGCTGAAACATTCGTGAAAAAGAATCAAAAAGAGGAATACTTCTGTTTTGTACATAAACAAAATGAGCTAGGTCGTAAATTCTATGAACGCAAAGGCTTCTTCCGATTTCCAGACAACGATAACGAAGATGAGCAAGAACTCTGCTACCGTAAAATAATCGATCTGCCTACCAGTTAGTTTTGCTCTGCGATCTAATCTATTCATTGCAAACCTCAATGCAATTTTCCGCACTACCGAAAATTTCACTTAAATATTCGTAACTTTCTTCATAATCTTCATTTCTCTGCTCATTGCAGGGATCTAGGCAGAGATCCCACTTATTGCGGTGCCTCATCAGAAGACCCCCTATTCTGATCAAGAGCGGTGTGGTAAAGCCTTTGAACCTATGGTTCATAAACCAAACATGCCCCGCAAACATTCCCACTTGGCGACGAACTAGTTAGATCCGGAAAAACCTACGCGCTTCTGTTGCAGGTACTCGGAATCGAGAGTGTTCATCCGTTGGGCTTGCTCTTAAGGCATAACCTTTGAATCAATAGACGCATAAAGCTGTGCACACAACATCTATTCATGCAGATCGTTGCAGTGAATGTTGGGATTTTACTCTCAAATAACAACGAGGTTCTTCTTCTGAAGAGGAAACGCGAACCTTACGCCAATTGGTGGTCATTTCCTGGGGGAAAATTAAAACATGGAGAAATGCTGAGAGAGGGAGTAACCAGAGAGATAAAAGAGGAGACTACGTTAGAAATGCATGAACCCGTTCTTAGAGCGTTACTAAACGAGCGTTACTACGATAAATCAACTCTGTGCGCTCATTTCCTCTTGTTTTACTGGCAAGAAAGAAATAGGATTCTGCCAAGCGATACAGGAAGAATTGCTACGTCTGTAGAAGGAGAACTTTCGTGGTTCCCACTTGTCTCACTCCCTAATCGTTTTATTCCCTCTGACAAAAAAGTTCTAGACTACATCTTAGGAAT
>JALTMP010000035.1 GCA_027001645.1 Candidatus Heimdallarchaeota archaeon
TCCCCCTCCCGTAGAGCCAGCCTCCTGCTTCACCGGGATTTAGATGAAGAGTCCCACTGATTTCCTCAGTCTTGATTCTATGCGTATGACCTGAAAGAACAACATCGTATTTCTTGCTCAGGATCAGGGCGTCTAGAACATGTTCGTGATGTCCGTGAGTAAAGGCAATTTTTCTCCCAGAAATCTCAACTTCTCCAACGGATTCGAAGATAACAGTGTCTTTATTAGAAGCAAAGAATTCACGAATTAGCTTTTTTTCACCGTCATTGTTGCCAAATACTGCTCTGAGAGGGATACCACTATCGATAAGCTTTTTCACCGAAAAAGGAGCGACAAAGTCACCCAGATGAATAATGAGTCCGACATTTTCTGCCCTAAAGAGACTAATCGCATGGTCAATCGCTGCGAGATTATCATGAGTGTCAGAAATGACCCCGATCTTCATCGTAATCGAATAAGATAACCTAACAGGTTCTATTATCTTTTCCGAAAGCAGAAAGCAAATATTAGGTAGGATATCGTCCCGAAGTCTGAAAAAAGAGGATAAATCTTATTGCCTCGAGAAGCTAAAGGCGCGTGGTGCGACATGAACTTTGAAACAATCCGAATTTGTAAGCATCATTGGATAGGAAACAATAATGTTCACTGGTTCACCCGAATTAATGACGAGGACAAAAAATTTGAACTCCCGGGAGCCCAGCCTCATTTTCCACCCAGCCACCCCATTGAAATTAGCCATGTAAAGTTGGAATTTGGATTCGATATTGAAAAGGAGATAGCCCATGGAAAAACAACCCTTGAGTGCAAGGTAAAAGCAAAAACGATCAATGAAATCAAGCTAGACGCTAAAGAACTAGTAATTCTCAAAGTTCTTTTCAATAACCAAGAAGTAATGTACGAGAACACGGGAGAAAAGCTAATCATAGACCTGCCCAGCGAGCTAAAAAGAGGAGAAGAATTTAGCCTTCACATTGAACATTACACACAGCGACCCCGGGCAGGAATTTACTTCATCAAACCAGACGAAGGAGAGCCAAACAAACCAATTCAAGTTTGGACCCAAGGGCAAGACGAAGATAGCTCTTTCTATTTTCCTTGCCTTGACCACCCCAGCTTTAAACACACAAGTGAAGCAATCATCCATGTTAAGCCGGGATGGTTTGCACTAAGCAATGGAGATTTGGAAGACATAGAAAAGAAAGAAGATGAATGGATCTATCATTACAAGTTTAACACTCCACACAGCACATATTTGGTTACAATGGCAGCGGGAGAATTTGTCGAACTAAAGGATGAATGGAATGGCATCCCAATATACTATTACGTTCCTCCAGGAAGAGAGAAAGAAGGAAAAAACGCGTTTGGGGACACCCCGAAAATAATTCGGTTCCTAAGCGAGTACACTGGAGTAAAATATCCCTATTCTCGATACTCACAAATTGCTGTAGCGGATTTCATTTTTGGAGGAATGGAAAATACGACTGCTACTACCCAAACAGACTTGACACTGCACGATGACAGAGCACACATAGACTTCTCAAGCAATCCGTTAGTTGCTCATGAAGCTGTACATCAATGGTTTGGAGATTATGTAACTTGCAAAGATTGGACCCATGCTTGGTTAAATGAGAGTTTCGCGACGTATTTTGAAGCATTATTCGCAGAGCACGACCTAGGAACTGATGAATTCAGATACAAGATGCTACAAAATAAAGAATCTTACTTTAACGAAGATGCTCGCAACTACCGCCGTCCCATCGTGACCAACGTGTGGAAAGAACCCATCGACATGTTTGATGCCCATCTATATCCAGGAGGATCGTGGAGATTACATATGCTAAGATATCTCCTAGGAGAAGACCAATTTCGCGATGTAATGAAACACTATCTGAAAAAACATGCAAAAGGACTAGTTGAAACTATGGATCTGCAAAGAGCAGTCGAAGAAGTAACCGGAGAAAATCTTGACTGGTTCTTTGATGAATTTATCTACAAGCCAGGATACCCCATCTTCAAATTGAGTTATTCTTGGGATGGGCAAAATAAGATGGCCAAAATCTCAGTAAAGCAAGCTCAAAAGACGGAAAATGACTCTAAGACCCCAGTTTTTAGAATGCCTGCAGAGTTTCTCTTCGTAACCAAATCAGGGGAAAAGAGAATAAAAGTTGAAATCAAGGAAAAAGACCATGATTTTTACATTCCTCTTGATGAAAAACCAAAAATGTTCCGATTTGACCCTGACTTTTGGATCTTGAAAAAAGTTAAGTGGGAGCGTAAGCCATCCCGAGAAATGCTAATTTATCAACTAAAGAATGACAAAGACGTTATTGGACGAATAGAAGCAGCACAATTGCTCGGAGAAACACCTTCAGTAGAAAATATTAAGGAATTAGGAAATGCGCTTCGATCGGAAAAGTTCTGGGGAGTACAAGTAAGAATTGCGGGAGTATTGAGCAAGATCGGAACTCAAGAAGCAAGAGACGAGTTGATTGCATCCCTATCCATAAAACATCCCAAGGGAAGAAGAGGAGTAGTTCGGGCCTTAGGAGGTTTCAAGCGAGACGAAATAGCAATGAAAGCCCTGATTGAATTTCTTGAGAAAGGAGATGAAAGCTATTACGTTGAAGCCGAAGCGGCACATGCTCTGGGAAAAATACAACTAGAAAGCGCTTTTGACACCATTGTTAGGCAGCTAGAGAAGCCATCGCATGTTGAAATTATTAGGCGATCTGCACTCATCGGCCTCGCAGAGCTAGATGTCGAGAAAGGAATCGATGTGGCGATTGAATGGGCCAAAACAAACAAACCAGTTCTTGTAAGAACTGCAGCCATTGCTGCCCTCGGAAAACTTGGAAAGAGATTCCAAACAGAAGAAGTACTTAAAGTGCTAACACCCATGCTGAAGGAAAGAAACTTTAGGATAAAAATGGCAGTAATCGGCGCACTCCAAGACGTCGAAGACATTCGTGCAGTTGGATCACTAAGAGAAACCGAGGAAATGGAAGTTGATGGCAGAATTAAGCGAAGGGCCTACGAAGTAATCAAATACCTCTATAAACAAGCTAAGAAACCTGAAGAGATTGCTAAGCTCCGAAAAGAAGTCGAGGAGGCCACGAAAAAGACCAAAGAATTGGAAGCGACTATTACTAAGCTTCAAGCAATCGTTGAAAAAGAAGACAACAATTGATCCGGGATTAATTTGGTGTTGGCTCCACGCTTCACTAGACGCGAGATGCTTATTCTTCGTTATTATCCGAGGCGATATTGTCTTTTGGCTTCGCCTCAGCTATTTCCCATGTTTCGTCAAGAATGAGATGAATCATATCCTCCCTGATCAGCGGAAAATAAAGCTCGTCTCCCTCTCGAATGTTCAAAACATCGTGTTTCGCCCTAACGACTAATTCAATAATCTTTTTTTCTGCCACGGTAGTATCTTGTTCCTTGTTCAATAAAGACTTTTAGGCGGAATTGCTTTTTAAGCGGCCCCGATACGGATCAACTCATCAAAATGTTTCCACTTAAGATGGTTGATCAAGTGACCGCGAGTCTGGTAAACACCATTATCACAAAAGGGGCACATGAACCATATTCCCTTCCGCACTAGAATTTCATCAATGATTTCAAAATCAAGGTCTACAAGGCTTGGAATTCGGATTTCTCGTTCAATCACAATCATTCCTCCGGCACTAATGTAGTTTCTCATTTTCTAAGAAACTCACTAGCAATGAATCATTATTACGATATTACTTATAAAGTTAGTTACGGAGAAACAAGGTTTATATGAAACGTCTCCCTACTTAGTATGAAGCATAATGGGCAGTGCAATTGCGCAACTTTCCAATCCTGTCACTAGAGCGTTGTTCAACAAGGGAGCCATAGACCTCATCTTATTAATCCATGAAAACCCAGGCATAATCCTATCTGAGCTCATTTCCAAATCAAGAATGAGTGAACGAACAGTATCATTAAGACTAAGCGATCTAATCCATTCAAGCTTCGTATTTGAGGAAAGAGGGCAAAATAACCGAAGAAAACTTCATTTAACTCCGAAAGGTGAGAAAGTTGCAGAATTGCTACAACAAGCAGTAGTTCTAGCAGCGGGTCTTTCTGCGTGATTTGTGAGGATAAAACAAGAAAGTTCTGAAAACAACCAACAATCCTATGAATTTTGTGGCGCAAGTATCTAGATGTCCCATAAGACTAGATTACTACTCTCATCGTATTTTCTCTCAACGATTTCTTTGAATCGGGTAATAATCACTTCGACTACGTAGCTAACAATGTTGCCGGGAAGAACATGGCCCCCGACGCAAGACCCCGTAATGCTACTAATTACTGCATGCATGTGGGGAAATGGTTCTCCGTCTTTTAGACTAATATTGCCAATCAGGTTAACTAGTTCTACGTGTTCTTCCTTTTGAATGGGCAAGTATTCTTTTCCGTCGTAATAGGCAAGGCTATATTTTTCCAGTGAGCCAATAGCCTTGATTTCGCCACAGTTGATTTTTTCGTTCTTGAGAAAGGTTACAATCGCTTCGAAGACATCCTCTCCGTGCGTTAGTCTTAGAAAATAAACGTTTTCATCAACTTTTTTTGATTTCAATTAAATCGCCCCTTCGCGTTACATTCTAAGCAGTGAAAAATGCAATAAAGTATTGTTTGAAATGGGTTCCCAAGAGACGTTATCTAGTGAGAACTTTTCGGAGCTAATAATAGTGGTATCCCCTAGTCTTGCTTGCTTCATTGTAAAGTACCTTGGTTTCACAGAATATTGAACGTTGACAAAAACGTCTCGTGGAGTGGCCAAGATGAAATTAATGGCAGTGTAGGAATCTTGGGGAAGATCATGGAGAATCTTCTGGAGTGTGGTTTTGTTAAGCTTATCGGGAGAACCGATTTGCTCAAGTAGATAATAGAAAAAGCGTTCAGAATCTGTGTTTCCGGTAGGCTGATACTGCTTTAGTGGAGGTGTTGAAGAGAAGAAACTTTCCTTTATTTCCCCGTTGTGTGAAAAAACGACAGGCAATCCTTCAAAATCAGCAATGAATGGATGCGTATTTTCAATTCTTGGTTCATAGGAAGGCGATGCTTTTCTAGCGTGGAATAGCAAGAATTCTCTGAATATGAAGTTGTGTTTTAGCCTTTCTAAAGCAAGCTTGTCTTCGAAAATAGGCGTGGGCGATCTATAGAGGTTAATATTGCCCTCTTCTATCCATGCGACGCCCCATCCGCTATCATGAACGTAGTCCGGATTTTCTTCTAGGGCTTCGTGGGTTTCCCCAGTACGTTCGAGAGCCATATCGATAATACCAATAAGGAGTGAATCAACTACTCGTTTCTCATTGATGGGGCCGATAACAGCGAGCATCCTACACATGGGCGTCATTGTTATTCTTGAGCCACCCTCATAAAATGATTGCGGGTGGTCCACACAAATTGTGAAAAAAATAATGAAGATAACGAGAACTACCGCAATCGAATAGAGGGACATATAAGGACAGAATCACTAGGTTCAAGCGTGGAGCCCTTATTTCCAGACTATTTTCTTGTACCTCATAAGAAGGAATATATTACTCATCCTGAGAAGAGACAGACAAAAAAGTGCATTCTTTGCTCCATTAGAGATCGCGACATCTCTTCCTATGAAGTTTTCCGGGGAAATGGTATCATCATTATTCTGAATCTCTACCCATATACATCTGGCCATGGGCTGATTTTTCCAGAACGCCATGTCTCAGAATATGGAGAGTTATCCTTGCAGGAAGTGATCGAAATTAACAAGAAAATACTTCAGTACATGAGGCTTTTAGAAATCGCACAAAGACCTAAAGGGTTTAATGTAGGGTTCAATCAAGGGCGTGAAGCCGGTGGAAGCATTGATCATTTGCATTTTCATGTAGTTCCTCGCTATCCCAGAGAACTGAATTTCATTGATCTAATTGGTAAAACAAGGGTTTTACTAGAACCACTCGATCAAACTCTTGCAGAGTTGAAGAAGCATTTGGAAGTATTCAATGAGGACCCTTTTCAGTCCAAACTTGTTGAATAGTTAGACAGAAGTGAGAATGGCTAATGAATTGGGAACTATTTCTTGCCAAAATGGCGTTTGTGTTCCACCATTAAGCAATGATCCATTACAATAAGAATCCCGTTTTCTTTCGCTATTTTTTCTGCCTCATCATTCTTGATTCCTAGCTGAAGCCAGATGAGTTTTGGGGGCGGGCTTAGTTTTACCGCTTCTGCTACGATTGCAGGAGTCTCATCGCTTGGACGAAAAACATCAACGATGTCCACGGGTTCATTGATTTCACTAAGACTCTTTCTGGCAGGTTCACCCAATATTCTATCTGCTCGGGGGTTTACAGGGATGATCTTGTATCCCTGGCTTTGAAGATATTTGGGGACTTCGTGAGCAGCCTTTTCTGGATTCGTGGAGCATCCAACCACCGCGATTGTTTTAGCGTTTTTAATTATGTCTAAGATCTCTGGGCTCAAATCCATTTTATTCACCTCAAAATGAAAAGAAGAAAGACAAACTAAAGATGTTCTTCAGATCTTATATTGATTTCCTTGGAGCCTAAGATAGGACTTTACAATTCTACACTAGGAACAAGCAAACAGACATCGACATAGGCAGAAGCTATACTAATAGTCAAACAGATTTCTAGGCTAATCCGTTGCTCCAATCCAACTTGCAGGAGGTCACCTAGAGATACATTAGTTGCTAGGATCGGAAGATCGTATATGAGCAGAAATCCGTACGCGTCAATAGTCGCAGGTATTTCGGGTTTCCACGTTCCATTGGCGAGAAACTCCCAGTCCGAGGTATAAATGGAAATATTTGCACGGACAATTCTGAGAATTAGCGGAGAATAGTTTGTAATGTTGGTAGACAACAGTAGCGCAATTGACAACGTTTCAAGATCAATGGAAACGCTAGAAATGTTGATTATTTGAGCGTCGAGAATAGAACCGTCATCACTAAAGGAAACATTTAGAGAATAATTTAGAGGAAACTGATGATACTTGAAAATGATAGAAATGGTGCCTTTGAGTATAAGCATAAAGTTAGAGAGTGACGTGAGCAATAAAACCAAATCATCAATAGACATCAATAGAGCAAGCGGAATTGTGAAAGTGTTAATTCCAGGATTAAGAAACAGGAGGGCGTTAGGGTCGAGAAGTCCAATTCTTGTTGTGTTAACAAAGACTTGAAAGAAGCCATCTATTGAAAAGGGAACTTGGAAAGGATTATGAATTTGAACGACCACATCGATTTCATCATCATAGCTTGTTTCTGTATTAATGGAGGCAATCCCCAAGAAAGTATAATTTCTAAGCCCAGTGATTGCTAAGGAGTTAGAAAAAGACGCAGAATCCTTAATTCCAAGAAATTCATAGGACAAGGTTCCAGACACATTAAGAACCAGGGGAAACTCGAGAAACAATTCTTCAAAGAATTTTTCGGATGCGATTTGACCATTTTTTGCATTTTCAAAAGAGAGGAAGGTTGAGAATGAAAATTCCGTTGTTCTTTCGCTCTTTGAGCTATTGAATTTCCCCCTCAACAAAAGACGTATAGATCCAAGAGATTCGTCATCTTTCCAGAGATCCACGTCCAAACGAGTAGGGTTAATTCGGAAGAAAGAATCACTATTAGAAGAGCGGGAAGAATTAATCAAGAGTATGCCTGATACGTAGATGCCTTTAGGCGTTTCTTCAGTTATGTTAAAAGTACTGATTTCTAAGTCAGCAGACGACAAGAAACCCGATATTTCTTTTTGTACCTCTTCTAGAGAAATAAAAGCCGTAAGTGGAACAAGTGAAAGAGTTATGAGCGCGATTACAAGAAGGGCGCGTTGCTTCGGTGATGAGATGGTAAAGCGCATCTATACTTCTT
>JALTMP010000036.1 GCA_027001645.1 Candidatus Heimdallarchaeota archaeon
GACATAATAATCAAAAAGAGGAACAAGAAAAAATCGGCCGAATTGGTCGATATCAGCTTAGTTTGTGGATGGGTTTGCAAAAATGTCTTCGATTTTTTCGACTACTTCTTCTGGGAAGAAGGGGCGTCCATCGTCTTTGAAGAACTGATAATCTGTATCAAATAGCGCTTCTTGTCTTAGGAGCTTATGGAAATGACCTATGTAGTTGTTTTCCATAACGATGGTCTTCTTAACCTTGTCCTTGATTGATTCGAAGAATTCCGTTGGGAATGGCCAAACATGAGTGACATGGATCAGTGATGCTTTAATGCCACGGTGTTCTAATCTTGCGATTGCTTCAAGGATGATCTGTTTTGTTGTTCCCCAGGAAATAATGGTAATGTCCGCTTCCTCCAAGGGGTAACCATAGATTTTTGGATCTGGCCAGTCTTCTTTGTTATTCTTCAGTGTTTCCAATTTCTTCATTCGCTTATCCATCATTAGTCGTCGATTCTCTGCATCTTCGTTGATATGACCATATTCATCATGTTCATTTCCAGATATTCTGTGGGTTGCTCCAGGAACTCCTGGAATGGAGCGGGGACTGATACCATCTTCCGTGAATTCATATCTCTTAAATTCCACTTCTCCAGTTAGGACTTCTTTGTAATTCTCGGGAGTAATCAATTTTCCGCGTTCAATTCTTAAGTTGGAAGTATCGAACACTGGTACTGTTGCTTGTGAGGTTACCGCCCATTTGTCTGTTAAAATGACTACTGGCATTTGATATTTTTCTGCAAGATTCAGCGCTTTGAAGCCTAGTTCAAAATGTTCTTCGTGATCCCCAGGAGCGAGAATCGCTCTTGGAAAATCGCCTTGGGAGGCAAACGTTACAAACAATAAATCGCCCTGCCCTGTCCATGTGGGCAATCCTGTTGAGGGACCAGGACGCATGGCTTCTACAATGACGAGAGGAACCTCAGCGCTACCAGCCAAGCCAAAGGCCTCGGTCATGAGGGAAAAGCCTCCTCCAGAGGTTCCACAAGCGGCTCTAACACCCATTACGCTCGCTCCAATCGCGAAATTAATAGAAGCTAGTTCGTCCTCGACTTGAAAGCTCACAAGGTCAAATTCTTTTTGGTGTTGAGAAAGAAATGTCAAAACGGGTGTGGCGGGAGTCATTGGGTACCCAAAATAGGCTTTCAATCCCCCTTTGATCAGTCCCATGGAAAGAGCATCTGCACAATTGATGAGCATTTTTTGTTTTGACTCTCCCGCTTTCAACTGGATTTTGAACAGCTTTTCTCCAATGTTTTCAATTAAGTAATCATAACCCGCCTTAGCTACATGGATATTCATTTCTGCAATTTTGGGTCTTTTGCCAAATTGATGTCTGATGACCGCATCAAGATAATCTCTCGGGAGCCCAACAAGAGCCATTACTGCCCCCACTGCAACAACGTTTTTTGTAATCTTGGTTCCACCGGCTTGCAATGCTGTTTCAAGCATAGGAATTCCAAGAAATCTCACGTCTTTTCTCGGAGAATCCTCCGGTTTCCATGTTCGGACTCTTGTAGAGTCATAAATGATCATTCCTTGGGGTGTCATTTCATCCAAATGCAAGTGAATGCTTTCTTCGTTAAGCGCGATCAAAATATCGACGTGCTTTACTTGGCTACGAACGGGTTGATCCCCAATCCTAATATGGTAAGTGTTATGGCCTCCACGGATCAGAGAAGGATATTCTGTGTACGTGAAGACGTCATAACCTGCTCTTGCCCATGCTTTCGCGAGCATTTCTCCAGAGGCAAAGATTCCCATGCCTGCCTCTCCTGCTACTTTCAAAGTGATTGTCGAAAACTTGCTTTGCTCGCTTTCAATTATGTCTGCGGTTTGTTCCAATGTCATTGAACACCACTATTTTAT
>JALTMP010000037.1 GCA_027001645.1 Candidatus Heimdallarchaeota archaeon
GGTCTGGTACCCGCGCCGGAAACAGCACATGCAATCAAAGCAGCAATAGATATTGCGTTAGAAGCAAAGAGTAGTCATGAGGAAAAAACAATCCTAGTTTCGTATTCTGGACACGGGCTTTTTGACTTGAAGGGATATCAAGCCTATCTTGATGGGACACTTAATAATTACTGAGAGGAGATTACTCACGAAACGAGGGTATCGAAACACTAATGGTTGATTTTCGAGACCAAACTCATGATGGCCTTATTTTCTCTTCTCCTAGACACATCAGATTCCTCTCTTCTTCCCCCCCATTTAGCGGAAAGCGTGTTACGTCTTCTTTCATTGAACGAACAGAAGAAGATTATTTCTGAAGTTCAAGAATTACTCTCGAATTTTCTTCAGTCAATGGGGGAATCCCCCCTTTTTGTAGGAATTATGCAAAAACAAGGGGAGAAGTCAGCTAGCAATTCCGCTGTTCAAATAGTAGTCCAATGCGAAGAACCTCCCAAAAGAAAAGGCTATGAACTCTTCTTCGAGCTTATCACATTCCTCAAGAATCACACGGATTACTCATTTTTTGCCAATGTCATGGAAAAAATGAATGATTTGAAAGATTACTTTGAGACCAAAGATGCGGATCAATTCAGCATTCCTGACTTGGCATATTTTGCTGTGTTTGCATTTGGCATCTTTCGGTTGCAAGTCGAGAGAGTTTGGTATACGAAAATAGTTGTTCCGCTTAACAAAGAAAAAACAACAGATCCAGAACGCGAACATGAAAAGGACCTCAGAAAGGTGCTAGCATCTCTGAAACTCAAGATAACCTATGAATCTAAGGCAAGTCTACTTCCTTCTCTTGTAGGCCTATTCTTCCTTAAAGCATTGAATGCAGAGCAGATCCCTGACGGTACTAGTTTTAGCATCAAGAATTATGCTGAAAGCTGGAATAAAGAAAACAAAGAAGACGTATTGAGTACTTACCTAATCGAACTTTCAACCATTGAGGCACATATGGATGGCTGGTATTCGCATGATCGCATCTTTGAGTTAGAGACAAACATCGATGATATGTCAGGGGAAGAATTGGGGCACATTCTTAATGAATTCTCCAAAAGAAAAGACGTTCTAGATGTCTCAGCTTATCCTCTTGTTATGAAAAAGAATAGACCCGCTTGGTGCCTGAGAATACTCACTCAAAAGCCAGAAGGAGTAACAAGCGACCTGTTGCGTTATACGTCTACGTTTGGAGTAAGGATACAAGAGATTAGCAGGCATATTGGAGAAAGAAGAATTCGTTCAGAGAAGATCTCAATTGGCGGGAAGGACTGGGACATTAGGGTCAAGGAGAAAATACTAAATGGAAAAGTTGTAGGGTGGAAACTAGAGTACGACGATCTTCATCAGATCGCTGAACAGCTCTCTATGCCACTATGGGAGGTTAGGCGCGAAGCTGAAGCACAAATCTCGCAGAGGAGATATAAGCATGAAAGATGAGCGTAATATTCGACAGATTCTTGAAAGATTAAGAGAGGGGCAAATAGACTTAGAGGAAGCTCTTGGGCAGATTCAATCAACGCAATATATCTCCGAAGGCGACTTGACTTTAGATATTCATCGTTCCAAAAGATTAGGATTCCCCGAAGTAATCTATGGTGGACACAAAACACCCGAGCAGATAGTAAGAGCTGCAAAAATACTTTACAGTCATGAAAAGCGAGTCATGATCACAAAAATAAGAGCTGAGAAGTTCTCAGAAGTACAAGAATTACTGTACGAAACATTCCAAGATGAAGAATTGAATCTCGATGCAACTTCAGGAATAGCAATTATTGGAGATTTGCCCCCTAATTCTGGGGCAAAGGCCATTATCGTTTCTGCTGGCTCAAGCGATCTTCCCGTCGTAAATGAAGCAGCCTACA
>JALTMP010000038.1 GCA_027001645.1 Candidatus Heimdallarchaeota archaeon
GGGTTATGGCATTTGTTATCTCTGTAATCCCAATTTTCATCCTTAATATTTTCAGAAATGTATTTGTTATTCTCGCCTACTCATACAGCTGGTTTGGTGAAAACAGCTTTTATATTGCACACCACATTCTTGCCAAGATTGGTTCGACCATAGCCCTTATAATCATTGCTTACGCGGTATTTACAATCCTTCCTGAGCTGGAGGAGCTGATAATCGGTCTCAAAGATGCGATGGTCGATGCACTAAGAGGTAAAAGGGTATGATACTTCGCCAGGTCATCAAGTATCTGGCCCTTATATTAACTATCGCAGTGATGTTTCTTTTCATAGCTCCTTATATCTCAGCTTTTCTGTTTTTTGTTTTCATTTTTTTCGCGATATTCTTTAGAGACCCTTCAAGAAATCCGGAAGGAGAGGGTGCCCTCTCTCCAGCAGATGGTACTGTAAAAAAAGTAAATGGAAACACAGTAGAGATATTTATGGGACCATTTGACTGTCACATCAATCGTTCACCTCTAAGCGGGAAGGTAATAAGCATTGAGCACACTCCCGGGAAATTTAAACCAGCCTTTAGAGAATGGAGAAAGAACGAGAGGAGAAGAACATTGATTAAAACAGAGGAGGGTGATCTTGAAATAGTTCAGATTGCTGGGTGGTTTGCGAGGAGGATAGTGAGTTTTATTTCTGAAGGGGAAAATGTAGAGAGAGGACAAAAAATCGGGATGATCATTTTCGGCTCGAGAGTTCATGTTACCCTGCCAGAGGGTTACGAGGTCATGGTTAGAGAGGGAGATAAGGTGTATGCGGGTAAAAGCGTTATAGCGAGGGAGATCAATGGGAGTAATGGATGAGATAAGAGCGCCTGACCTGATCTCAATCTCAAACATCCTTGTGGGGTTTGCAGGAATCTGGCTTTCCATAACTGACATCTATTATGGATGTTCAGCAATTATTGTTTCTGCAATTCTTGATGGAGTGGATGGACTTGTAGCAAAGTGGGAGAAGAGTCTCTTAGGTAGAGAGATGGATTCTCTTGCTGATATAGTTTCGTTTGGAGTACTTCCTGGTTTAATACTTGTTCTGTATTCACCCTCAACTCTTTCGCTTTCTGCTGCAGGTTTTATAGTTGCGACAGGTATGCTCCGACTGGCAAGATTCAACATCTTAAAAAGGGACTACTTTGAGGGAATTCCAATAACATATACCGGGTTAGCCATATCACTCCTCGTTCTTTCAGATTTTCCAGAACTGGTTATTATTGTCATTGCATTCATCTTATCTGCTCTGATGATTTCTCCAATAAGATATGAGAAAATTAAAAACAGAACCATACTCCTAACTCTGGCAGTATTTCTGATTTTATCATTGATTTCTGGAATATACAGAACTAAATCACTCATTTTTGCATCATATCTGTTTCTGATTCTACTCCTACAGTATGCCATATCTCCGATAAGGGTGTTTATGCACAATGAAGGATGAGTTTATAGCCTGTTTTGAAGCGGGAATTAAACTCGGTGCTGTATACCATCAGTTTGTTGGAATGCCCCTGAAAATAGAATTTATAAAAGATGTTGAGAGGCTCATGGAGGAATCGATTAAGAGTCAGCCCTATGTGGTTGAAGCTGAAGTGAGAATTAATGAGGGCAGAGTGAGAAGAGATTATTCAGAAATGGGATATTCCGAGCTGAGGGGGGAACATCTTACCGTCAAAGTGGTTGTTGAAGTGGGAAAAAGTAGAGCAGAGGCTATACTTGAATACAATGAGAGTTTGAGATATCCTCTGATGAGACTCCTCAGCGTTACTAGGGGAAGAGAGGAAGATACGTGAGACCTGTTTCTTCTGAGAGTCCAAACATCAGATTCATATTCTGAACCGCCTGTCCAGAGGCTCCCTTTACAAG
>JALTMP010000039.1 GCA_027001645.1 Candidatus Heimdallarchaeota archaeon
CTCAAGTACTCGAATGTATTTATGCCGATAGCGGAGAGAAAAATACGATTCGTATTAGCGATAGTTGGCATTGTCTTTTTTCCAATCATCACCATCATCGCGATCGACAGTATGATTAAAAACTATGATGCAAGAAACCTGGTAAGAACAATACTCGTTATTGCATGGATCTTTAGCATAGCCTTGTTTTCATAGATGCTAAGTATTGCAATGATTACAATGAATGCAGAGAAACAAAAAAGGGAATTTGAAGAGAAGGAACGTGAATAATCATAAATCATCAATGTAAGCTTATCATGGGATTTTTCCTGTGAATTCTGCTTTTTCGCATGATTCTAGAGCCAGCAGAGAATTGCTTGGCACTCTCCCAGTAAACACACAGATCTTGCTACCTTTTTTTTGACTGATGAATTATCATGCTTAATTGTCGAAGAACTAGCCCTTTTCGGTGAAATTCTTTTTTGATTATAATGCATGAAATAAAAACTGAGTCGACATAGGGAAAGCTCAAGAAAAAATCGCTTGGAACGCTTGAATTATTGACTGGAATTTAAAACGTTGACTAGATCTTCTTAGGGCACGAATTCTCCATATAACACTCAGAACATAATGGCTTCTTAGGTTTGCAATATCGGTAACCAATGTCCCATAATGGTAAGTCAATTAGGCCAGGATTTTCTGGAAATAGTGCTCTTACCTTGTACCTAATGGCATCCTCCGAAAGGCCTTTTTCAACAATACCTAATCTTTCAAGAACACGTTTTACATGAACATCAACAGAAACGTCTATGGCAGAATAATCGGAGAGGGATATTTTGAAATTCCTAGCTAGAATGGTTGTGGTCATTGAAGCGATCTTTTGACCCACACCGTCGAATTCAAGCAACCGGGAAACTAGCTCATGACTAGAGGGAGTATCATTCCAGATATTTGATGCATTATCATCATATTTTTCATGGATCAGGCGAATTGCTCGATAAATATTCTTGCCCATTATTTTAGGGAATCGATGAAGATTGTGCTCTTCAAATAAATCAACAATTTCTTTTTCAGATAAGGCCAAGAGTGTTGAAAATTCGAAATCACCCAGTAGCTGTTTTAACTTAAATGGAATTTCCCAAACCCTTGTCGATGGCATTTGCCTATCCATGATGCAGGCGAACAGAAATGCGTGAGGATATCGTTCCAAGTCAGTTACCAGATCATTAGCATCAGGGTTGGTCGCGAATATTTCCTGTTTAGCTGGCTTATTCCATAATTCTTTTCCTCGCTCTAAGAGCTTTTCTAGGATTATCGAGTTCTTATGGGTTCTACTCAATGCAAATCCCTCCACACAAAATATTTTACTCTTTATTATTCAAGGTTTCGTAGTAAAACCCAAATGAAGATCCATTATGAGTGTTTTTTAACTAATAACTGGCAAAGTGTCGAGTTCGATCAATAGCAAAATGAGAAGTGAAACTATGCCATAGATACAAGTAGATCTATATAATCGTGAGTTTTGTCCGAAAAGATGAGCATTTCTTGATATGGCTCAATAACCAATTGGAAAACAATTTTAATGATAGCAAACAAGAGTAAGTAAGTAGTTACTAACAAAAGTGAAAAACATGAATAATGAAAACAACCCCCAACAACAAGTCAGCCCAGGAATAGAAAACCAAGAACCAAACCAAGAAGAAATGACCGCTGCGTACAAAGCAAGTTCCTGGTACGTCAAGAAAAAACTCAAGGAAAGAGCCCCTGAGCTCTCAAAAGCGTTGGAAGAAGTTAAGGAAGCAGATGTAATAGTAGTCGATGGTACTTACGATCACGCACACCTAGTCCTGGAATTGGGTGGTATTCCCTTTGTTAGGGTCAATCCAGAAGATGTGGAGAACTTAGAGTTGCGATCGGATCAG
>JALTMP010000040.1 GCA_027001645.1 Candidatus Heimdallarchaeota archaeon
AGATTTGCCTCGGAAAACTAGAGAGGAAACTGTGATCCTAATAGGATCTGATCATGGGCATTCAGAAGTACAAACTAGAATCAAGTTTCCACGAAAATATATGTTTGCACTAAAAAGACTAGTGCATGCTGTTGGAAAGTCAGGCCGTACAATACATTTTTTTCCAAGAAACGGAAAAGAAGACCTCTTGGAAAAACTTCTAGAAATCGCTTGGGGGAAATATGGAGAAATCTTCAAAGAAAAAGAAATCAGGAAATTCATGGGAGGAAAAAACAAGGAAGCCATGGCACGCACAGGCAAGGTCCATTTTTCGCCTTATCCAGGCTATTATCCTCGATGGGAAGGCAAGACAGATTGGTTCGAACACGGACTTAATCTGGGACGAGCGCTCTTCCCGGCCACAGAACATGGGGGGTTAGCTGCAAACGAGTTACAAACGCCCTTCTTCCGTGCAACTTAGTTTTGAGCGAAATCATGCCAATAGCGGAAATCCAAATACTTTCACATTTAGAGACCCCCCTCGCTCTCGATATTTAAACTAATTAATCCCAATATAGCATAGGTATGATCTCAAGAGATGACTTACTTGGGCTTCAAGCCCCTCTTGACAAAATAGGCATTTCATCCAACCAGCTATTCCAGCTGACTCCAAAAATAGTCCCATACCTGATCCTAGACGGGCATAGGACTGGAGTAGAGAAAGCAGGAGTTCACGGATATAAAGAGGGAGCATTGTTTTCATTAAGATTTGCCCGCCAGCTGAAGCTTCTTGGGTTTAGGAAAGTTGTCTTTCTTATACACACCAAGAGAAATAGAAAAACGCCCGAAAGAATGAAGGCTATCTTCCAAGCAGTAAGAGATATCTTCGATGATTTCATAGAGTTAGCCAACCAGTTCGATATTCGCTTGATCTATCATGGTGAAGGCATTTATACATCCTACGAACTGAAGAGTGAAATCCTCAAAGCCGAGTGGGAAACCCAGCATAATGCAGGAATCGAAGTTCATTACGTTACTAATTATTCGGAAGAATGGGCAATAAAGAACCCAGAAAGATTATTCCATATCCCGGAGATACATGTAGCTGTGCGGTTCACAAAGGGACATTTGAGCGGTGCATACATTCCAAGCAGAATGCAACGATCAGCTTTCATTTATGTGCAGAATGCAAGCGTTTCCTCAAAATGGACTAATCTTCAAATGCAGACCCTAGGATTGATCATCACCCGAGCATATTTGGAAAATCAAGGCTTTATTGGAAGCAAAGTATACAAAGAAACCGAGAGAGAGATCATTCGAAAGAAGCGAGAGGAAGAACTCTTCCAAGAGAATGTTATTGCTTTTGAGGACCCCACGGCTAAACCGAAAAAAGCAATCATTTTCAATCCTCTGGGACCAATATCATTCATTTTTTAAATTGCCTACTCCCTTCCCCTCCCTTCTTTTTCATTTTCATTCTTGCCTAATTAGTGACCTTTCAGGTCTGACTTCCCTTCTGAACAAGTAATAACCAATCGGGATCATTACTAGTGCAGCACCCACATGTCCTATATCAGCAACAAAGTTTCTTTCTGATAAGAATGGCTTTCGAGCGATAGTTAAGATGGTATTGAGAACTAGAAACCACAAATAGTTTCGATTCTTATTCCAAGCATAGACGGAGTAGGCTGCACCTAGTCCATAAATTGCAACGGAGGCACCGATGAATTCTCCATTCCAGATTAGATGCCAATCATAAGTATCGTTGAATAGGACTAATAATAGCCACCCCAAGGGAATTACTATTAAAACGGTCCACGTTGATATGAAGTATAAAACGAGAGCCATTTTGCTCCCAAGATCCCTCTCCACTGCGGGAAGATAAACAGCTATCAATAGACCCGTGTAGGCAT
>JALTMP010000041.1 GCA_027001645.1 Candidatus Heimdallarchaeota archaeon
GTCTTGTATGCAACTCGAGACCTCCTTGCTTTGCTTAGCAGTCCCGATGTTTATCAGTGTCTTACTCCAGAAAAACGCCTTAGAAGAGAATGCCGTCCTGAAAGTATGGACTTAATTGCAAAAGGATTTCGCTTAGTGGCTTATCAAGCAATTGTTAATCGGCTTCGCCATTCTTCCTCAGCAAGCCCGAAATGAATCTCAGTCCGCGGGGAGTTTGGAATTCAAGAAGAAAGTGTTCGAACGCTACTTATTTAACCCGCATTCTCTGAGAACTGCTTAGATATATTTCATGGTGTAATCAGATGACTACTGGTAGAGATGTACCTCCAAACCTCTTAATAGAAGAGCTTACGATCCGTCTAAAAGAGCTACCTGAGATCCAGCCACCGGAATGGGCAAAATACGTGAAGCTAGGAGTTCATAAGGAACTACCCCCCGAGAATCCGGATTGGTGGTATGTCCGCGCGGCGTCAGTGCTTAGAAAAATCTATCTCCGCGGCCCCATAGGGGTTCAAAGGCTCAGACTCGAGTATGGCGGACTTCGAAACCGAGGAGTAAAACCTGAACACTTCTATCGAGGAAGCGGGAATATCTTGAGAAAGATTCTACAACAATTAGAAAAGGCAGAACTTGTTTCAAGAGATCAATCCGGAAAGGGTAGAATAATTAGTCCGCAGGGTATGAAATTTGTTGACAATGCCGCACGTGAAGTTGCATCAAAAATCTTGTCAGCATAAAAAATGACCTCTACCCGCCCTAGATTGAAGAAACTAAGTTCCCTCATCTCTTTCGCCCCATCAAAAAAAATATGTGATAATGAACACATAACACCAGTAGGAAATGTTCAAGGGGAAGAATATGAATGATGATGAATTAGAGGCAATTCGCCAGAGAAAATTGGCAGCCTTGCAGGAACAAGCTCTTCGGAAGCAACAAGAAGAGGAGAGAAGGCAACAAGCAGAAGCACAAATCCAAACAATCCTAAGGAGCGTACTTACTGAAGACGCGCGAGCAAGATTACAGAACATCAAACTTGTAAAGCCTGAGTTGGCACAAGCAGTTGAATACCAGCTAGCGACACTTGCCCAATCGGGTAGGTTGCAAAGCAAAATCACGGACGATCAGCTCAAGGCGTTACTAAAACAAATTCAAGAGAAAAAACGAGAAACAAAAATAAGATTCAAGAGGGTCTGATATGGCAACTCACAAGCTATACCATAGAAAGAAGCGTTATGCGCATGAAATGAAGAAAAACTCCCCCATCCCTACATGGCTCACTCTCAAGACTAGCAGAAGGCTTCGGTCCAAGAGCTACGCTAGGAATTGGAGAAATTCCAGGATCAAGCGATGAACGCTGCAAAAAAGAATTGGAAGTGATCTGAATGGTTGAGATTATTGAACGAAGAGAAGGCATAGTGGTTCCTTTCTATCCGAAACTAAATCATATTCCCCGCACTCGAAGAGCCAAGAGAGCGATTGGGATTTTGCGAGAATACGCGAGTCGGCACTTGCATGCAGACATGGATAAAATCCTCATTGATGAGAAAGTCAATCAATACATCTGGAATAGGGGAAGAGAAAAGCCACCTCGCAAGATCATTGTTGATATGACGAAGGACGATGAAGGTTACGTTGAGATCTATCTTGCTGGTGAGCAAGTCGTTCAACCAGTCGAGATGGCAGAAATAGAAGCGCCAGTTGGTCCCGAGGAACCAATTGAACCAGAAGAGGAAGAAGAGGAAGAGGAAGAAGAAGATTAGTTTTCCTCTACTACTCTATTTCTTTTTATCAAATAAATTCGGGGAGAATATACCGTGCCAGATATTGTTCGTGTTACGATCAAGGGAAATGAGAATGTGGGTTTATTCGCGACCGTCTGGGATGACTTGTTGATTATTCCCCCTGAAACAAAGCCAACAACAATTTCCATTTTGAAAGAGACACTTCAAATTGAAGATGTGGAGCAAACAACCGTAGCGGAAACATCGCTACTTGGAATGTTCATAGTTATGAATAAAAGCGGTATTGTACTCCCCCATACGATCACTCCTCAAGAATTAGCATTCTTCAAATCTCTTGGAAAACAATATGGGAGAAACGTTTCTGTGGTTTCAGATACAATCACTGCAATGGGGAATACGATTCTTGCCACTGACAAAAGAGCCATTGTTAGTCCCAACTTTTCGAAAGAAGCAATCGAAATAATCGCTGAAACGTTAGATGTTGAAGCAGTGCCCGAATTGCTTGTTAGTTCACCACTAGTTGGATCTGTGGCGTATTCCACGTCTAAAGGGACATTACTGCATCCATTGGCAACGAGAGAAGACATTCGTTTTATTGAACGCGAACTAGGAACCCAGGTTGATATCACAACAGTGAATAGAGGAGTTCCATATCCTCATAGTGGTATCATTGCGACAACGAAGGGGGCAGCAGTAGGGAGTAGTACTACTGGGCCAGAAACCCTACGAATCTACCAAGTGCTCTTTTAATCTTGATTCATATAAAAAAGAGTGGTTAAATAAATAGGAGGAAGCGTTTCAGCTCTTTCCTGGCTTTTTACTGAGCAAAGAGAATTGAGAAGGCAACACCCAACTGGGGCAGTTCTGGTGTTTCTTAATTTGAGAGATTATAGATCAGGAAAGATTAGTTCTCCTTTCCTAGCTTTTTCAATCAGAAGAGGCACAACATCCTGATAATCGCCCACGATTCCATAGTTGGCCACAGAAAAAATCGGTGCTTCACTGTCCTTATTTATGGCAATGATGTACTTGCTCTCTTTCATGCCGGCAAGATGTTGAATCGCTCCTGAAATCCCAATAGCAAAGTAGTAATCAGGACGAACGATTGTTCCTGTTTGGCCAACTTGGTGTTTTGAAGAGATGTACCCCGCTTCTACTGCACCTCTACTCGCCCCAAGTTCGGTTTTATAGCCTTTTTCTCGAAGAATTTGTACGAGTTCTCGTAATAGTTTGAACCCTTCTTCTCCAACACCTCGCCCGCCAGAGATGATAATCTTGGCACCCTTAAGATCCACTTGTTCTCCTTCAGCAAGTCGAACATCAACAACCTCGACCAGGAAATCCTCAGTTTCAAAATCAACACTTAATTCAATGATTTCCCCGGTTCTGGAAGTGTCTTTTGGTAATGGTTTAAAGACACCTGGCCTTGCCGAAGCCATTTGTGGATAAGTCCATGGCCCTAGAATCGTAGCAAGCTTCGATTCTCCAAAACTAGGACGGATCATGCGGAGAACTTTTTCGAAGCGTTGCTTTCTTCTTCGATTGATGTATTCACCCACGTCAAACATGGTGCAATCTGCTGATAACCCTGTGTGCACTCTTGCTGCAACTCGAGGAGCGAGTTCTCTCCCAAAAGTAGTCGCACCAAAGAGAAATGCTTCTGGTTTCAGTTTTTCAATGACAGAAGTAATGACTCGGGTGTAAGGAAGAACAGAGAAGGTTTCCAATTTAGGATCGTCCACAACCACGACTCTATCAGCGCCGTGATGGATAAGATCTTCAGCAAACTGTTTGACATTATGGCCGATAAGAACGCTCGTTAGATGAGTTTCAAGTTTGTCAGCGATTTCTCTTCCTATGCCCAAGAGCTCGTATGCTACATCATGAGGGACACCTTCCGGAGTTATTTGGCCCCAGACAAATACTCCTCTTGCTCCTTTTCGGAAGTCCACGGTTTTTATTTCATTATTGGCGTTTTGTGTTGCGTTGTTTGAACTCATTCTCTTACACCTCTGCTTGTTCTTCCCCTGCTTGTGGAGATTTTATGGCTTGGAGGAGGTGATCGACTTTTTCTTCCACGGTTTCGCCTTCCATGAATTGGCAAGGCGGTCGGTCGTGTGTTACGTTTTTTACTCTCCAGACAATGGTCGGTGAACCGATTAGCCCCACTTCGTCGTCTTTCAAACCGATATCTGCGACAGAATAAGTCTTGATTTCTTTTTTGCGAGCCTGAATAGCATATTTGAGACGAGGACCTCGAGGAGTATTTGCGGTGTTGGTAATGGTGAGAAGACAAGGCAGTGGAACTTTGTAAGTAATGGAACCTCCTTCTAGGATTCTGCGAACAAGGAGATGATCTCCCTTATACTCAATGCCTTCAACATAGGAAACATGTGGAAGTTCAAGTCTTTCTGCTACTTGAGGTCCGACGTGAGCAGTGTCCCCATCTATTGTTTGGAGACCCGCAAAAATAATATCGAATTTTACGTTTAGAGTGTTTAACAGAGCTGAAAGAGCCTTTGCTGTTGCGTACGTATCAGAGCCAGCAAGTTTGCGATCAGAAAGTAGAACAGCGTGGTCTGCGCCCATTGATAGAGCTTCTCTGAGAGATTGTTCAAAATTGGGAGGTCCCATGCTAGCAACCCAGATTTCGGCACGATCTTCCCCGATATCATCTTTGAGTTGTAGTGCAGCTTCGAGGGCGTGTTTACAGTAGGGATTCATCATGGAAGCGACGGAACGGTCCATTAGACCTTCTTTTGTCGCCCGCATTTGTGAAGGGATGGGGACTTGTTTAATGAGTACGCCTATTGTGAATTTTTTTTCGGTCATGGCTGATTTCACCCGATTCTGTATTTTACACCAAATGAGCCACGTGGATTTGTCCAAGAAACACTGCCTTGATCGCACATGATAAAGCAGGTGCCACATTCCACACAGTCTTCATACTGGAACTTGATCTCCCCGTCAATGAGGTTGTAGCATCTAGTGGGGCATCCATAGATGCACATGTGATGGGGGCAATCCCGACAAATGTTTGGGTCAATAGTGATGTGAGAATTATGTTCGGCGTCAGTAACATAGGTTACCTTGCCAAGTTTGTTTTTTATGTCGATTTTTATTCGTTGAATTTTGGTGTGATCTTCTATATTGCTCATAATTGCCTCACCTGTAACAAATCACGGAGAGTGGAAACAAGGCTTAGCTTCATGCGCTTCATGTTATGTCTCGCGGTTTCAAGAATGTGTTTCCTTGGCTTGTTTTCTTCTCGCAAAAGTACTTCAGAGGTGGTTAAGATGTAATCTGTGTATTCAGCATACAATCTTGGATTTGCTTTGAACTTTTCTACATTCTTGAATTTAATGAGATTCTGCAACACATAGGTATCCATGAGGTTTTTTTGATAGGATTGTAGCATTCTTGCTGATGTGTCCCCTTGCTTTACTGCATTTCCAACAGCTTTTCCAGCTTCTATTCCGGATCGTATTGCGGGACCATTGCCGTTGATTACAAGACCATTACTGAAGCAAAAGCCCGCAGCATCTCCAACCACCACATACCCATCGCCGAACAAAGGAGGCATCATATGTATGCCTCCCGCAGGCACGAAATGTGCAGCGTATTCCAAGAGTTCTGCCTCACCAACATATCGTTGAATTCGTGGATGTTGCTTGAAGTATTCTAGAATATCATAGCTGTGAATGTTTGGGGGAAGGGTATCAAGCTCGACAACTATTCCTAACGAAACGGATTTTTTATTGGTGTAAAGAAAACCACCTGAAACGATACCACGAGGTAAGCCCCCAATGAGAAATTCAAAGGCTGCACCTTCATTGGGATTTAAGTCAAATCGTTTCTCGATTTCATCGCTTGGCATATCAAGGACTTCCTTGATGCCTAGGTAGAAATGTTTCTTCTCAAATGGAACGGTTGTTAGGCCAGAATTAATAAGAATACGAGAGTTTGCACCATCAGCAACAATTACAGCCTTGCTTGGAAAGTAATCGCCATCTTGGATAAGGCCTTTTACTTGCCCTTTTTCGATCCATAGTTTTTCAACATTTATTCCTTCGTAAATGTCTGCTCCCGCTTCTTTGGCTTGGTTTGCCATCCATCGATCAAAACCCGCACGTAAAATACTAAATCCGATGTATGGTTCTTCACCCCACTCTTCAAAAAACCAATCAAGCACTAAGGATTTGCTCGCACTAAGCATTCCTATTTTCTTGGACACGATTGGACGCTCCACCGGAGCTTTTTTCCACCAATCTGGCTCGAGCAGTGCAAGATCATGACCCCAGAGAACCCCTCCGGAGAGGTTCTTGCTCCCAATAGGAGAGCCTCTATCAATCAACGCAACACTTATCCCTTCTTTTGCGAGTTGCCAAGCAGCAGCGGAGCCTGCGGGACCGGCTCCAATCACATAAACATCGTAATCCGAAATGTCATCCATGTTCATCCACCAATTTGGGTCTTAATCAAGATTAACTAGCCCTTGATCTGCCATGCCAACGTTCCTCCAATTATGGAGGAAGGAAATTTCAAGCTTGGCGGAGCCTTTAGGGCCGAAAGATAGCCTACGACCGCGTAACTATTTTTTATTGATAAATATTCTCTTTCCATAAGTGGATGGATTCCTTTATTCTACGTTCAATACCTTCTTTCAAACAAGAAAGAAGAGGTTGGAGCCCTGGGCGGGTCTTGAACCCGCGACCTCGTCCTTTTTGGAGAAGAATACCAAGGACGCGCTCTACCCCTGAGCTACCAGGGCGGAAGAGATCAAGCTGTGTTTTTCTCATTAGCAAAAAAAATTTTCCATTCCAACGTGGTTCGGTTGGTGAGGAAAACATTTCGAGGCATGATTCCAATTATGACATGAAAGTATTGTGGTCTTGCGCGGTTGTGATATGGTTGTTCCTCTTTTCAATCACTCTTGATGACAAACTGCTCTGCAATTGCTTTTGATCGTTCAGCGAGCTCTGCGAGTGATTGAGCGGAATTGGTAATTTCCGCCATTGTTGAGGCTTGTTCTTCACTAGCCGCAGCTGCTTCTTCGGCCCCAGCAGCAGTGGATTCTGCAACAGATGCAACTTGGCTCATAGCGTCTTCAATTGCCACTACGGTATTTTCTAATCGCGTTTGTACTTCTAAAATGGTTTTGCGAATCTGGTTTGCTGATTGTTTCGACTGAACGGAGAGTTTTCGAACGTTTTCAGCAACGACTCCAAAGCCTTTCCCGTAATCTCCTGCACGTGCTGCTTCAATTGCGGCATTGAGAGAAATGAGGTTGGTTTGTTCAGCAATGTCTTGGGTTAATTTACTTGCTTTATTGATTTGAAGAATTGATTCTTCACTGGCTCGGACTAGTTCTCGAAGAATCGTGTTTACCTCATCAAGACGTTTTACTTGTTCAGCGGCACCTTCTGCAATAGATTGAATGGTTCCTGTTACTTCTTCCGTGGTTGCGCTGACTTCTTCGGCTCCTGCAGCTAGTTCCTCAGATGCTTCAGCAAGAGACAAAGAAGTTCCTTGCATCTGTTCAACAATTTCTCGTAGTCTATTCATGAGAGTTTCCGTTGTGTGTACTAGAGTCTTGATTTCCCCAATTCCCCGATGCTTAAATTGAGGGGTGCCCATGATCTCTCCCTGAGCAACCCGACGTTGAAAGTTTGAAGCTAAAAGAATGGGGTTAACGATGTATTTTTGCGTGACTCCGTTTAGCATCGTAGCGACTATGACCACAAAAGAAGAGCCCCATAGTCCAATGACGATGGCGTCATCAGGAATGATAGTTCGGCCTAATAGTTGCTTGTCGCTAAACATGAAGAATGTAAACAAAAACGCTAGAGCTGAGCCTACTAAGATGCTCGAGAAGATCAGAACGGTCATCAATGATCGGTATCGAATATAGACCAAGATCATGGATAAAATAAACACAAGTCCCGCAACAATTGCGCCAATCATGAAATTTTGAAAATTACCAACAAGGTATTCGACAGTTGCCATATGTTTCCCTCGGAAGAATTGGGTGTTTCTCTGACATGTTCACAAGAAATGATTCCTTATTTTACTTTTGGGCACGAGTACT
>JALTMP010000042.1 GCA_027001645.1 Candidatus Heimdallarchaeota archaeon
GTTTTTTTCTCTCAGAACGCAGTTTGATGTGATCTTATTGCAATCTAATGAAGTTGTAAAAGTTGAAGACCTCTCGCCGAGGTCATATGATCTTTCCTTGAAAGCCAAAGTCTTAGAGCTTGGGGAAAGAAGAGAAGTATCGAATCGAAATACCGGCGAACAGCACGAAGTGATGGAAGTTCTCATCGGTGATGAGACAGGGTGTGTGTATTTTTCAGCATGGAATGAAGACATCGAGAAAATTGAAGTTGGCAAAACCTATCAGTTTGAGAATGCAAAAACAATTCTGTTCAGAGGCCATATCCGCCTATCACTAGGTAGAAATGGCAATTTCGAAGAAATTGACGAAGATATCCCGGAAGTAGACACTGAGAACAACGTCTCAGACCAAGAACATGAGCGACCCCGATCAAGATATGGCGATAACCGCCGTGGCGGGGGATACTCCGCAGGCCGATACAACAATCGTTCCTGGTAACCCCGTCTCGCTACGACACCCCTACTGTAACCCCGTAGCAAGATAATCTCCTCTCCGAATTCCTTCGATTAACGAACGGAACCTATTTTCTTTACGAAAATCTAATCAATATTAATTAGTCTAATTCACTCCATTCATATGGGTTCAATTGCTAAGCTCTCAATCTAATCACTTGTGTATTATTACCAAGTAGGCTAGAATTGACTAGTGAACTGCATAAAGCTAACTGTAGTTCCCCAAAATCGAGAGAAACTTATTATTACTGTGAAGGTACTAAATTCGGTAGTGGATATTACCAACATAGAACGGCTACTCGCCCAAGGAAAATTGACTGAAGGCCTCAATCTGATCGAGACTGTTTTGAAATCTGGCGTTGAAAACAAGGAAAAGCGCACAGAGCTTCTGGTTTGGAAAATCATCCTCCTGTCAGAACTCGGTAGAATCGCAGAAGCAACCGATCTTGCCGAACAATTAACAAACATCACGAAAGATGAGTTAGGCACTTCAAACCTCTTCCTTACAATTCTTCTCTACAAGGCTCAGCTTCTTTTCCGCCTTGGCCACATCCCACAAGGAATCAAGACCTTGGATTCCGCATGGAACTTGTGGAAACAAGAAAACACAAACAAATATCCTCTTTTTTCGATGTGCAAGAATGCCTGGATCGGTATCTTCTACAAGATCAAAGGCAATCTTGCTAGCTATGTTGGAGACTATAAAACCGCCCAAGAACTCTACACGAAGGGAGAAAAATATCTCCGAGAAAAACCGTGCAAGTTCTTTCGTTTCCAGCTCGTCAGTAACATTGGACTTTCCTATCTCATGAGGGGAGAACTTTCCAAGGCTGAAGCGCAGTTCCAAGAAGCCTCAAAAATTGCAGACTCTCTCGGCAACAAACCCGGCAAAGGACTATCCTTGATAAATCTTGGTTCTATATACGCTTCTCAAGGCAAAGAAAAAAAAGCCATGCAAGTCCTTGAACAAGCGTTTGACCTCCTCTCCTCAGCAGAAGATTTTGGGATTCCTTTATACCAAGTCTATGAAATGATTAAAGTGACCCTCGCGGTTGGAGCTCGAGAATCTGCGCTTCAATATATTCGACATCTCGAATATTTTGCCCATGGAAAAGATATCTCTGAAGAGCTCAAAGGAATGCTCTTACTAGGAAAAGCGAGGTATCACATGAGTTGTGGACAAATCGAGTGCTTCGCAAAGGCTCAACAGTTCTTAACACAAGCCCAAACACTCAATTTGAGCAAACAAAACTGGTTGGAGGCCCGGATACTCCTCCTAGAACTCCTCGTACGGGAAGCCAAGATTTTCCTCGAAAATGAAATAATACAGCAAGCCTCGGAAATCGTCTCTGAATTAGAAAAGTTTGCTAAATCATCGGATCTCCTCGCTCTCCTCTGCACCACCCACCTCGCCCAAGGCCAACTAGATCTTCTCCTCGGGAAAATCGAAAACGCCAAGAAACGATTTATGGAAGGAATTTTCATTGCCCAGACACTAAGAATGAAAGATCTGGAAAAACGCCTAAATGAAAATCTAGCGATCGCAAAAGAAATGACTCAAGCAAAACACGAAGAGCAAAGCAACCGTCTCTATCTCCTCCAAGAGTTTTCTGCAAGCATTGCAGACTTTGCAAACCTTAACATTAGAAGCGGTACTGGACTTGAAAGAGAAAAACCATTCATGTTTCTAATCCTGCAAGAAGCAGGAGTCTTAACGTATTCCTATGACTTCTGGTCCCTCGAAGAAAACAAACTACTTTTAGGGGCGTTTCTCGCATCCATTAATCTCTTCGCAAAAGGAGTATTCTTGTCAAAAGCTGCCTTTCAATTAATCAAATACAAGCAATACTCAATTCTCATCCACCAAAATAACGACCTACTCTACGTATATATCTTCCAAGGATCTACAGAACACGCAAAAAAAGTGCTAACGCGAATAACGGACGAAATTAGTGCTAAAAAAACCTTGGTCTCCTATTTAACGCGTCCAATGTTCAGACCTAACCCCCAACTCGATGAAGAGATTCAGATGATTGTGCTTCAAGAAGTATTCAAAATAGAGGCTCTGCAATAAAATCCCGGAAATGTTTGTAGAAAAGCATATTTTTGACAAGTACGAAAAATAAGCAGATCAATATTGAGTGAAGAAGTAGACCAATATGCAAGGAAAATAGAAGCAATTCAAAAGGAAACATACCGAGGGGAACACTCAAAAGCAAAACAAATGCTTGAAGCCCTTGAAAGAGAGTATTCTAACATAACTCCCCTTCAAACATGCCAACTCCTTAAGCTCAAAACAGACCTGCTCATACGAGAAGGAAAGTACAAAACGGTAGAACGCCTCACAAATCAACTCAATGACATAGCAAAAACTCTACCCAACAAACTAGATGCTATCTACTTTCAATGCATTGCTGGGCTACAAAAAGCGACCATCCTAAGGCACTCCCGACAATCCTCCTTGGCAATTTCCCATTTGAACGAAGTCTGCTCTCTTCTCGAGAAAAATGACCTCGTAAATCACAATCGCTTCATCTGGATTCATTCCTCTACCCATAGAATAAGAGGAATCTTTGAGTGGATCCAAAAGAGATATCAAAACGCCTACTCCGAATTTCTGGAGGCGCAAAGAATACTTCAAGAGCATTCTAGTCCACTTAGTGACGAAGCCATGGTAGAATACGCATGGATTCTCAACAATCTTGGCGTTCTACATATGAACAGAGGCGATCTTCCCCAGGCCTTAGAGTTTCTTATTAAATCGCTTCACTTGCGGGAAACCTATCATTTTGAAGAGGGCCTTCCCTATTCATACGGAAACCTAGGAAGAGTTACACTCAAAATGGGTCACGCAACACTCGCTCTACATTACCTCTCAAGAGCAAAACTGCACGCCGAGAAATTCTCAAATCCCTTTGTCCTAAGAGAAATCCTCTTTTTCACCTTTTTAGCCAGTCTTGAAGCAAATGATCTAGAACACGCCAGTAACGTCCTCAAACAGCTCGAGACTTTGGGCACAGAATCCAGAGAACAATGGGCACGCTTCAATATTTTAATCAAAGCTGGAGAAGGCCTTCTGAAAATACATAAAAAACGACTTTTTCACGTCGTCGAAGGAAAACGCATTCTCCAAGACCTCTGGGAGAACCATCGAGACGAAATTGAAGTCGAGTTTCATGAAGCCATATTGCTTGGACTTCTCAAAGTAACACTCTTCGAGCTTACTCTCTTTGGAGATTTGAGAGAACAAGAAGTAATGAAAACATTTCAAAACTTGATTGACCAGTTCTCACATCTTGCCCTTGAAATCAATGACTACTCGATGCTTTGTCGATCCTCGTGGCTAAAAGCAACATACGTCCTCCTCGAAAACCGAGACATCACAAGCGCAAAAGTCCACCTAATGTCTGCGTTAAAAATTGCCAAGGAACGGGGCTTCGAAGGCCTTGCCTGGAGACTCGAACAAGATCTTGAAACACTAAATGATAATCAAGACCTCATTTTGCACGCTTCCGACAAAGACCTCATAAAAATCCTTGAACTTCAAGAAGCCATCACTACAAAGTTCGTTAGCTCTCAAAGAAAAAAAGAAACTCCTATAGTTATTCTTATCTTCTCCCAAAAGACTTCAGAACTTCTTTATTCCAATTGGCTAAACCCTAGGGACAAACTCCTAGATGATAACCTCCTCGCTCGGCTCATTCACGCCATCAATTCCGCATTGAAGCACACTTTCCAAATAAACGCCCATATTGAGCTCATTCAAAGAGACGATTTTCTAATCTGGACCATTGCCAAGGAAAACATTGTCTTTGCTTATGCATTCGAAGGAATTCTCTCCGGAGAAGCACAACAGAAACTCAAAGCATTTGCTGAAAAAACAATGAACACTCCCCAACTTAGAGATACTCTCATCAAAACCAGAACTCCTCCCCTACCATCTGATACAATACTTCTTCTCAATCAGCTTTCCACAGACATCTTTCTGCAAAGCTCCCTCTAAGCCTATGAGACACTTGCAACATCGTTCCCTGAACAAGACTCCTCCTCCCCGAGCATCGCCTTCATTCATTCGGTTCCACGGGGTAGAACTATTACTGACTCCTCAACACCAAATGTTCTTCCCACATCCCCTGAATAATATTAACTATTTTTTCCCGTTCCAGAAGTTTGTCTGCATTATCGTTGAGAAAAACACTCAAGTCAATTACAAAATTTAAATCAGAACTAACTACCTTCAAACGATGCGTATCTAATCTAGAAACGACTTGAATTTCGTCCCAGGAAAAAAACGACTGGGGTTCTCTCCTCAACTCTAGATTGTTCTTCAACCCTTTAAACACATGTCGAGAAGACATGATCACGATTCCCTTTCTATTGACTATTATGTCTTGCTGAGGGATAAATGGCCAGATTAGTAGTTTATAGACGGAGAACAGCCCCGTACCTACTGGAAATGCGACAAAAAAAAGGAAACCCATGAGAATGGAGGGATCATAAGGATCAAGCAAGAGAAGAAAGAACTTGGCAAGCGAGGAGCCCGATTTCTCAATAATGATCATTAGACTGGAAACAGGAAGTACACAAAACCCCGTAAAAACAATAAGCGCAAGCAAAACACGCTCAAGCATATTAGGAACACTTAGATCGTGAGGCGATTCCAAGAGTAGTTCCAAAGAATCATTGTTCCAAGTAAAAGGCATTACATCACCACTAGTCTCTCTTAATTATCCTCCATTCAAAGAAAAAAACATTTGCCTTCACATCAATCATTGCTCTCCCTGTCACAGCGCTAATCCAGATAACTGTCTGAGATACCGTCCTTCTGTTTCCCCTCCACTTGTCATTTTTTGCGATGTTGTATGGTACCTACTCTTGTTTTCGAAACAGTGCTTAGTTCAAACCACATGCATGGACATATGAAAAACCGGAAGATAACACAAATTTGCCCGATATGTTTATAAATCGTATTACTGATTTTGAATCGATTTTCGGTCATATCCGAAATCAAAACATACAGAGGGAAAAATCTATGATCCTAAAGGCAAATCGAAAAGTCACATTCCCCTTGATTGTGGGAATTCTGATATTCAGCATGTTGCAAATCGGCTTACTAAACGTTCAAGCCGTAACAAGCTACCACTACGAAAAAGCCACATATAACGGCCATGCTGGCTACATTACAGAATGGCGAATAGCCGGAGACCTTGATAAACCAATCATTGTTGTCCTTGGGTTTGATCCCGATAACAGTTTCACGGTAGACGATGCCATAACCATGTATGACGCGCTAATCACGGACATGAACAACAAAGGCTATGATGTCATCATCTTTGATTACTACGACGGAGACCTATGGATCGAACAAAATGCAGAAAACCTCGCAGACTTTATTAGATATCTCGACACTTGGTTCCCCGGAGATTACCCCCTAGCCCTTGCAGGTGCCTCAATGGGTGGAATCGTCTCAAGAGTAATGTTTGCACAAGAAAACTCGAATATGGGCGTGGACATTTTCCTTACCCTAGATTCTCCTCATTACGGGGTCTATCTTTCAAATTATATCGATTTGTTAGCCGGTTTAATAGTTGACTTCTTCACACTCACACCAGCTGGACAGCAAATGTACCACGGAAGCGACCTCTACAACGAACTATACGGCTGGCTCCGCTCAGTAGAAACCAACGCATTCCTAACCAATGTCATTGGACCCATGATAACAGCCGCGTTTGCCATGTCAAACGGAGAGGGCTACTGGGCAGTCACGTGGGATGACCTTGCAGTTCACACCAAATATCACCCCGTAGCATCATACACAATGGTCTCCAATAACGCTGTAGACTTTATCCCCTATCACTCAGCCATGAACCTTGATGATCCCTCAACTGACTACTTCGTCTGGTTCGGAAAAACCTACTACTGGTACAAATCAACACAGACCAGCTATTTCGACTACAAGATTCCAACCTATCGACAAGAACACTCCGGATCAAACTTTGGATACCTACTAGAATTAGCCATGCAATTCATCCAAGACCACTGGCCACAATAACCAATCACTCTCTCCCCTCAACTCCATTGAGAACGCGGAGTCTCCCCTTCCATCTTTTCATCTTTTCCTAAATCACTAATCTCTTCTTTTCTCTTGTTAGTTCTTCAGCCTCTTCTTTAGCTAACGCATAAATCGATAAGGGAAAACGATTGTGCAGGGGTGAAAACCGAGCTCCAAAACGAGCACTTCTAAACAATGGAATGGTCATAAATTTCAATGCTCCCGCCATGTATACGGCCCTTTCAAATTCTGCCATCGTTTTATCATCGAATGCTCCGAACAATCCTGAGAAGAAAGCAAACAAGTACAACCCCGGAAGTGTCGCAATCACGAGCAACAACACCGAGGTTACAATATCCACTTTCCAAACGATTCGAGCAATACCCTCAATAACAGCATAAAACATTCCCGCAGTCAGTAAGGGGGCGATCAATCCTTGCCAATACCAATCCTTCCATGGAAATTGAAAATACTCGGATCTTCTAATCCCCCACCACATGTAGATGTTTTTAATGATTAACGCGGGGATATAAGCGAACATAACGGCAACAAGGGGGGAATCAAATCTCTGGGTGAAAAACGCATAACGCGGAATAAACAAGAACAACAATATTGCCCGCAAAGTTTGCTCAATCACCCAACTAATCGCTGCCATTCCCGGCCTATCCGAACCCGCAAACATCCAGTCACCAAGCCAAGAAAAGTACCCAAGAGCGTGAAACAGCAACAACCAAGGCATCAGTATCGCCGCCCCTCGCCAGTCAATTCCTGCCCCACCCAAAATAAACCTGGGTCCCACAGCAAGGAGTGCGGCAACAAAAAACAGATCAAAGAACGCCGCCCATTTTAACCCACTCAACGCGTAATACTGGGTCAATACCCGCTTGTTTGCGTGGTAAGACTCTGAGACCCCTGAAAGCAATGACTGCGCAAACAACCCTACAATCATAACGATTAGGGCAAAATTCCAAGCCAATGAAAAATACCCCTGTTGCTGAGTATAATTCGGCAAATAAATAGAAAGCAAAAACACTTGAAACAGCCACCCAAGAGGCGGGAAAATATTTCCAACTGTCCACTTGAAGCCAAACTTTAACGCATCCTTAATGTCTTGCCAGCCAAAATCAACCCTAAACAATGTTTTCAACGAAAACCCAAGTCTCTTGAAAAACACCAGCCCCACCAAAAACGTGGAAACGCGAACCATGTAATTCCCCACGCTAAACCCGATCGCACCAGCAAGAGACTCCCCAATCAAGATATTCGG
>JALTMP010000043.1 GCA_027001645.1 Candidatus Heimdallarchaeota archaeon
ACAAGGCACACATCTTGGTGGACACCACCACCCGAGCCGTGCTGAGCCTCAGCATTACCGAGTCCTTCGACCACGACATCACCCAGGTGCTCAAGCTCCTAAGACGGGCACGGGTGCTCAGGAGAAGGGCCGCCTACGTGTTGTATGGGAACAAGGCCTACCACGACCGCCGGCTACACGCAAAGCTCGAGGCGTGGGGCGTGCGGTTCATCGTGGAACCCAAGAAAAACTTTGTCCCCCACGGTCTCTCCGGCTTCTTTGAGCGGTTCTTGCGCCTGTACAAGAACAGCCCGGGGCTGTGGAAGCACACCTTCCGCTACCGCAAGAAAGCCGCCGTCGAACACGTGTTCGGCCTGGTCAAGCTGCACAACCCCCCGGTACGGGCCAGGACACGAAAAAACAAGCACAAGCACTTGGTAGCGGCATTTCTCCTGTATAATCTCAAAACCCTGCTACGACACGCTCAAAACAGAGGACAATAATTTATGGACAAGCTTTTTATAATGTTTTTAGTATTTATCCGTAGTTGGAGACGACCCGGTTCTTAGCTGACTTGGAGGGATTAACAGCTTTCAGAATGAAGTTGACCCTTTGGACAAACGGAAGTTCTTCATAGGCACACCTAGCAGATTAGAATTTCAATATTTGCGTGTAGTAAATCTAATGCGCAAATTCTAGAGAGGTTGTTTATAAAGGAAGTGCTGAAAAATTGCGTTTAATCAAAATTATTTTGCAATAGGAAATTCAGCTGAAGCGCTAATGCTTAATTCGATGTGTAGTAGTTATAGTAAGTGCCTTACTAAGAGTCTTTCTTTGAGAATTTTCCCGTTTAAAGCACTTCTTAGTTGCAGAATCCGTAGTTATGAGTATTAGGCACTTTGAAGAATAAAACCCCAAATAGAAATGAAAAGTCTGGATCCCTTTATCAATTAGATCCAGAAACGAGCTAGTGATAGAAGCATTTCAAATAATCAGTTAAGGGGAATGTTGCCCCTGATTTCAATAATGGAGTATTTGGCTATGGAATGCGGCCTTTTCCAGAAGAGTAATGCTTTCACTCTTTGCTTCATTCTGGAAAAAATATTTCACGTTGTATATAGATAATATTGAGCGTTGCCATTCAGGTGGTACGGGGGGTCTGTGTTTTGTAGGTGCAGACACCCATTTTTCTTATTGTGTCCTTGCGAGATTAATTTAGGAGGGCATATTAGTGCTCTTATGACGTCTGACTCGTAGAACATCATAGGGTTGTGCAACGTTTGCATTTGGTTTAAATGGAAAGAAAAACATGTAGGGATGGATCTTATTCTATTCGTGATTCTTTGTAAGTTTAGGAAGGAGGAAGCCGGTGGTTTTTGTATATTGTTCCCATGTTTTATTGAATCTTTCTTTTAGAACCCTTTCTTCGAGTTTAGCTCTGAAAATGACACTTGGCAAGAAGAGGAGGAAAACTAGAAGAAGGCTAGCTAAGGAATCGAAGGATAGGGCGAGTCCAATTAGTGATGTCGTTATGCCGAGGTAAACAGGGTGTCTAATGAACTGGTAGGGCCCCGTAGTGACGATGTTGTTCAACACGGGTTTTACTTTGCCCAGAAGAGCATTGTTTATGTGCATCGCAGACCAACTGAATAGTGTTATTCCTAGGAGGACAAGACTCGCACCTATGACTTTGACCCATACTTTGTTGATCGCTAGTGTTTGGGAAATTAGCCATGGGTTCCATATTCTAGTTGCAAGGACAGCAATCCCGCTAGTCATGTTGAGAAGACCTGGTAACAGCTCAAGCCTTGTTCCACTCATTCAGAGTCACTTCGTCTATCCAGTGAATCCATTTGTTGTGTAGAATTAGGATTGCGTGGAAACTACATAATTATTTTGCATTTTAGGGGCATCATTTAAAGATCGGTGTTTGCACAAGAATCCTATGGGTTCTACAAAAAGTAGAGCTGAAAAAGGAGGGGGAGAAGTGAAGGGAGGTGACGATTTGTTTTCTTGGTACATAGCTTACGCTATGAAGGCTCTTGCCGGCCGGGAACATTGCCGGCATGCGGATGACATTTGAGCAATGATCCGCGTTCGTGCCAATCAACTACATGGATTGAGTGAGTTCTTTTTTATTTCTTCAGCGTCCTTTCACGGAGCCCAGGCTGAGGAACATATAGGCCATTGTAAGGATTATAGACGCGAAGAATATGTATATCATTAGTACTAGTTCTTCCAACTGCTCACCTCCTATCTCTTTTAGCGATGCCGCCTCACAAGACGGTTCGTGGAATCTTGGTCATTGACGGCTCGCTTCGGGTAATCGTAGAAGATTGAAATAGTTAAGGATTTTCATGTTTTTTCACAATATAACCTAATTATTTTATAAATCGTTTTGACAAAATTGACTATCTTCGGATTTGTTGAAGGATAGGAGGAAAAGAGAGGGGAAACGTGCGTGTGGTATTAATGATAAGAACGTCCCAAGGGCACATTGGGAGAAAGGGAGAGAGTCATCCGGGATCAACTTTCATGGTGGGGTTATCTTAGAGCGCGGCAAATATGGTGGAGCTCAAGAGGTCTTGGTTGTAGAGATGTGAAGGAAAGGGAGTTCGATGTCAGAGAAAAGGATTATTCCACCATGAATCAGAAAGAGGGGGGAGGCATGTTGACCCGAGGGGACACTATCATTGATCCACGAATAAGTAGCTACTGAAATGAGAGATTTTGATTTAAGTAGCATTTAGTGTAAATGTAATGAAGAATCGCTTTGTTTTGGTGGCAAGATGGCTCTTTTTTCTTCTTAATTGGGTTAGAGTGAGGAGATGCTTAGAGACGCAATTGATGGAATTTAGGAGCAGACTAACCCTAGGGAAGAGGTGGACAGAGGGAGGGTGAACGAAGGGTCTTAAGTTGTGTTATTGCGGGATTTACTAGTAGTCTTTGCGTTGCTTTACGAGGATGAGGCCGAGGGTGCCTAGTAGGGCAATTATGCTGGAGAACGGGTTGAGTGCTGTTAAGAAGTTGTCACTTGTAAAGCTATCACTGACGATTGGTTTGAGTTTCCACCACTCGTAGATCATATTCGAGAGCAGTACCAGGTCTAGGAAGTCGGACCAACTTTTGTCGTAGGCCCATAGACTGGCCGGGTGAAAGAGGGGGATGGAGGGGAGATGATGGTAGAGGTTTTCTTGGAGTTGTCCGACAAGTTGGGACCTAGTGTTGCTGTCAAATTCGTGGGTGTATTGGAGCATGAGCGTGTCGTAGTCTGGATCCCAGTAGTTGTAGAAGTTGTAGCCGAGTGGCAGCCATGCTGATGTTTCCCAGGCTCCTTCAGGGTTGAATTCAAACCCCCATGAGTAGGCTATGATGAGCATGTCGTAGCCACTGGTGTTCCACAAGGGGACGGGGGTGTGGGTCCCGTCGGGTTGCTCATAGTCGGATCTGGTGAGATTGAATGAGAAGCTACGAGGGGCGATAGTATCCCATCCCGCTTCGAATATGGTCGCATTGATTCCGATTTTTAAGAGTTCTTGTCGTAGGGCAGAATGCCAATTTGAGAACGAGTGAGATTCTGGCGTGAGCGTGATAGCACTCCATTCGTTGAAGTACATCCAGAGGTCCCCAATGTAGACACCAGTCGATTCTGGAACTGTTGTGATGTTGTTCCACCCTGCTAGAGCAAATGCTTTGATAATGAGGTCTTGTGCTTTAGTGATTGAGTATTCTCGTTGTTTTAGTGAAGAGAGCCACCCGATGGATGTTTTTGGCATGACGGTGGTGGCTGGTTCGCCGCGTCCATCGAGGTCTTTGATGATTGTTTCCATGGGCATGGCATATGCCATTGCTTCTCGAACGAGTCGAGCCGCCTCCAAGCGTTCTTCTTCGCTCATGATTCCGTTGGAGATTTCATCCCAGAATGACTTGATCGTGTAGGACTGATTAGTGGATGTGTAATAGAAGGTTTTTCCGAGGAACAAGTCTAGTTGGGCCGTTCTTCCCCAGACGGGATGGATATGGTTGATGGATAGCTCGTATGTTGCGTGTTGTGGAACTAGGGTGGTGGTTATTTCTTTGGTGTCGTTTAATTCGTCTTTTTCGTACCAGTAGAAGGGGTCGAGAATGTCCACATCCCCGTTTTTGAGAGCGGCAATTGCGTCATTTGCTGATTGGATTTGCTTGAAAATGATTCGATCAACACCGGACATGGGTAAACCAGTAGATTCTGACCAATAGGGATTGGGGATGACAGTTAAGCTATTTTCGACTAGATTTATGTTTTCGAGTTTGAAGGGCCCTGCTCCGACAAGGTATTTTTCGGGATCTGTTTCATAGTCTTTCGATCCTGTTGCCATGAGAGGTTGGTATATGTTTTTTGGTAGAATGGGGAGAGACAGGGAGTCCATGTAGAAGGGGGACTGCGTTTGGAATCTGAACTCAATGGTCTGGTCGTCAATAGGAATTACTTCTGATAAACCGGGAGCGTTTGAGGTTAAATCCATATTTGATGAAGTTGAGAAAATCTCGTAGGTGTACGCTACGTCTTCTGCGGTTAGGGGATCGCCATTGGAGAACTGGAGGTTATTTCTTAGCGTTACCCTCGCGATCATTTTGACATCGCTTTCTTGGTTTGTCTTTTGGATGGTGGGCATGGTTTCCGCGAGAACAGGAGTGTATTGATAACCAGAGTCTGAGTCTCTTGCGTAAAGTCCAACGAATAGTGTTCCCACCCACTGCTGATTTCCAAAGGCATCGAAGATATTATAATTGCCAAGACCAGCGGGTGTAGCGTAGACGAATTGATTGTCTCTGTTTTCCGCCATGCTTGGCGAGTTAATACTTAGAACCATGAGAAGAAAAAGAGTTACCCCTAGGATGGTTCTTTTTATTGCTTGCATTTTTGATCACTTCTTTTCTTTTAAAGGCACGTACACAACCGCACAGACAAATTTAAGGATTCTTGGTGGGAATAGTTTAGAATCTGATCACTCTGAAGTGACAGTGTTCAAGCAACATAGCCAGGGGGGAGAGACGCGAAGAAGAAAGGCGAAGAGGAGGAGAAGAGGAGGGGCTTGTTGACATCTCAAGGACTGAGCTAAGGGCTTATCCTCTAGTCTTGAGATGTTGGGAAGTTTTGAAAGTCGATTATTGTTTGCTCTTTATTTTCATCCCCTGCTGGAAGCGAATTAGTTTGCTTAGATCGTGTTTTGGTTTTTTACAAGCTTTGACTAGGGGAAGACAAATTGTGGATCTTTTAACGATGGCCTTGGAGTGTGTTTCTTCCTTTTGCAATGTGGTTTTAGCCGGGATAGTTGAGAATGTAATTTTTGCGTGGATTGGATTTGCGTTGAATATGGCATTTAGCGTAAAAAGAGGGTTTTTTAGGCGGAGAATGACATTTGGATTTGAGAGAAATAGGGGGAGGGGTTCAATTCTTTTTAATATCTTTTTGTCGGAGCGTGTAGACTTTAACTTTAGCGTTTTCAAGGAGTCTTAGGGCTTCATCACGGATTCGGGGGAGGAAGCCATAGGTTACGTATACTACAGCGTATGGTTCACCGAAGCGTTTTGTGAGAAACTGCACTTTCCGCAGGAAAGTGGTTACTTTATCGATTTTTCTTGTAATGGCGGTGACTTCTCCGATAATGAGGGGTTTCTCGTGGAAAATGTCGATTTCGACATCGTGGCTGTCTGGGAATACTTCGTAGTTCTCGTCATAGAACGTGCGTTTACGAATTTCGAGTTTTGGAAAGCCTTGGGCTCGGAAGAAGTCCTGCAGCCACAAGGAATTGAATTCCTCAAAGTCGTGTCCAAGGGAAATGGACATTTCATCAAAGCGTTGGAATACTTTTTCAAAGCGAAGATCAATGCGTTCTTCTAAATCAATGAGTTTTTGATCGAATCTCTGTTCTTGTTCTTTGAATCGTTGGTTCATGGATGCAATGAGCTCCTCGAAACGCTTATCCACTGACTCGAAGCGTTGGTTCATGGATGCAATGAGCTCCTCGAAACGCTTATCCACTGACTCGAAGCGTTGGTTCATGGATGCAATGAGCTCCTCGAAACGCTTATCCACTGACTCGAATCGTTGGTTCATGGACGCAATGAGCTCCTCGAAACGCCTATCAACAGCCTCGAAACGCTTATTCACTGACTCGAAGCGTTGGTTCATGGACGCAATGAGCTCCTCGAAACGCCTATCAACAGCCTCGAAACGCTTATCCACTGACTCGAAGCGTTGGTTCATGGACGCAATGAGCTCCTCGAAACGCCTATCAACAGCCTCGAAACGCTTATCCACGGCTTCAAAACGCTTATCTATGGCCTCAAAGCGTTGTTGACTTTCTATTCGTAACTGTTTGATTTCTTCCAGAAGTTCTGAAAATTCATCCCGGCGTACATACTCATCAGGGCGCAAGGCATTCAATACCCTTTCTCGAAATGAGGGATCGGTCTCGAGTTTGTGGATGAATTTGTCAAAAAGGTCAGAACTCATCGAATTTCTCAAAGATTTTATTTATTTAAGGTTATTAAATTCTTTTGAAAAAAAGCAGAATCCTTTTGCTTGTAGCAATTTACAGTATTTCTATATGGTATTTCTAGTGAAACATATCAAAATTGTCTGATTGTATTTGTGCACAAGCCAAGGAAATTTTTGTCCAGGTGGTTTTTTGGCAATGCAGAAAGGAAAATAAATATCGGCAATTCGCGATATATTGATGCAAACTGTTCAGCCAACGCAAGTTGAGTTGCTTGCAAAGTTGTTTCGAGGCTTTGGTGATAAGACTCGACTTGCGATTCTAAAATCATTGTCTGATTCCCCAAAAATTGCCTCTCAGATTGTGGAAGAGCTAGGACTTCCGCAATCGACGGTTTCAACTCACTTGGGTTGTCTAAGAGACTGCAACTTGGTAGTTACTACCAAGAAGGGGCGAAAGGTAACTTATTCGCTATCAAGCGAATTGATTAAGGACATTATTGATTTGGCTGAGCAAGTGCTTAAGACAACTTATCGAAGTATCTGGGCTTGTGTCAATTATAACGAGGAGTGATGAGAAATGAGCGAGAAGCTACAGGAGTTTAAAGTTCCAATACCGTGGGTTAGAATTTTTGGGACCATCGTTTCGCTGATTACACTAGTGTTGCTCTACGTGTTACCAGAGGAGACCTCCCGATTAGTAAGGATCGGTGTTTTCTTACTTGGTGCACTTGCTGGTGGCTGGTTCTTTTACGTTGAAACAGTGGAAGCGATTTTCGAAAAGAGGAAGATTACAATTGATGTCCTTATGACTTTAGCGATTGTCGGTGCTGCGTCTCTTGGGGCGTTGGAGGAGTCGTTGACTATTGTCTTTTTGTATTCGATTACAGAGACGTTGGAGGGCTATACCGTCAAGCGGACGCGTACAACAATTAAGTCATTGATGACGCTTGTGCCAAAAACCGCGACTAAGTTGGTTGATGGGGAGGAGATGGTTGTTCCGGTGGAGGAACTAAAGCCAGGTGATGTTGTTTTACTAAGGCCAGGAGATTATATCCCGGTCGATGGAGTTGTCTTAGAAGGAAGGGGATTAGTAGATGAAGCCGCGATTACTGGAGAGTCGGTTCCTGTTTTGAAATCTCAAAACGATGCTGTGTTTGCGGGAACGATTTGTCAAGATAGTGTGTTGAAAATACGGGTTGAAAAACCTGTTTCTGAAAGCACCGTAGCGCGGATTATCTCGTTAGTAGAGGATGCTCAGAAGAGAAAGGTTCCTTCGCAATTATTGGTTGAGAAGTTTACGAGA
>JALTMP010000044.1:0-1273 GCA_027001645.1 Candidatus Heimdallarchaeota archaeon
TCTTGGAACAGTTCACTGAAAGCGTGCTGGATCGATACTGGCTTCATTCTTAGTATTAAGCTTCGTGTTCTTGTTTGATGCTTTGAACCGCTACCGAGAGTACTTCTTGGCATATTTCAATAGCTTCTTCTACGGTCTCATTCGCAACGATTGTCATCACTCCACTTTTAGCGACTTGTACCCTTCTTCCATCACCGAGGAATAATCTGACTACCGACTTACCTATTTTTTTGCCCTCCCACCTCCTAAGAAGTCTTTGAGCTACTTTTTCAAAGTTCCAGTCAGGTTCTTGCTGAGGATGCGCTATGAAGTTTCCGGAACCACAAATTCCAGTGATAACAACTGTGCCAAGAACTGGGTGATGAATCTCCTCTCTCACTGATTCTCCGGGGGATCGCCCTATTCTTGGTTTCTTCCCACAAACTGGGCAGTCTTCTCGTTTCTTGACTACAATTTTCTCAAAGCTAAGATCGGCTGTACTTATTACCATTAGTGTACTTTCTAGGAGTGGTTTTTTTCTCCTCAAAATGCGGATTGCTTCTTCAACCTGTATATTTGCAACCAACCCTAAAATGGGAGGATAAACTCCTGCTGTGGCACATGTAGGAGCCCCTTCGTCACTCGATCCTTCAAAAAGACAATGAAAACACGGTGTTTCCTTTTCGTAGGTAATGCTCATAACATTTCCTGTCTCGACTAACGCTCCACCAAACACCCAAGGTATTCCAAGCTTGTAACATTCAATATTGATGATTTTTCTAGTTTCAAAATTATCCAAAGCATCTATTACTACGCTTGAACCTTCTAGTAGCTGGAAGGCATTATTTTCATCAAGTCGAGTATGAATTGCTTCAATTTCGACAAATGGGTTTCGTTTCTGGATGAATTCCTTAGCCACCTCGACTTTTGGCCGTCCGATGTCACTTTCAAAGAATAATTTCTGTCGTGGTAAGTTATGAAGCTCAACAAAATCTTGATCGATTAAGCGTAGTTTTCCCACTCCACATGCAGCCAGTTGCTCTGCAACAACTGTGCCAAGACCACCAACTCCGACTACGGTAACTCTTTCGTATTGGAGATCTTCTAGCGCTTCTTTTCCTAAAATTTGCAGCGGTACATTTCGAGAATGGTATTGAAAGAATCTTTCGTCATTAGTAGGCATTTCTAATGAGATTCAGAGTTTAGATGCTATTTTTTATTTGAGTTTGTCCAAAAGAACTATTCATATTCGCCTTCGAGAAAATAATCAACGCTTGACTAATGGGTGTAGAAT
>JALTMP010000044.1:1283-1866 GCA_027001645.1 Candidatus Heimdallarchaeota archaeon
ATCTACCCCTTGCGTTGTTTCTCTTCATCCAGGGTTTATCAGGATTTGTTGAACTCTATCAGAAAGTTAGACCAATCGCGTTTCTAGCATTTCTTGCCATTTCTTTTGTAGCAGAAGCGATTCGGTATGGTTCGATTCTTAAAGGAGCAAAGGAACAGACTTCTACTCAACTCCTGACACTTAAAGCCGGGCTTGGATGGACTACCGGAGAAATACTAGGCCGATTTCTCCTTCCACCTCTTATCACGGGAGGAAACGACTCACCACTGCAATTCACCTCTTATTATTTCATTTTGCTAGCAGTAGTAATCGCTCATATGTCTTTTACTCTGGCAGCTTATCATGCTCCCTATAGCTCCAAATTTCTCATAAGTGGAATGTTTTTGCGATTTTTCTTTGAATTGACATACATCGGTTCGATTGCAACAAAAGGGTATGATGAGGCCGTATTTCCAATATTTTCCCAAGCTCTCCTAATACTGTCATTGACTCTGGTGATTCATCTTGCTAAGCGGGAATCACCCTACCCCTTAGATCACAAAGAAAAGAACAACCCTTCAGCATCCAACTAGTGTGATAAGGG
>JALTMP010000045.1 GCA_027001645.1 Candidatus Heimdallarchaeota archaeon
CTAGTAATTGCGCAATTCTATATTTGGGGTCTTCTTTGCGGTATCCAAGTTCTCCATAGACTACCTCTTCTACATAGTGAGCCCATCCCTCAATGAAGTGGTATGATGTGATTATCTTTGCAATTTTGGATTCGCATCGATGCCTGAAGTGGAGAAAATGGACATAGTGCCCTGGATACGCTTCATGAACTGAGATGTCTTCGAGTTGAGGATAATTGAAAATGGTGAGCCATTCCTCTTTTTGTTTTTCCTCCCACTCATCTTCTGGAGGAGTGACGTAATAGTAGGCTTCTGAAGCAATGACTTCAAAAGCTCCTGGAGGATCCATTGCTGCAAAAGCGAAGGATCGATACGCTTGTGGCGTGGGGATCGTTTTACATCTTACTTCTGAAGGAATCGATACAATTTCTTTTTCAATAACCATTGTTCTTATTGTTTCAAGCGTTTTCTCCGTTTCTTCGATTAGCGTTTCTGCGGTGGGGTGGTCGTTCTTGATTTCTTCTAAGACTTCAGAGATTGACTTGTCTGGGAAGTGTTTTTTCACTAGTTCTTCAACCAAGGTCTTGTTCCTTTGTAAATCTCTTTTGGCAATTTCTTCGAGTTTGTCAAGGCTTATGTCTAACGCATTTTCGTAATATTGGAGCTTCTTATACAGGTCGGGTCCCAGCGCAAATTCGTCTGTTGTTTCTGCATTGGCAATAAACTCTCTGAATTCATTCATGGCTTTGAGTGCAGCATGAAAAGCTTGCTCGAGCTCATTGAACTGTGCTTCGCTGGCAAGTTTTTTCGCTTCTGGAATGCCGAAATCTTGGTAATATTTCATTTGACCCGCGATCATCATGAGGGTCAATTCTTGAAATGGCTTCCCGATGGGAATCTCAATCATTTCTTTCGCTCGTTCCAGTAAGGACGGAACTTCCTTTAGCCGAATCAAAAGATCATTCATTCTGATCTCCGGATGAGCATATTGTTTCAAGAAGAAGTCCGTTATTCCTAATAGGAACGTATAGACCGCAGTGTTTTTTTCCATAATCTTAAGTTCCTCAAATTCGAAGATCTTAAGCCGTATGTCGTAGAGGATCAAGTCCAACTCGTATTGTTGCATTTTTGGGAGCTTGTCTTTGTCAATAGCCTCGAATTTTTTCTCGAATTCTCTGAGTTTGCTTACTCCTTTTTTGATGTTTTCCTTGCTTATTTTGGGTAAGTATCCTGCGTATTGATGTAGGCCCAAACCATTCGCGATGGTTGGATTCATCTCAAAGCTAAAGAGAATAAATTCTCGAGTTAGTTCATCAAATGCTTGAATTGTCTGCCAGTCTCTTTCACCATTAGTACTCGTCGTGATTTTGCATACCTCCTTTTGGCTTACGTTGAGGGCGTTATGAGAAATTAATCAACCTTACGGGGGAAGAAGTACATAACGCACTATTGTAGGTCAAGCTCATGTTAGTTTTGTAATAGTTAGAATGAACGGAGGGGACGGGGATCTGTCTTGTTAGCCTTGTTCTTATTCTTCAAACTCTTCGTCCGTGATTCCCAATTGTTCCTTGTAGCTTCTCACAAGATTGTCGTAATATAGGATTTTTTCTTGGAACGCCTCTGCGATTTCCATCTGGATGCGTTCGTTTTCTTCTCTTTCTCTCTTGAGTTTTTCTTCGAGTTCTTTGACCCTCTTTTCTAAGCGCTGGACTTGTTCTGGAGAGGTTGCTTTTGATAGGGCTTTTTCAAGGGCCTCTTCGAGTGTTTTCTCGCTCACGTCAATTTTACTTGAGACGAGTAGTTCGAGGGCTTTCTTTTCTTTTTCGTATTGTTCTCTGATCTGCGCTGTTACATCCTGAAGGCGCTCTTCGAGATCTCTTTTCATGAGAGTCTCATTATGAAGTTGTTGGCTCAACTCGCGTACCTTGTCTTGTAGTTCTTGGATATTTTCCATCGTGATAAGGGCCTTTCTCTTTTCCGTGTCTAAGGAATCTCTTAATTCCTTGATTTCCTTGGCCGTCTTTTCATAGACCTCGATCCAGCTCACGATCATGTCTCTGACAAGAGGGTGAATCAGGTCCCAGTACTCGATGATTTCTCTCCATAATTCCTTGTGAACCACGGGGACGGTTCCTTCTATGAACTTGACCCTGGGTGGTTCTTCGATTTCGAATTTTGGTTCGTATTCTGCTACGGGAAAATATGTCTCTAGTGTCTCTTTCTTTCGTTTTCCAAATATTGACATGTTGCTCACGTCCACAAATGATCTAGCTATTGTAGCTAGTTGTGTTCCCCAATAATTAAATTTCTAGTAGTTTTTCTCCATATTGACGACTATGGAACTCGATGATCTGCTAATATTGGGCGGTCGCTCAGAACCCACCCGTGCGGAGCTCTTATTGCATAAGATGCGCGAATTTGGAATTGATTATTCCCCATTGAGATCTTTGCGAAGCATGGGGAAGCAATTGGCTACTAGTTTAAGAGAAAGTGATCTGCTCATTGTTAGCACTGGGTTCCCGATTTTTCAATCAAAAGTTGTGTTTGAAAATGACGGTCCCGTTGGAGCAATAATTTTAGCAAGAGCGCTGGAGGAAGTTGACATTTCCACCGTTTTCGTGGTTGAAAAAGAACTTAGCGGCGCTATCCAGCAGTTGTGTGAGAAAGGAGGCGTCAAATTCCCTATTGTTGTATCATTGAATCCCAAACTTGACAAGATCCCAGACATCTTGACTGATGCCAAAGACCCGATTCTGCACATTGAAAAACCTGGCCGAACAGAAGACGGGCAGTATCTGAACATGAGGGGAAAGAACGTAGGTGACTATATCTTTCCTCCCGAAGACCTTGATCGTCTCATCGATCCTAAAGGCGTTTTTGCAATTGGCGATGCTGGTAACGAGCATGGTAGCTTAACCATGATACATGGAGATATCGATCGAGCTAGGAAGTTAGGGATTACAGGAATGACTCAAGTTGATGAATTTCTATTAGCTGGGACTTCGAATTTTGGAGCTGTTGCTTTAAGTAAGATTCTGATGCAAGAATTTGATGCGAGCTGGACCTATACCGTTGAATATGAGCGAAGGCTCATGGAAGTCGCTAAGGAGCTAAATCTCGTCGACGGAGTCCAGGGTCGGTTAAGCATGAGCGTGGATTCGATCCCGTGGGATGAGTATTTGTCTTCCTTGAATATCTTGCTTGTTTCAAAATTAATTTGAACCAAATGATCGTATTTATGATTGAGTGAGTTAGTATTCAATGGTTAGGTTTAAGTTTAATTGCTCTGATCTCGTAATGTTTGCCAAGGTGGTTGAATGAACGGTAGGAAAGCAAAACGTGCTCAAATGCGAAAAAAGAAGCTCAAAAAACGTCGCCGAAAATTAAAGAGTAAAAAGAGGTAGGGGACTGAACGGGTATCGTTCAACGTTGTTCTTTTTCTCTTTCTACTAAGTAGAGATTGTCGTTTTTCACAGATTATCCAAAGCCTTTGTTCCTTCTACATAGACTTGAAGAACGTTTGTTTCTATAGAGAATGGGTTTGATTCATCGAATACTACGAAATCCGCAAATTTGCCCGCTTCAAGTGTTCCGACAAGATCGTCAATTCCCAATATTCTTGCAGCATTGATGGTGTTTGCTTTCAGTGCTGTTTCGAATGAGAGTCCTTTAGAAATTGCGATTCCCATGCTAGTTCTCAAGTATTGAATGGGAAGCACGGGGTGATCAGTTGCTATTGCGAATTTCACGTTATGTTGTTCCAGAATTGCTGCGGTTTTTGCAGTTCTATTTCTGAGTTCCACTTTTGATCTGCTACTGATGACTGGTCCTACGACACAGTAAACGTCTCTTGATGCTAAAATGTCTGCAATTAAATGCGCTTCTGTAGCATGATCGATTGTATAATCTAAACCAAATTCTTCTGCGATTCTGATCGCAGTCATGATGTCATCTATTCTGTGAGCGTGAAATCTTGCTTTAATGCTTGTGTCGACGACCTTCATGAGGTTTTCCAAGCCCAGGTCGGTTTCTGGGGGTGTAGTTGCTTCTCCCTCCTCTGCCTTTTGATTGTGAATTGACCATTTATTTGCATAGTCAATCGCTTTGTAGAGGGTCTGTCTTATTAGATATGCCACTGCCATTCTTGTAGTTGGAGATCTTTTGTCGCCATGTACACGTTTGGGGTTTTCTCCTGTTGCGAATTTCATACCAACTGGTGCGCGGATGAGTTTTTCTTCGACTGTCCTTCCATAAGTGTGTAGAGCTGCGATTTCACCACCAATGACATTTGCACTTCCGGGGGTAATTCCCACCGCAGTGATGCCACCCATTAGGGCGTCCTCAAATCCCTTGTCTTGTGGATAGATACCGTCGATTGCTCTCAAATAAGGGGTCACGGGATCGGCAGTTTCATTATAGTCATCGCCCTCCTTGCCGACTCCTTCTTCGTCAATTCCTACGTGAGTGTGAGGGTCTATGAATCCTGGAAAAATGTGTTTTCCTGGAAGTTCGATTATCTCTGCATCGCTTGGGATTTGAACTTGCTCTCTTGTTCCTACCTTTTTGATGAACTGCTCTTCGAATAACAGAATGCCATCAGGTATCGGGGGTGAACTCACTGGATGGATTGTCGCTCCAATGATCGCTTTCATCGATACTCTTTCCTATTAAGAATTGATAAGGTTTGGGGGAATGGAAACTATTCTAATACTGATTGTTTCAAGGCAAAAAAAGGAAGAGAACGTATCACTATCGGCTGTGGCGTAGTCGGGCATTTTCACTGTTTTTTACTTTTTTAAAGAATCGACAACGGTTTTCAGCACATGTCCCATCCGACGAACACGCTCTTCTAGCTCGGATATTTTTGATTCTAGCTGAGCAACTTTTGTTTCAACTTCAGCTTGCTTCTGATTGTTAGTCTCTAGGGTTGCAATTCGTTGTTCTAGACTGCGAAGCATAGTAAGAAGATCTTCTTGGATTTCCGCGACTTGCTCTGCGACTTCAGTTGTCTTTGCATCGCTCTGAGTTGTTCCTCCTGGTTTTATGATTTCTATGATACTTGGGGGAGTATACACTTCTGGGGGAATTTCGACGTTAGCTTCTTTTAGTAAGGTGTAGGCCAGAAGATCAAATGCTTCTTTGATGTTCTGACCTGTTTTCGCACTGGTTTCTAAGTAGACGAGATCAAGCCCTGTTTCTGCACTTAGTTGTCTGCAGAATTGCACAGCTCGTTCCTTTGATACCATTCTGGTTTCTACAAGATCTGCTTTGTTCCCGAGAACCACGAAGGTGCTAATTGATCCTTGGCTGAATTCGATAGCATCTTTTGCCCACTGTCTAAGATTCACTAAAGTTGTTTCATCCTGCAAATCGAATACTAAAAAGGCAGCTCTTCCCCCCTTGTAAAATGCCTTTCTAGCGGTTACATAGGCATCTTGGCCAGCCAAATCGAAGATCTGCATCGTGATTTGCGTGTCTCCCATGGTGAGCTTTTTTGAGGCGAAGTCTGCGCCAATCGTTTTCAAATATGATCCTTTGAATCCTCTTCCCATGTACCTTTCGCGGATACTTGTTTTTCCTACGGCTCCGTCACCGAGGAGTAGAACTTTGAATAAGTATTGCCTACCACTCATTGCTTCTCTATTAAAACGGCGATGTTTCCACTTTTAAGATTTCTCACAAATTGAGGGTTGAGATTTTGTAGATTTCTTTTTCAATAAACTCTTTTATGCCCATGAAGTTTTTCTTCCTTTCTTGCGATGTTTGGTTGTTGTGTGGGGAATGAGTGAGTGAGAACTCCTCATTGTGTTTTGTAGGCTCAACTTAACTTGACTTTCTCGTTAGGGCATCTCTGTAGGTCTAAATGGATACCAATTTGGTAATGAGTCTGGTCTGGAGAAAGGCGCAGAGCATGGTCCTAGCGTTGCGTACTGGGAGGACCTCGCTGAAACTCACATTCATCCAAGTACGGTTGCTTGCCGAAGAAAGTATTCTTACAATCGAATGAATGACGCCGCGAATGTAGTCAATAAGCTTAGGGATGGGCTTTGAGTAAATTGGAAGAGTGCTGAAGTATCCCTAAAAACGATCTTGTTCAAGAAGCGAGCGAATTAGCGACGGCTCTTCTCTGGCTAGTATTCTCACCGCGGCGTTTCTACTTTCAGCACACGGTCCCATTGAAAGGTATGAGTGTAAGATGGAAATGATACGTTGTCTGTATTTTGGGTTTTGAACATGTTCTCCTAAAACCTCTGTTATTGGGAGGTGATTGTTTGGGTTGCCTTGTCGTTCCAAGATGTTTTGAGCTAGAATGATGAATGTGGATAATGATGCTTTTGCGGCAATTTCTGCAAGTGTTCTGAGAACAGGGCGGGGCAGAGTGCCTTGTTCTAGCAATCCATATACGTCCTGTAGGAGTGATCCAAGAGTGCTTGGTGGTTGAATCGTCGCTAGGGTTAGCCAGCAACGGTCCATGACTATTGGAGAATCTGTTATGACAAGCAATTCTTTGCTAAAATTAGCGGCTCTGAGCGGATAGTATTCTGAGTAAATGCTGAGTGAAACGGCAAGAAGGTAATCCTGCAATGCCCTTGGATTCAGAAAGTTGACTCGATCAAACAAATAATAGGGATATTTTATGCTGTCATCGTTTGTCAAGGATTTTGGTGCTTTATCTAGGATCTCATGAATGATTGCGGGATAGGGATCTTGGAAACCCCAGAAAATAGACTGTTGCTTTTTGATGACTGTTTGTTTTACAAACGACTCGAAATGTTCTGGATAAAATTGAGACAAGAAAGTCATGGCCAAGATTTTTTTCTCAAGAGATTCGTCTGTTTCGATTGTTTTTATGTAAGAATGCACGTTTTCAGAAGTTCCCCTTAGTGTTTTTGCTGTAACTTTTGCCACTTCAATGGCTCTTTCAACTTGAGTTTCAATTTCATCTTGTAGGGCTAGGAGGACTTTTGCTACGTTGCTCATTTCATCAATTACTTCCGATTCTTGTCGTTGAATGAAGTCTCCGCCAATTCCGGACAATTCTGAGACAAGGCCTAAGAAGAACTCAATGACTGCGTTTGCAAGTTCAAGCCGATATTTTGTCTTTGTTTTGGAGTCAGGGATAACAAAGGAGGGAGGATTTACGTTTCTAGCAGGGCTTGTATTTTTTGCCCATTTCCAGGATAAGGGGGCTTGTGTGCTGACAAATATTTCCTCGATTCCTTGGATTTCCCACGGGGAAGGATCTTCTCTCTTTGATGCCTCTTCGATCGGTATTAGGAGATGAGTTCGACCTTCGTCTAAGGAACCGCTTGTTTGCAATGCGTAGGAGATAAGTGTGGGTAGTAAAGACGGTGCTTTTTCATCAACAAGAATTGGGACAAAATTTCCTCTTCCTATTGCTTGAAACCTTACGATTGTGATATCCATGATGCTTTGGGAGAATCCAAGGTCTTCTAGGAGCTCGACCACAGACTGGCCGTGTGGTCTGTCAATTGGTCCTATGATATGAAGAACCGCTGGAACGGTTCCTGTGTTTCTAGTGATTGTAGCTTCCCTTTTCAAAAGCTCAATATTGCTTGCAATGGCTACTGCGTTGTTGATAGGATCTGGGTTGCGGAATAAATACGTGGTACTCCCAATGACTAAGAGAAGGAGTGCAAGGGTGGAGACTGCAATGCTTAACAGAATCAACATATCTAGAAATAGGATGTATCGTTGCCACGTGAGGTCTTGCATTTGCATCTCGTAGG
>JALTMP010000046.1 GCA_027001645.1 Candidatus Heimdallarchaeota archaeon
AGAACAATGAAGTCTTCTTCCTTATCTCGCCACGATTTTGAGAGTTCTCCTATAGACCCCTATTTCTCCCAAGGCTACCGCATTGATACGGGCAATCAATCCCAAATCAAAGAGTGGAACAGAATACCAAGTACCACAATTCGGACAAGAAAACACTGCTCTTAGGAAGCTTTGTTTTGCTTGGAGAGATTCCTCAGGAGCGATTAAACTTGGTTCAAACTCAATCTGGCAATCAGGATCCTTGCATTCAAAGGATGTAAACACCTCGGAGAGCGCTAAGTTTGAAGTACTTCCAACTGAAAGACCTTTTTCGCCCGGATCATTTTCTATCACATTATGGACCGCTGAAACAGACATGTACACTACCTCCTTAGGCGCCTTGTTAAAGTCCTTTCCGGCATATTAAAGCATTATCATTTGAATACTTGAATCAATAATATAAAGGGGTTAGAAAAATTGAATTAGACGTCGCGTAAGCTAGAAATTTGTCTAGATTATTAAACGGCGCTGTGGCTTAAGAAAGGCGCCTAGGAAAGAATCTTGTCAATGAAGGCTTCTGTCAACTGAGCTATTCTCTCCTCATTCTCATCGATTATTCTGTGAGATTTTTTCTCGAATTTGTGATATTCAGACAATGGGTGAAGTTTTGTAAGATCTTCTGACTCTTCAATAGGTGTTAATCGATCAAAAGAAGGAGTAAACGCAATCATGGGAATATCGATTTTCTCTAGATCCCTTCGGATGTCATAATTTCGGAGGAATTCTTTGTAAAAACGCATCTGTGATCTCGGGTTTGCGTCTCGCAACTTTTGCTGCCCTTGTCGCAAGTTTTTCTTTTCATCAGCTGTTTTTGCCCTCCAAATCAAAATCTTAAAGACCAAATCTCTTATGCCAACGAGGAAAGGAAGTGGAAATACTGACAGAATTTTCATCCAAATAGGCTCATCATAGTACTGAGGGGGACTAATCAATGCTAGAGCTAAAGGTTTTGGTTTGACTTCGTGCGTTAGGTACAACAAGCTTAAGGCAGAGGTTACAGACGAAGCAAAAATAACGAACTCATTGTTTTGAAGCTTGAAATATTCAAGAACTATCCTGAGCTCATTTGTCAATGCTTCAATAGTATATGCTCCTTTGAAAGTTGGCTTCGTGCTCTCCCCAAAGCCTCTAGGTTCCATCATGATAACGCGGAAGAATTTTGCGAACTCTTGAATCAAAACATTCCGACTTTCTATTCTACTCAACCAGCCTGGGAGGATTACAATCGTTGGCTTGCTTTTATCCACTTCTGGAGGAATAACTTCTAAACATCTGATTCTAACTTCTGGATCGACGTTAGTTACAATCCAATGGATTTTTTCCATGCATTCTATTGGAAATTCAATCCTTTTATGTAATCTTGTATTGAATCGAACAAAAGACAATTTGATCCTAGCAGACCTTACCACAACGCGTATCGTATCAACAGTAAGAAGCCAAAAAAAAGGGAGGGAAAAGAATAGGGGGAATTAGATTCGTTTATGGTTGTTCTCAGAAGTCGTCTCCGCCGAAGTCTTCGCCTCCGGCTCCTCCACCTTCACCTTGGTCTCCACCAAGGTTCTTGGCAGCAATAACATCATCAATTCTGAGAATCATTTGGGCCGCCTCGGCAGCACTGTCAATCATCTGTTTCTTGACGCGTAGGGGCTCAAGCACACCGATTTCCTTCATGTCTCGGACTTTTCCTTCGATGGGATCAACACCGTAGGTGTACTTGTTCTCCTTCCAGGCTTTGTTGAGGTCTCCAATGACTTCAATGGGGTCAAGTCCACCGTTTTCAGCAAGAGTCTTGGGAATGATTTTGAGTGCCTCGCTGAAAGCTTT
>JALTMP010000047.1 GCA_027001645.1 Candidatus Heimdallarchaeota archaeon
AAATAAGGGATATGGTCTGGTCCCCGTAGATTCGAGTACTGGTGATTATTACTGGACCGGTTTCATTCCTTTTGAAGAGCTCTATGGCGTTATTAACCCTGACAAGGGGTATTTTGCGACCGCGAATAACAAGATCGTCCCCAATGACTATCCCTATTATATTGGAGGCAGATACACACCTGCCTACCGGGCTCAGCGAATAAGCGAGTTAATCGAGGCAAAGTCTAAATTGTCGATAGAAGATGTAAAGAAAATCCAACAAGACATATATTTCAAACCAACAAAACAATTCCTAACGTATCTTGATCTCGTAGACCCCAGCACCTTGTCAGAACAAGCAAGACAAGTGCTCATGCTCGCCAAATCTTTTGATGGGTATGCGTTAGCAAGTAGCTCTGAAGCTGTTGCATTCTTTACTTGGGAGGTTTTTTTGGAGAAAGAAGCATTCTACGATGAGCTTGGTGATGACTTGTTCTTTGATTTTGTAGCTTGGTATTACAAGCAAAAATTGGCTGAGCTTGCAACAACTCCATCTCACTCTCTTTTTGACAACATTGAAACTCCTCAACGTGAAGATGCACAGCAAATAGTGAGCAATGCGCTAGAAACAGCGGCACAATTCCTTTATGAAACATTAGGGAATAACCCTAAGCTTTGGAGATGGGGGGCTCTTCACAAAGCCAGTTTCCAACATGCATTAGGAAGCACGTTTGCCTTCCTCAACTCCGCTTCAGTTGAGACCAATGGAGCAATGCATACCGTGAACGTGGGACATGCTCCTCTATGGGCTCAAGTAAGAGGGGAAAAGAAATTGTTCTTTACCCAATTAATGGGTCCTTCTGAACGAGTCGTCGCGGAGGTTTCCACTGGATTCAAGAATGTATTCGTTGTAACCCCTCCTGGTCAACTCGGCATTGTCAGTAGTCCTCATTATGAGGATCAACTCATAGCATGGGCTAGCGGTCTGTACTTTGCCACCATATTTGACCACCAATTAATAATACAAACCTACCCCCTAAGTCAGACATTCACTCCCTAAACCAGTACCACGAGAAATCTCAAAATCTCACAATTCATTTGCCTCCTTCCATTTCCAAATTCTCCTCAAGGCTCTTTATCCATCTTTCCCATCTTGATCTCTGAATTTCTTCGTGTTCCTCTATTGATGAAAAAAAGTGTTCGCTTAATTTCTTGAGAGATAGAGCAATCTTTGCTGAAGAAGATACTCCTTCTCGAGCGAAGAATGTGAGTAACAAGTACGTCCATTTATCCTTTCTAGGATCACTAGAACGAGAATTCCTCAGTTTTTTTGTGCGAACATAAACCACGTATTCTGGATCTGGAGTAGGCATTGGTCCCCAAAATCCCTCAGCGTACAAGTCACCAACTCCGATCAACGCAACTAAAAATGCTCCCTGTCGATATAGGAACTCCCTATCTTGTATCTTCCCTTCGTCAAACAGAATTTCAGGACCCATGAAGTCCTCGATTGAAAATAGCGCGACATGATCGATTGTTTCCTGACTCTTTCTCTCTACTTCATGATTTCCCCATTCGAGGGGAAGAGCAATTTGAAAAATGTCCTCTAAGGAAAGAACAATTGGTTCATCAGAGGAAAAATCTAAGGAATTCAACAGAATCAAATATCTTTTTCTCAATGCTCTGGGTAACATCTCAGCATAAGCTCTTGCGTTATCAAGACCGTTGGTAAACATTTGCTTATCTCTAGAATAATATCCGACCAAGGCGCTTAGGTAATGAATCTGTGCTAATAAGTGAGCATAACTGCTTTTAGCACCCACTTCCTTGAGCTTCTCAATTCGGTTCTTTGCAACTTCAAGATGCTTGGGGTGC
>JALTMP010000048.1 GCA_027001645.1 Candidatus Heimdallarchaeota archaeon
CCTCATAGAATTTTGGAAGGAGAAAGTCTAGAAGACCACTATCTCTTGTGCTAGTAGTGGTTGCCAGAATGATCGTTCCTGAAGCCTTGCCAATGGTAACATTTCCCCAGAACCACTGTTCATCAATTGGAAGTGAAGAAGCGTTATATGACGCAGTAAACAATGTGTCGTTGCTAACTTCATAGGAGGCAATTGCGTCCTGTCCCTCCTTGCTGATAAGCCATTTTGCAAATTCTGCTGCAGCGTCGAGGTTAGCATCAGGATGCTTCTCTGGATTGACTAGAATAACGCTGTAGGTGTTTCGAAGAATCTCTTCATTGCTCTCGTACGCAATACCGTATTTCAAGGGTTCTGGAGATCGCGGGGTAAATATAAGGTATCCAAAACCTCCCACAATAAGTAGGATGATGAATATTCCACCAATGACTTTTAGGACTGATTTGCCAGACATTTAGAATCACCGAAGAAGCGTTGCTTTTTTCCTTTGCCTCTCGATTGCTAGAAACAATGCAGTTTTTATTATGTTTTTTCTCCATAATTCGGAATGGATTAATACCACAAATTCGAAAACTCGCATTTCACATGAGTCCAATCGTTTTAATTCTCGCGTGAATCCTAGAAAAATAATCATCATAGTGTAGTGATCAGAAAAAATGAATCAGAAAAAGAAACCTAGAACTCCAAATAAACTAATTAATGAAAAAAGCCCTTATCTCCTTCAGCACGCATATAATCCGGTGGATTGGTTTCCGTGGGGGGAGGAAGCATTTGAAAAGGCGAGAAAAGAAAATAAGCCAGTCTTTCTGTCTATAGGATATTCCACTTGTCATTGGTGCCATGTGATGGAAAAGGAGTCATTTGAGGACGAGTCAGTAGCACAGCTTCTAAACTCAACATTTGTTTGCATAAAGGTTGACCGTGAAGAACGTCCAGACATAGACCAGACATACATGATCGCGGCCCAGGTTATGACGGGACATGGTGGCTGGCCACTTACTATCATCATGACTCCAGATAAGAGACCATTCTTCGCAGCAACATACATTCCTAAGAAGTCGATGTATGGAAGAATCGGGTTAGTAGATTTAATAAAAGAAATTGAGCGAATATGGAAAGAGGAACCGGAAAAAGTCATGGAAGTTGCAAACAGAGTTTCTTCTATCTTGCGCTCAGCAGTGCAAACATCGTCTAGAGAAGAACGATACGATTTGAGTGAATTATTAGAGCTATCGATTCATGCCCTTGAAAGCCATTATGATGAAGTGCATGCCGGTTTCGGCACGGCTCCAAAATTCCCAGCATCCCACAAGTTACTCTTGTTACTAAGAGCATGGTTGAGGAAAAGAGAGGAAAAATACCTCCGCATGGTTGAAAGGACTCTTCAAAGAATGAGAAACGGAGGCATCTTTGATCAAGTAGGATTCGGATTTCACAGGTATTCAACGGATCGAGAGTGGAGATTGCCACATTTTGAAAAAATGCTTTATGATCAAGCAATGCTCTTGCTTGCTTATTCCGAAGCCTTCGCTGCAACCAAGAAAGAATTCTATAGGATCGTCTGTGTTGAGATACTGGAGTATTTGAAGGATCAGCTATTGTCCCCTGAAGGTGCGTTTTTCTCTGCGGAAGATGCGGACAGTGAAGGAGAAGAGGGCAAGTTTTACACTTGGACTTTTCAAGAGCTATCAAGAGCCCTAACCGCTGAAGAGTTAGAATTCGCAATAGTAGCATTTGATGTTAAGGAGGAAGGAAATTTCAAAGAAGAAGCATCGGGTGAAGTTACGGGAAGAAATGTGCTCGTGAGAGCAAGGACTTGGGAAGAAATCTCAGAAGAGCTGGGAAAAGACATAGAT
>JALTMP010000049.1 GCA_027001645.1 Candidatus Heimdallarchaeota archaeon
GCTTGCAGCCGTTCTCGCATACTCCTTTATTTTGCCTCGTACAACATCAATTCCCCTCTCATCCGAGGCGTTGAGTTCAATAAAGCTTCTTTGCCAATCCTCTCCAAACAACTCCCTTGCTAAGGCTATCGCGCATGTTGTTTTTCCCGTGCCTGCCGGACCTGCAAAAAGCAGGTGTGGAATCGTCTTTTCTTTAACATACGCTTTGAGACGCTCCACAACTTCCTTTTGACCCACAACCTCATCCAAATTCTTCGGTCTATATTTCTCTACCCATACATCTTCCATCGCTCACCCACATCATTCATGATTTAAAAATCTTTTTGGTACGTAGGTGAGAAAAGTTAATTAGCAAATACCCCATATTCTTCCCAGCATGGATTTAAAACTGGTGTATCGCTGGACATCCCGCGGAGTTCTTGCGGTCAGCGTGATATTTATGGTTTTTGTGATGAGCGTTCTTTATCCATTCATTGTGGGAAATTTTAAAGTCGTTCCTCCTTCCTACAAAGATGTGAGTTATGAAATTGAGGACAATTTTTTGGTTGTAAAGGCGCCGATAACAATAATAAACGAAGGTTTATATGATGTCAATGACCTCAACATAGAAATGACTCTGAAAAACTCATCATATATCTTCGCATACAACTCTCAGTCCTTTGGAAAAATTCCTGCCGGTGCGGGAAGAATAATATATATCTCACTACCAATAGACCTTCTGAAACTTCTTCAGGCGGAGGTTTCCTCAGGATACTATCATTTTTTCAACAACGACAACTTTGATTTTTTGGTGAATGTGAAATGTAAATACGCTCTCAATACAATAAATGTTGTGATTCACTACGATAGGGAGTACCTCTGGGAGGCTCTGATAAAGGAAATAGAGATATACTGGGAAGATGCAACTGTAAACTACGTAGACAATAAAACATACCTTACAATCCCATTCCTTCTTGATACGGCAAAGATTCTGAGAGGATCCGGGGAGGTTGATGTTGCTCTTATAACCGATAACGGCAAAAATATAGGGAGCGGTTCCACTGAGATACAATTGGGAAATAGATACAGAGGAAACTTGGAAATTGAAATCAACGATTACTCGGAACTACAGAAACAGCAGTATCTCACGCTGAAGTTAACGCTGAAATTTCTCGGACTTGAAATAGTGCAGAGTTTCAGATACTACTGGGAGGGGATGCCATGAATGGGGAAGAGCTTAGAGATAGTTTGCCAAAAACTCTTCTGTACATTCTGTCTATAGCAATAATATTCATAGCCCTTCCGACTGTAATCGTTTACAGAGTCTCGTATCTATATCCAGAAATCATGGAGAGTGAGAATATCAAAATATATTCTTCGTCCTGGATCATAGGTACCCTCATAATCCTATGGTCTTACCTCTATCACAGGGCGTACAGAGGGAGCTACTATCGCCTAACATTTGCAACAATAAACTCTCTCCTCATAATTTACTGGATGTGGGGTGTTCTGGGCAGTGGATACGCCAACTTCTTTTACAAAGATGTTCAAATAGAAATATTTTATCCTATCCTTTTCATAACAATTATTGCCATTTCGGCTGCGAGGATAGTGGTCAGCTTTTTGCAATTCCTCGGATACAGAAAGGATTATCTAGAGGCAACTGGTAAAGGAGATGAAAAACATGAAGACGAAATACTTGAGCAGATTATGGAAGGAGAAGGAACTGGGTAAGAGTGTTATGGTGGCAATATTCAAAACACAAGGATGCTCTTGGAGAAAATGCACCATGTGTAACTACTCCTCCGAATCCTATAAGGGTGTGATTTCACGAAATTTTTTTGAGAAACAGATAGAGG
>JALTMP010000050.1 GCA_027001645.1 Candidatus Heimdallarchaeota archaeon
CTCACTCCCTAATCGTTTTATTCCCTCTGACAAAAAGGTTCTAGACTACATCTTAGGAATAGAAGACTCTTCCTATCCTGCTGTTTTTGAGGGTGTTCTTGAGAAGGGGGATACAAATGAATTGATGCTTCAGGAATGGAAACGAATAGCTTAGGAGGAGAGGCTAAATCTTGTTCGCGATCGTACCGACGAAACGCTTGTTTCGCCATGTTCCACGCAGTTAATCAAGTCAGTCACAGTTTCTACATTCTTCTTTAGACGAGTTACTATACTTCCCAATTGATCTATTTGATGTGCGTCGGATCCTCCAACCAAGGGAATTGCCAATTCGTTTGCGATTCTTTTGGCCTCTTGGTTCGTGCGGTGAGCTCGTCTTCCGTTTACCTCTATTGCATGTATGGGGAGCTCTCGAATATAATCTCCTATCCCGTATTTTTTATCAAAAGGGTGTGCAGCAATGACAAGAATGTTTTTCGTTTTTAAAAAGGAGAGGACGCTCTGGATGTTGTGGGAGGGAGGAAGTTCTTTAAGTGGCCCTATGGCAATGATGTGGCCCTTGTCTGTTGTTATTTCACAACCCGGAAATATTAAAATGTCAAATGCCTCCGATAGGCTTTCTAACTCCTTAAGTGGGGGGAGAATATCATGATCCGTGATCGCAATTCCTGTAAGGCCAATCTCAGAGGCTCTTCGAGCGATTTCTTCTATGGAAGGGCCTCGCTTGTTGTCAAAGGAACGAGAGGAATGAGTATGTAGATCAAAAAGACCATTCATTTCGATATGCCTTAAAACAATTTGTTTATTCCTTTTATGCAATATTAGTAGTATGGCACGTGGTGTTAAAATGCCATGAAGAAGTTAATGGATTTTAAATTGGTGAATTGAAACAATCAAGGGTCATGTACAACGCACATTCAAGCCTCGATTATTTAATCAGAAACGGATGGAATGACTCGGGTTGGTAGAATTCTGCTGTTTCTTGTAGGTGAGGAATACCATTAACCGCCACTGTGTGCATGATTGTGCCTCATATTCAATCCAGCAGTTCAACCGATGAACCAAAAAAAACTTATTATTAGACGTCCATATTTCACTGACTTCAAAAAGTGGTTCTAATAGAAAACTAATTCCTGCAAAGTAGCGGGTTTTTACAAAAATTTCCTAGGAAGGGATTTGTTATGAAAAGAAGTACTGCGATCATTTTAGCCGCGGGTTTAGGTACACGATTGCAGTCATCAGATTACGGCATTCCAAAGCCTCTGGTTAAAATTCATAAACACTCGATTCTGGAGCATGTTTTTGTTAAATTTTTCAAGACTGGAATTGAAAGAATTATATTGGTTACGGGGTATGAACGAACTCGGGTTGGACTACACGCACGGAAAATTGCCCGTCAATTAGGCCTCGACTTGGTTCTGTCATACAATCCCCGGTATCATCAAGGCAACGGAACTAGTTTACTACAAGGATTCAGAACCGCTAGAACATCGGCAATTGTCTCGATGGTAGATCATCTCCATCCAGTAGAGAATTACTTAGTATTATCCAGATCAAAGGCAAGCTCCTATGCCGTGGTTGATTATTCGATATCACCCTACATCAACCTAGCGGACGCGACCAAAGTAAGAATCCACCGTAATAGGATTATCCGGTTTGGAAAACAACTTACAGACTATAATGCAATCGATTCGGGCTTATTCTTTTTCACAAAAACCGCTCAAGAAGTCCTTCTTTCGCTGGGAAGACGACTTTCTCCTCCGTTTACCATTTCTGAGCTCCTCAATTATGCCATTCAGCATGAATTCTCGATTTTGCCCGTTTCGCTTCCCATGAATCAGTGGATAGACATAGATGACACCATAGATCTTCAAATTGCTAGGCGATTGATTAAGCCACTCATTCTTCCTTCGCCTTATTCCTCTAGGGAGGAAACAACACTATGAACAATGGCAGATTCGAGGAAGTACTTGTCGGAAAACCAAGCGATGGGCCAATTTCGAGGCTCATAAACCGCCCACTGAGTTCCCGTCTTTCTCACTTTTTGCTCTGGGCTTTTCCCAAGGTCACGCCGAATGAGATCACTTTCGCTTCTGCAATAATCGGAATCGGGGGCGGGATACTGGTTGGCATGCATTTTTTTATTGTTGGTGCGGTATTGATTCAGCTCAGCAGTGTTGTTGATGGCTGTGATGGAGAAATCGCTAGAGCAAAAAATCTCCAAAGCCTTCATGGAGACGCTCTCGATTCAATACTCGATCGTCTTGTTGATGCAATAATAATTTGGGGAATAACGCTTGGAATCGCCAGAACTCAAGAATCTCAAGAAAGAATAATCTTCGTAACTACTATGGGGTGGATTTTAGCAATGTTTTCTTTTCTTATTAGCTACTCTTCAGCCATCGCTAGAAAGAATTGGGGCAAAGATTTTTCCCGTACCATGGCAGGGCGAGACGTCAGATTGTTTGCTCTGGCGATTATTGCACTGTCAATGAAGTTCTCAATTCTTTTAGGGATGGTGTTTCTTTTCAGCCTGACGCTCCTTCTAGGTAGTTCGCTGGCTATAAGAATAGTTCAAATTTGGACTAAGGCATTTCCTTAAGGCATCATTATTTCCATATTCCTGAGTGATTGGCCCAAGAAAAGGACATGATGTTGTAATGTAACTCAAGAGAGGTAAGAGAAGTAATAGTATAGCAGAGCAACGATTATGAGAAAAACAACTAGTTCATCGAGCAATGCTATGACGATGTGATGTTTGGGAATCCTTGGTGGCGCTGTTTCATTTCTGAGTTCAGGGAAAAAATTGTTCTTTTCTGAGGTCTTCATGTTTGAGATTGATCCGTCGGTTTTGATTTCTGAGGTCATCTTTGAGAGTATCTTGGCATTTGGGGTTTTAGTTCTTCTTATTCCTCTGCAACTGCTATCTTTCCCCTCTCTCATAGCCCCCCATTCATTCAAGCGATGACTTGGAATAACTTTATCGAAACGATTAAATAGGTAATGGCGGTATAATACCTTAGGTAAACTACCTATCATACCACACAATAATGGGGTGAAAATAATGAGTAAAGAAACCAAAAAAATTAGCTTGCGAGTAGCAGAAGCAAAGACACAAGATGTTGGTCGAGGGATCTGTAGAATCGATCCGGAAATTGCTGAAGAGCTAGGAATACGAACGGGAGACGTAGTTAGAATCACTGGGACAAAATCCACTGCAACCCTAGCGTGGGTCGGCTACCCGGATGATAGAGGAAGGAAAATCATTCGAATTGATGGGGCAACCAGATATAATGCTGGCGTTGGAATTGACGATAAAGTAGTTATTGAAAAGATTGAGGGAAAACATGCCGATAAAGTGGTTCTTGCTCCAGCAGATCAGTACACAATAGCGAATGGGGGGCATTATTTAAAGAGTATTCTGGAAGGAAGGGTTCTGTCAAAAGGAGATATTATAGAAGTACCAATACTAAATCGGAAGATCCGATTTGGGGTTAAGGAGATCTACCCTAATGCTGAAGCAGTTATTGTAAACTTGCGAACAGATGTTGAGTTAGTTCAAGAACGATTTGACGAAGCGAGACACGGCAAGAAGGAGATCGCGAAAGACATTCCACAGATCAGCTATGAAGACATTGGAGGTTTAGATCATGCGATCCAAAAGGTACGAGAAATGATCGAGCTCCCCATGAAGCATCCTGAATTATTCGAAAAATTAGGAATCGAACCTCCAAAAGGAGTACTACTCTATGGGCCGCCCGGAACCGGAAAAACGTTACTAGCAAAAGCGGTTGCAAACGAATCTCAAGCGTCATTTTACAGTATTAGTGGTCCCGAGATCATGAGCAAGTTTTATGGAGAAAGCGAAGAAAGGTTACGGCAAGTATTTGAAGAAGCTTCAAAGACAGCCCCCAGCATCATTTTCATTGATGAACTCGATTCCATTGCGCCTAAGAGGGAAGAAGTGTCCGGGGAAGTTGAAAGACGAGTAGTCGCTCAATTATTGACTCTCATGGATGGGTTGCAATCCCGTGGCCAAGTGATTGTTATTGGAGCGACAAATCGACCTAATGCCGTAGATCCCGCTTTGAGACGACCAGGGAGATTTGATCGTGAGATTGAGATTGGAGTTCCAAATACTGAAGGCAGAAGAGAAATCTTCGAGGTTCATACCAGAGGAATGCCCCTTGCAGATGATGTTGACCTAGACGAATTGGCAAAGAAGACACACGGGTTTGTGGGAGCAGATATTGAAGCATTATGTAAGGAAGCGGCCATGCGCGCCCTTAGAAGAATCTTACCTGAAATCGATCTGGATCAGGAGGAAATCCCTGCCGAGGTGCTTGAACGATTAGTAGTAACGAAAGAAGATTTCGACGCAGTTCGGCAGGAAATGGAGCCCTCTGCAATGCGAGAAGTTCTTGTTGATGTGCCCAATGTAAGCTGGGAAGATATCGGTGGACTGGAGAATGTAAAACTTGAACTACAAGAGGCGATCCAATGGCCTCTCAAATATCCTGAGTTCTACAAACACATGGGTGCGAATCCTCCCAAAGGTATTCTGTTACATGGTCCGCCAGGTACCGGTAAAACATTATTAGCAAAGGCGGTAGCGAAGGAATCTGAGGCAAACTTCATTGCAGTAAAGGGACCTGAGTTCTTAAGCAAGTGGGTTGGAGAAAGTGAAAAAGCCGTGAGAGAAACGTTTAGAAAAGCAAGACAAGCTGCCCCTTGTGTTATCTTCATTGATGAGATCGATGCGATCGCAACTGCAAGAGGTAGTAATTTTGGAGACAGCGGAGTTACTGAGCGAGTGGTAAGTCAAATCCTCACGGAAATGGACGGCCTCGAGGAGCTTAAGGGCGTGACTGTCATTGCTGCTACCAACAGGCCAGATCTCATAGATCAAGCTCTACTTAGACCCGGTAGATTCGACCGGATAATTGAGGTACCCATACCGGATGAACAATCCCGAAGAGAAATCTTGAGTATCCATGCGAAAGGAAAGCCGTTTGATGACAATATTGACTGGGAAATGATCGTCAAAGAAACGGACGGCTTCTCAGGGGCAGAATTAGCTGCAATAATCAGTGAAGCAACAATGGCGGCGATCAGAGAATACATAATGGAAGGAGGAATCCCTGAAAAAGAACAAGAAAAATGGAAAGATTACAAGATTACACAAAGACACATTGATAAGGCTCTTGAAAAAGTAAAAAAAACCCATGACCGCTCAACCGCTAACAAGATGGCTTCTTTCATCAGCTAGACAATACAACGCGTAGTTATGGATCGGATTATGAGCTCCAAGCAATGACTTGGGGCTATTCAAATCCACCTCCTTTCCTTTTTATTTTGAATCCCTCCAAAAGACAACTTTCCCTAAGCAATTATAGATCTCTTCCATATGACAACATGTGAAAGCAATTCTGCTCGGATCAAAACGTGATGTTTATCCCGGGCTTATTGAAGAAATAAAGGAGCTCTCTAAAGAGTCAGGACTCATCTTAGTTGCTGAAAGATGGTTTTCTTCTCGCCCCCACCCACGGCATTACGTTCCAAAAGAATTATTGGAAGAGCTAATGGAAGAATACCCCTCATGTGACGCGATTGTGATCTCTTCCGAGCTCACGGTTGACCAGTATAACACACTATCGACCTTGGTTGAGGAAAAAATAGAAATCATTGACCGGATAAATTTGCTTCTTCAAGTATTCGAAAAAAGAGCAACCTCTTGGGAAAGTAAGATTGAGACCGAACTTGCCAAGCTCAAATATCTTCGTCCACGTCTTCAAGCATCACTCAAATACTCATTGCAAAAGGAAAGAGCGGGATTCTTTAGCACAGGAGAAATGGAGAAAGAGGAGCTAATAAGGGACGTCAAAAAGCGAGTTCAGTCGCTGGAGAAAAAGCTTCGAAAAAGACATGAAGTTGTAAAGAAACAAATTCGGCAAAGAGCGGAGCAACAGGAAATCCCCCTAATTCCAATTCTAGGTTTCTACTCGACGGGTAAAACTACCCTTTTTAACCAATTGACTGGAAACAATCAACCGGTCGGAGAGGAACCATTTGTCACAATGGCTGCAAAAATAGGACGTTCTACGATTTTTTCCTTGCCATTAGATTTCGCAGATACTGTTGGTATCACCTTGCTCCCGGTAGAAATACTAGAATCTTTTCGCATAACCTTCGAACCAATCCTTTATGAAGGAATCGCAATCATTACCCTTGATCTTTCCCGCAGAGAGAGCCGCATTCTTGAAGAGGTGGCTCTTGTTAAGAGAAACATACAATACATTACGGGGCAAACTGTAGGGATTGAAACTCAAAACAAAGGAAGTTTTACTTTGATTCCTGTTTTCACAAAGGCTGACTTGTGCGATTCGCCAAGAAAGAAGGCCCAAAAAATCCGAAGCGTAATAAGCGATAAGGATTCTACTAACCAAGAGCCGTTGATCTTTACTCATCGACAAAGCACTGCCCAATTTAGTCATTTTACAACTCGTCTATTCGAAACATTACAACCATTCTTATCTTCTAAGATCGTGGAAACAAAACTTGAAGATGTTTCACCACGAGATTTAAACGCGTTCTATAGTGCCGGTCACATTGAGAAAATAGAATATGGAAAAAACGGCCTTGCCTCTATTTCCGGATTGTTCTATCGAAATAAACTCCGCAAAATCTTGGCCAAACGGCGCTAATGGGTTTGCATGAGATTGCTAAAGTACTGTCCTATTTTCTATCCAAGTTCGTCCTAGGGGGTTGTCAACTCTTAAATAGAAAAAAGCCAATTCTCCCTTAGCAGACTATCACAGATGTCGCTTTGAAACAAGTTTCCCCACCTGCTATAAGACCGGATTTCGCTAGAACGGCTCTTCTTGTACAAAACAAAGGATGTTGCAACTTGTTTTTGCAGGTATGTGCGCATCTTAGATGACCATTAGTTTAGGAGGTATGGTATATGACAATGAGTGAAAAAAATAACCAAAAACACAAGAATCATGCCCATTTGGAAAAAGCAATTCGTGAAATTGAAGATATTTTGGAGAGGAATAATTGGGAAAAGGCTTTGAACATGAACCATTGGCTTATTCAAAGTAAAGAAATTGACGCCTTTTTTAAAGCAGCAAACATCTTTGCTCTTTACCTTAACTATAATGATCATGGCAGAAGCCACGGCGTAATCGCTGCGCGAAATGCATTGAAGATCTATGAAATCCTTAGAAAGACAAAACCCCCTTCCTTAGTTAGTGAGGGTTTTGGTGATGAAGACGATGCTGCTCTAGTTATTCTCGTCAGTGCCATGTTACATGATATTGGCATGGCTGTTCATCGAGAGGTTCATTATCACCATAGTGCAACAATTGCTCTCAGCTTACTCAGAGACAAGTTACATGCGTTGTATGGAGATATTGAAAAAAGCACTGTTGTCTTAAGCCACATCCTTCATGGTATCTACGCACACGACGAGGCCGTGAAATGTTTAACTGTAGAGGCAGGAGTGGTTGCCATCGGTGATGGCTTGGACATGGAACAAGGAAGATCACGGGGTCCGTATCAGAGAAACAAGAATGATATCCATTCGCTTTCCGCAAAAAGCATTTCTAAAGTAGAGATCCTCCCTGGAGACGG
>JALTMP010000051.1 GCA_027001645.1 Candidatus Heimdallarchaeota archaeon
GCATTTGAATGACAGGATCAAGATAACCACGAATGAGAAGTTGCTCGGTTTTATCTCTGGGCAGTCCTCGAGACATTACATAAAAGACAAGATCTTCATCTAGCTTTGAAACTGTTGCCGCATGACCAGCTTTCACTTCAGAGGTGTCGATCGCGAGGAAAGGAAATGAGTTTGCTGAAGCATTGTCTCCAACAATGAGCGCACTTTCAACCAGGTTTGAGTCCGAATTCGGAGCTTCGTTCTTCACCGTTGCGAGCCCAATCGAGCTCGCTGAAGACTGGTCTGTCACTACAGCCCGATTATAGATATGCCCAATCGTATTGGGAGCCAGATGCAGAGACTCGGTAGCAAGGATAATATTCTGTTCCTTATCAGCAAAAATGCACTCATAAGTTGTAACCTGGCTTCCATTACCTAGTAGGCGAAATGTGTTCTTTCCAAAAGTGATTGAGCCGCCTAAATACGTGTTAAGCCACTCAATGGAGGAATCCCTACCTGCATTGACAGCTAGCTGTTTTAGAGTAGCTGTTCTACGTGAAGAAATATTAACAATTCCAGCTTTGAGCCGTGATCCAGCCCCGGTATGAACTTCTACGAGCTCTGCATTCAGTTTGGTCGAATATTCTTCCACATTTTGTTGAGATTCGAAAGGAATGCTGTGCAACTCGTTGATAAAAGTAAATTCAGAGTTGTCTTCAATGATTAGAACGACCCTTGCAATGGACGAGGAAACTTGATCGGTTTCGACGTCAATCTTTAGCAAGGGGTTCTCCAGCTGAGTATTTTTTGGGATATAAATCACAAGAGTTTCTGGGGTGAGGGAAATTACCAAGTTCGCGATCTTCTCTTCAGCGTAGTAAGGGAGGGTTGAGGTCAGATACTTCTTCAATAGCTCTTCTCTGCTCTCAAGAAGCTCTTTTGTGGTTGCAACGATTATGCCCTTTTTGACCCAAGAGTCTGGAAGACTGACTTCAGCTATTCTTCCGTTGACTGTTATGAGATAGGGGTCCCCATTACCGGGTCTTAACTCATCAAGAGAATAATTCGAAGCGTCAAACTCAAGCATTTGTTCCTCTAAATTTATCAGATCAGGATCAACGTATTTCTTATACAAGACATTTGCTTCAATTGGCAAGCGCTCAAAGCGCTCAAATGCTTGAATTCTCTGCTTCAAGAACCAATCGGGTTCGTTGTTTTCTTCAGAAATTGATTTTACATTAGAGACTGTTATTTCTTTAATTTTCTTGTTCATTAGTGAATCCACCACCAGCGTTGCTACTTCTGTTTTGGAAACGGATATCTGAGTGAATGCCTTTCATCTACTGAAGTTTACATTTTAACATTTAATAAAAATAGAGAAGTGAAAGCGCTTTTTCTTCAACTTCTTGGTTTATCCAATTGCTCCTTCCATTTCTAGTTGGATTAAACGGTTGAGTTCTACTGCATATTCTAATGGGAGTTCTTTTGTGAATGGTTCCAAGAACCCCATGACAACCATGTTTAGGGCCTCCGTTTCAGGAATGCCTCTGGTCATTGCGTAGAAAAGCACATCCTCACTTATTTTCCCAACCGTCGCCTCGTGAGTTATGGTTACGTCATCTTCTTGAATCTCGAGGTATGGAAACGTGTCAGTAGAAGAGAGGTTGTCTAGAAGAAGAGCATCGCACTGAACGCTGACTTTTGACCCAACACATCCTGGAGCAACGTGAATTAGTCCCCGGTAAACGGTTTTCCCACCCGCCTTACTCACACTCTTGTTAATGATCCGGCTATGGGTTTCTGGAGCAAGATGAACCGCCTTTGCGCCAGCGTCTTGGACTTGGCCTTTCCCAGCATAGGCAATGCTAATCACTTCGGCTCGAGCCCCTCTGCCTAAGAGATACACGGCAGGATATTTCATGGTGAGGGCACTGCCTATGTTTCCATCTACCCATTCAACAAAGGCATTTTCATATGCATGTGCCCGTTTGGTTACGAGGTTGTAGACATTAGACGACCAATTTTGAACCGTTGTATATCTCAGATGAGCGTTCTTCTTTGCGATGACTTCAACGACTGCTGCATGCAAACTATTGGTACTGTAAATAGGTGCCGTGCAATTATGAGAGATAACTCCTTCACAAACATAGGTTTCATCGTTTTCTACAGAAAGGTTATAGACTTCGGTTTCCACCTCTTCAATTTCAATCGATTTGATGGGCACAAAGAGGAAATGCTCTGTAAGCTTGAAGGGGGAACCTGATTTCGAGCCGTTCTTAGCATCGACACCAACGATTTTCCCAAATTTTTCGTTCCATGGAGATGACACAACTACAGTATACATGTCTGCTCTTCCACTTTTGGATCGATCAGATTTATTGATGGAAGCTGCAATTCCCAATCTAAGAAGAGAGTCCCTAAAGAGGTATGCAAGGTCGAGGTTGATGGTTGAAAATCGGAACATGTTCTTTTTGGGATCGTATGACCCATCGCCCAGCCACATTCCTTTTACCAATTCTTCTAGGTATTCATTGGGAGCATGAATAACCCATTCAGGAACTCGTTTTTCGTAAACGGTTGAACCAAATTCTAATGCAAAGAATCTCGCCACCAGGGTCTTGCTAAGAACCAGCGTGATTCCTGATTGGTAAGGCTTGTTTTCGTAAATATCATACCCAAAGTATTCTTGGATGAGGTACTTGGTGTCATTAAGCAGATCCACTTCGTTTTCGTTAAATGAAAAGGTAAGATAATGCTCATTTTGCACATGACCCTCGGAGAGATAGTAGCCTATTAGTCGGAAAAAGTTCTTATCGATTTTGATGGCAAGCCTTTGATCTGAGTACCCATGGCTTCCATTCCCAATTGGAATGAAACGTTCAAGAATTTCAGGGGGTGATTTTGTAAGATCTCGATTTGGCACCGGGATTGCCAAATAGTCTTTTGGATGAACCTCTGAAGCCAGCTTCCAAACAGGTTGGAAAGATTTGTTTCTTTCTCTTGGTTTTTCTCGCGGAACAACCAACAACGGATGGTCTTCTGTAACTACTAACTCCTTAGACGAGTCTCCGTAGTATCTTATTTTGTAGATGGTTCCGACATATTTCCTTTTCATGGTGTGGTATACCAGTTGGTATCTTCCGTTATGAGTTAGGACTTCTTCGCCGTTTTCGATGAGCTCAATGGGTTTTTCACCGTACCGAGTGCGAACCATTGCACCCTCAAGGAAACAGCCCTCTATATAGTGTACGTCTGAGCCTTCTTCTACAACGATCAAGGTTCGTTCGAATTGGCCCGCGTTTTGGGCGTTAATTCTAAAATAGGCTTGCAAGGGGAATTCTACTTTGGTATTTTTTGGGACATAGACGAAAGAACCACCACTCCAGACAGCGCTATTAAGAGCCGCAAACTTATTGTCCGCCGGGGGAACTACGGTGCCGAAGTACTTTTTGAAAATCTCGGGGTATTCTTGAAGAGCTTGGTCAGTGCCAAGAAAGATTACACCTTGTTCTTCGAGTTCTTTGGCTAGCGAGTGATAAACAAGCTCACTGTCATATTGAGCGCCTACACCGGCGAGAAATTTGCGCTCTGCTTCAGGGATACCAAGTTTGTCGAATGTCTCTTTGATTTCATCGGGAACTTCCTCCCAAGTGTGCCCTGCTTTCTCGGTTGGTCGAAGGTAGTAACGTATTTTGTCAAAATCAATTCTTGAGAGGTCACCACCCCATGTCGGCAAAGGAATCGATTGGAATATTCTAAACGCTTTAAGCCTAAACTCAAGCATCCATTCTGGTTCTCCCTTAATGGCCGAGATTTCTCGAATAACTTCTTCGCTTAGACCCTCTGGAGTCTCGAACACATATTTTATGTCATCTTTGAAGTCATATTTTGAATAGTCGAATTCTAGGTTTGGTTTGTCTATTATTTTTACCACCTGGATGTCAGCGTTTCAGAAAAGCTTCCTTTCTATCCAGCCTATGCAGATTGACCCTTAATAGGTCTTCGATCAATGTTAACTCTAAAGGGAAAAAAATTTACCCAACGGAGCTCAATTTTATGGCCCAGTCTGAATCACAGAATTGCATTCAAAATGTCGATGGCCATTTTCTCCAAAACCAGATCACGCGACAGGGCTTCCAGGGTAACATATTGTCGTCGATATTTCGAGATTACTTTTTCTACTCGCAAAATGTGGGAAACCATTCTCATCAAGTGAAGGGGAATAAAAAGACTGAAGACGACTGGAATTTTATTCTCAAAACGCGCATCGTCACAATTGGGATCATAGTGGCGAAACGAATAGCACACAGAAACGATTTTTGAATTGATCCCCTGAAATGGAATGATGTATTCATACTCTCTGAAATTATCCCCCAAACCCGCTGCGATAAGGAGGGCTGAAGCATTCATCACAATGATTCTCTGATTTAACTGAAGCTTTTCTTGCCAACGCCTACTGATGTGGCTAAATTGTGGTCCCATTTTTCCAAAAGTCACTAATCCCCAACCAACAATCCCATCTTTAACCAGACATTGTCCGTTGCTTCCAACACTTGTAATGAAGATGGGATTTTGCAACAATTCGACAAAGTATAAGGAAAGACTTGAGAGGATTAGTGCTCGTGAGGCAAGAGAAAACGTTTCGATCAACAGAGGAGATTGATTGGGGATTACTAGGGATACAAAATTCAAGGTATATGCCAAGACCAGAAGCCAGAATGCAACATCATTGATTCTCCGCACCCTATCGCTGTAGACATACGTGGGCAACTTTTTCAATTCTTGGTTGACTAAGAATAAGGAAAGCAAAAGTGTGAAGATTCCTGCCATGATGAGAATGCCCGCGACCGGGTGAGTAATAGGGACCCATTTGCCTTCCTTTTTTACAAGACCATAATACTTAGCGGGATTATTTTGTAGATCAATAATTCTGATCCCGATAGCCATGGAGTTAGCTATTATCGATAGAAGAGAAATAATACGTGTTACTCTTCGCGAAGAAAATTGATAGTTGAGATAAGCCCATGAAGCCATGACTATGAAAGCTGCAAACACGCCAAGATTCGAAAAGCTTGTTACGAATTTCTCGTTTAACGGTAGGTTGAATAGCCACGGGATTCCGGACAAGGCCCAGAAAACACCTAACGAGATCATTGTTATGACAATCAAATGACCTCGCGTGGGAGCAAGACTCCTTGCTGACATACGCCTCCCTTGACTCTCTTGAATTTTCGCCAACAATTTACTTAAGCCTTGTGCCAATTATTCATTTGATGCACTCAGGGGTCCGTTATTCTTGCATTCAAAGGAAAAGGCATAATATTAAGGAGAATGTGGGTGTTCGCCACAAACAAGATATCTTTTTCTAGTTCCAGCTTTCAAACGCACCCAGCATTCCCTCCACCCCAGTTCGTTGATTTGGGAAAGCGTACTTCTTGCAAGCTCCAGCGAATCCAAAAGGACGAAAACCACGGGGATGTTTAGTTCTTTTGCTTCCTCGAGAAATTGGCGTGTAAAATCGAGGCTTGATTCTCCAGCGACCAGCTCTGAATATCTACCTTGAAAACCACGATCCTTGAATACTAAATGGATTGCCCCAGCTTCGTAATAGGGAGGAAGCGTGAAGGCAAATGAGATATTATCGGGGATGTCTAAGCCAGCGAGTATTTTTCCTCTTGATTGAATAATGTGAATTTTTTCCTGCAAGCCATTCTGTTCAATGTTTTTCTTAGCCCAGAAAATCGAGGCAGGGTCTACCTCAGTTCCGATCATGTTAGCCCCTTTCTGTGCGAGAAGCAAAGAATTGATGGCAGTGGCACCAATTCCAACTTCAATACCCAAAACAGGAGATGGAGTAAGGGCATGAATCTTTTTCCAAATGAAGTCAGTGACAGCAATGCGTAATCCAGCAGTGGGAATTAAGAAGCCCTCTGGAATTGTGATTCTAAGATCTCTGAGAAGGAGGAACAAGCACGAATTATAGGCTCTTAGGGCGGCGGAATCACCCAGATCAATTCTTCCTTGCCCATTCAAGAATGATTTGAGTTCAGGGCAATGAGCCACCGCGTTTCTAATGGGAACCCCTTTCTTTTTCAGATCAATGTCTTCCTCGAACTCGGGCAAAGTATCCATAATAAAACACCATTTAAGGTAAATTCAATCTCAAAGAGAAGCCTCTTCCACTTCAGCAAGAATTGAGCACACCTTACAAATCTTGCCGGCAGTAGGGTTACCACACTTGGAACACTCGGAAAGCGGACGACTACTCTGCTCCTTCAGTCGAATGAGGTCAGACAATTCCGAACCCATCCGAACAAGATTGAACATGGCCCCTGGATTGCGCTCCAAGTACATTTTCATCATTTCGCGAATGACTCCGCGATCTGCTTCGACAGAATGAGGGCAAGGCATTTCTTGATATTCTAGCCCATTAAGAACAGCATATAGAACAATCTCAGCCTCAGGTGTCAAAAGAAAGGGCTTAATGCGGGGAACAAACTTTTCATGCTTATATCGGGGAGAATAATCTGCGCGACCAAATCTGCCGAGATCCCCTCTTAGCATATTCATTAGAACCGTTTGAGCCTCATCATCCAAGTTGTGGCCAGTGGCTACTTTGTCAGCACCGATTTCTAGGGCTGCCTGATTGAGAGCTCTTCTTCTAAAAATACCGCAGTAAGCGCAAGCACCTTTTCGCTTGCCATTATTATCTGTGATTTTTACCAAGAAATTGTCTAAACCGTAGCCGAATAATTCTTCGAAACTAAAAACATGGTGCTCAATCCCCAAAGCGGAAGCATGTTTTTTCGCGATTTCTAAGCTCTCTTCACGGTAATTCTTAATTCCTTCGTCAATGGTGATCGCAACAAGTCGAGATGTGGGAAATTTCTTCATGACAGATGCTAAAACATGAACAAGCACGACAGAGTCTTTTCCACCGCTTAAGCCTACTGCAACCACGTCTCTTGGCTGAAGCATTTTGAAACGAGAAATCGTGCGCTTAACTCTAGAAATAAAGCTACGATTAAAGTGGACCAAGCATAGGGGTTTTTTCTCGTAAGGACGGGTGTATACCGCTTGACGGTCGCAAAAATTGCATTTCATCAGCAATCTCCTGTATGAGCAAATAGATGGTTCGGTTTGATTTTTCTTCAAATCCCATCTTCAATAAAGAAACTGCATTCTAAAAACATAGTTTTTCTTCCACCCTGAGAGGATTCCAAAGCTTACTCAGAATAACAATGGTCTTCTTTCAAATGCAAAAGAAAAAGAAACGATTATTCAAGCACACTTACAAGTAATCAAGAACAGTACTCCCCATTTTTCGCAATGATTGATCTATCCTCAAAGAGAGCTTAGGGAATATGAGTGCCTTCGAGTTGTCTATGACAATTGGCAAAAAGCAACAAGTTCTGTAATCTTCAGAATTTAGGGAGTGCGTAAGAAGTTTCGTGCACACTAAGTACCTAATTTCTTGACCAAGTCCATTCTTTCTTTTTCATCAAAGTATTTAGTTGCATTTCTGAAGCTTTCCTTCGAGAAATATTGTTCATACTTGACAATGAATTTCTCTACACTTGTTTTGTCATTTTTAGAAAGTTCTCTCAAAATCCAGCCAACTGCTGTCTTTGCGAACCGTTCTTT
>JALTMP010000052.1 GCA_027001645.1 Candidatus Heimdallarchaeota archaeon
ATGATACTTCTCATCGGAATGAATTGGTGAGGTGAAATAGTTTTTTTCCAGTAAGCTTAGTTTTTCGAGCACCAGTTGTTCTTCAGGGCTGAATCCGAATAATTCGTTAAGATTTTCTCTGGTAATGACATCGAATGGCAATCCCTTGTTTTTGAGCGCCCAGCGAAGCAAAAGATCCAAGGGGGTTCGATGGCTGGTTTTTAGAATTTCTTCTCGTTCTTGTTTTACTAAGCCGGATCTTCTTCTAAGGAAAAGCTCGGCGTTGGAATACTCAAACACATCGGTTTGAATGTGAAGAATATTTGCCGAACTCCATTCTGGCTGATCTTGTAGGTAAGCAAGAGTTTCTTCATCGACAGTTATGACAAAATAAATGGGGATTTTTTCTTTTTCAAGACTCGCGCTGATGGTGAGGAATAATCGAAGCGCATCAGGTACGTTTGCATGATAGAATCGTTCGCCGTTATCCAAAATTAACATTAGCTTGATCCTTTTTTCACTTAATTTTTCTCCCATTCTGATAATTTCATGCATGAAGGTCGTGGTTAAGCGTTCTATTTGCCCAGTGGTTAAAGGATCCTTTGGAAATGGAGAGAATAGTTTTAAGGGAGTGCCCCTCGCTCTTTCTAGAAAAGTTCTCCAATTCAGTTTTAGCTCATCTAAAGATATTTTGATGTTGTTAAAGACTTCGTGAAATCTCGTTGGTGAAATGGGGATTTTGAATTCTAAAGTGTTAATCCTTTCGAATTGTGCGATTGCGTGACATTTTCTTGCTAAAGAAGTTCTTCCAGAACCGCCTCTTCCGCTTATTATTACGAGATGAGGGGTCGGATGCCCCGCGATGATTTCTCTGGCAAATTGTTGGAAAGATTCAATTGCTTCCTCTTGACCTACAAAATCGTCTGGGTTTACGGGAATTAAAAGCTCGTCTAACCGAATAGTCATTGACACCCCTCGATATACTCTAAGAGAAAACTATTCCTATTATAAAATAAGCTTTTTCAGAAGAGACTTTAAAGAAAATGACAAGGGGAGAATAATAAGAAGTGGGTACAAGGACCCATGGCGAGATGAGCATTAATCTGGAGATCATCTCAGTTTTCGATAATGAAGCAGTCATCATTTGTGTTATTCATAATCAAGCGTTTCAATATCCGATAGAGCAATGGGAGTAGCATTCGGATGTGAAACTTTGAAGCTAGAAAACATTCATGATGATTTTTCCTTTTTGCTAAGAGGACATTGCTACTGATTCTAACACGGCATGGCTTTGTAACTCAAAACAAATCTCATTTTCTCGTGGAAATCACAAAAGCAATAGAGAAAAGGCAGAAGAGGGAGCGTGGAAGACCATGGGAAGAACGAGTTTTGCCATCAGACTATTGCTTCCTCGTAGTGATCTGCGCTGAAGTCTTCGGATTCTGCGAGAACGAGGGGATATTCGGGATCTAAAGTGAGCAAGGTTTGAATCGCCAACTCTCGCAAAACATAATCTTCTTCTCTTTCGATAATTCTTGCCAAGCGAGAAGCAATTCGCTTGGTTCCAATTCTCTGCAGACCCCAATAAGCGGCATATCGAACGATTCGTTGTTTTTCTTGGGCAAGCCGAAGGAGCGTGTGTGGTAGAGAATAGTTACCTAAAGATATGGCAAGTGCAACACCATAGAGCATGATAGGATCTTTCTTGTACTGATTAGCCAGGGATTTCATTTCTTCTCTCGTGTATGATCGGATGAGACCTCTCCAAGCAAGCAGGATAGATCGAGCGTTAGGAGAATAATTCTGGTTTGCATGGGCATTCCACAGTTCTGGCAACACCAAGTCAG
>JALTMP010000053.1 GCA_027001645.1 Candidatus Heimdallarchaeota archaeon
TGGTATCTTCTTTCTTAACCTCAACAACTACTTTCTTGAAGTATTCTTCTAGGATGCCCTTTGCCCTTTTGATAAGTGTTGTTTCATTTGATTTCGAAATGCGCTTCTTTACCTTCTTTGATTTCTCAGGTTGTTCTGTTGTTGTCTCTGGAGGAAGAGGAATCTCAACGCTAAGGGCTTCTATATTCGTTCCCTTGATGGTCTGTAGAGCAGACTCTGAAAAGCCTTTAGCACTTGCAACATAGACTTTTTTTAGGTTCTGCCTTTTGGAGAGGGAAATAACAAAATCCATTTCTCGCTTGGAAGGACGCCGAGATGGGTGAAAAACTCTCACATAAATGGATTTGTCCTCGTTAGCCAGATCTGTGTAGGAGGGTTTGGCAACTAGAATATCCACTCCTTTGCCAAGCTCATTGTTGATAATTTCTTTTATTTTTTCACGGTATTCTTGATCCTGTTCGGACTTGCTCATGAGCTCACCTTATCGAGAGAAACCAGTCCCCACTACGGTCTTTCCAAAGCAGAATTATATATGCCTCTCGGTCGGTAATACAATTTCAAATCGAAAATAAAGATTGAATGTAGATTTGGTTTTGTTCATTTAATAAGATTTGTCTTTATACTCTGTGTGATCATTCTCTTATAACGTTTAGTCACTCTAAGAATTGCCAAGTGTGTAACTAATTTATATTAGCCATTTCGTTGAAGTTTCTCCCATACAAAAATGGTGATCTAATGTCTAAACTTAGAGGAAAAACGACAAAGAGCATTTTTGTGGCTGTTTGTTTAGCGGTTTTACTTCTATTTTCGTATATGTCTCAGTCATCGATGGCGTATACGTCTAAACCAAAAAGCAGTACAAGTCACACTTATGCAATAGAACAAGCAATTCCAGCGTTACAAACCGATCGATATTACGCTGCGTATTCAGAAGCGAATACCTACAAGTCCAATATCATTGATGGTGCATACGATGCGGATTGGTCATCTGGAACTGTTTTTGGTCATCCTGTAAATGCCTTATACCATTTTCACGATCCCAATGTCCACATTGGTTATAGTGGTTTTACAACTGCTGCGACTTGGGCCCAAATGTTTTTCGATGAGGCAATTTCTCAGTACAAGAATGGAGATAAGGCCAGTGCCTATTATCTAATGGGCTTCGCGTTACATACCGTTCAGGATTTAACCGTACCTCATCATGCTTCTCTGGCTGCTGATGATCAAGATCAACACTCAAATTACGAATCATATGTCGCAAACAATCATGCAACGCTACGCCAGCAATGGGATGGGCACGGAGACTACACTTTTGGTTCCGTACCTTTGCATTATAGTCCCCAAAGTGCATGGGGGTGGGTTGACTATGCAGCCCACACAAGCTATCCCTACATAAATCAAGTTGATGATCCTGGAGAGGATTTTGGAGCGGTTGCTGAAGTTCTCTTTCCATTCGCAATTAGTCTTACTGCTGGCTTTATTGCTTTCTTTTATCAAAGGGCCTTTGAAGCGACTCATAAACCAGGTGATGAACTGCATTACACAACAGGAACGTTATCTGGAAGTGGGGCGACAAGTACAAGTTACGTTGATCTACCACAAGGAACATATACAATCATATTAGCAGGAGATGAATCTGATGATTTCGATCTATACGTCCGCTGGAATTACCCACCAACAACAAGCACTTATGACGGAAGGGGGTATACTTCTACCTCGTTAGAGAAGGTAGAAGTTACCGGTAAAGGTCGATTATATATCATGGCACGCTCGTTCAGTGGTTCAGGGCATTTCCGAGTTCACGTGTTATATGGTGCTGCAAC
>JALTMP010000054.1:0-426 GCA_027001645.1 Candidatus Heimdallarchaeota archaeon
TTAACGTCGTCAATACTAACGGTGAATGGAGACTCTTAGTAACAGAAGTCGTTTATGACGCAAAAGGATCAGACACGGGTAAGGAATACTTTGAAATCTCCAATACGTTTGACTTTGCTCTCTATTTGGAAGGCTGGAAGGCTGGTGACGAAAATCTTGACAAGTTCCCTTCAGGGTTCACCATAAATCCAATGACTTCAATCATCTTATCTGAGGATCTCACTACGTTCTCTTCAACATATGGTGTAAGCGGTGATTTAGTTTCGTCAATCTCTCTTACAAACACTGGAGACTACGTGCAGTTAGTAGATCCAGAAGGGAAAGTGTGGGATGCTGTTGCTTGGGGAACAGCTACTGCTCCTGATGGTAGCACAACATTCTCTGGGGAAGCAAAAGACGGGAAGGCACTTACCCGTTCACCAATTT
>JALTMP010000054.1:436-1823 GCA_027001645.1 Candidatus Heimdallarchaeota archaeon
ACGATGCAAACAAAGATTTCATTGTTGCAGACCCCAGTCCAAAAGCACCCATAACGGGTGTACCTCCCTTAGGGTCAACCCCCACGGGTGAATCTTCCTCTGCAGGGCTTCCCATTCCATTTGGAGTGATTGTGCTTAGTGTCGTGGTGACAGTGTCCTTAGGACTTCGGAAAAGGAGAAGAGCATGAGGATCAGAAAGTCGTATCGAACAGAGACCTGGGAAGAAGGAAAGATTCTAATCGAGGATATTGCCCGTGAATTTGACTTAGCCTTGGAAGAAAGAGAGGACACTATTATTGCAATCGATGAAAAAGAAGCGATAAAGATCTCGGTTTTCTTTGACCCCCGAGGATTTGGATTCGTAAAGGCCGCGATTCCTCAGGATAGAGTCGAAACCATTGATCAATTCATTCGAAATAGAATCCATACCTAAGCACGGACAGTTTATCAATAATGCGAAAAGTGAAAAAAAGAAGAGATACACAAAGGAAAAGATTCTTTCTGAAGTGATTTCGTCAATTTATTCGGGTAGGAGGACCTCTCCGCCAGCTTCCTTAATCTTTTCGATAGCTCTTTCGCTTGCACTTTTAACAGAAATCACTAGAGGTTGTGATACCTTTCCTTGAGCAAGGAGCTTTTCCACTCCAAGTTTGTTTAAATCTACGTGGATCTTTCCTCCTTTTTCCTCGGCAATTCCTTCAGCAAGCAGAGATCTAATCGCCTGACTGACATGGCTGACATTCATGACCTTTGTTGGCTTGGCTCTTCTCTGGGGTCTTTTGAAACCAAGCTTCCCAATAATTGGTTCTCGTTGTAATTTCTGTTGTTTGATGACTGCGATTTTCTTGTGGCTTTTGAGGCCTCCAGTGCCTCCGCGAATTCCTTTGCCTCGATGTCCCGTAGTAGGACCCCAACCGTGGTGCCTACCTCCTCGTTGTTTTCTAACCTTCTTGGATCGTCTAATCATTATTCTTCACCTTGGTTTATGCCATTTTCCTGAGGAGCTCGTTGATTTCTTCTCCTCTGTAGCCCAGATCTCCGCCCTCATTCCGATGGTGTTTGACATCCTTGTAGCCCTTCTTTGGAGGATGCAGGCGAAAGACTGGCTTTAACAGCGGGAGGTCACTTAGTTCTGCTTTGCCTTCAACTACTGCTTTAGCAAATTTCTCAATGGAATTGAACTTTGTGTACTGCTTGACTAGCTTATCAGTTACCCGCTCATTGCCCGGCAAACGACCTCGTTTCCTAATGAGAAGGGCAAGTGTTTCTGCATCAACTTCTCCCCATGTTATGAGATCTTTTGCTTTCTGTAACATGCCTCGTAAACTTGGATTATCTCGATAAAAGACAGCATGTTGAGGCTTGTTCAGGCGGAGCATGTGAAGGG
>JALTMP010000055.1 GCA_027001645.1 Candidatus Heimdallarchaeota archaeon
CCAAGATAAAAAGTGATGTACTGCTTATGGCAACAAGTTGCAAAAGCCGTAAACTCCGTAAGGAGATTGAGATTCGATAATTTCCTGTGGATTTGCTCCGCAATCGCATGGGTTTGCTGCAAGAAGGTAAAACTCCGTAAGGAGACTGGTATCATCAGTTGTATCTCGAATACTTCTACGAGAAACTTGTACTGTTGTTAAAATCGTAATTCTACAAGATGGTTGAAATAGTTTTACCGATTAACGAATATGAAAATGAAAAGATTGTAAGGAGGGGAGAAGCAGGAATTTGAGTGTTCTCTGTTATTGACTTATCTCTTTCTTCTGAGTAGTATCATTGCAACTGGTGCGAAAAGGGCAATCATGGACACGTTTAGTTCAAATCCTGGTAGAAATGTTGGTGCACCGGGAGTTGTGGGTGTGGTTGTGTTAAGATTGGTGTTGTTTGTTGCAGTTGTCGTTGTGGTGGTGGGAGTCGTGGGGACCGTTGTGTTGGTAAATGTTGTTGTGTTGGATGGGGGAGGTGTGTATGGATAGAAGTACGGGATTGTTGTGAGGGTCCTTGTGAGCTCATAATCTATTACGTTTGTATAATCAAAGGTAACAGGGGTTGCAGTGGTTTGTCCTGGTAGCCAGATGAGTCCTGGACCACTGACCGTAATGTTGAGACCTGCATAATTGTCTGCCATTAGGAGCATTCCCTCTTGAGTGTCATATGTGTAATACTCAGAGTACCAGAAGTAGATGTTGACGGTAAGGTTGAAACTACCCATAACGCCGGGGATTTCGTAGTCTACAACACTAGAAGACCAGTTTCTGCCGTAAACACCTATGAATTGGAGAGCATTGAAATTGTAATTGGTGTTATTGTTAACGTCGAGGTATAAGTTGTAAGTATAGCTTGTCAGTGATGAGAGAGGTAATGTGCCATTGTCAATGAACTCAAGAAACGCGACAGGGGTTTCTGGTTGAAAAATCTCGAAGAAGTCCACGTAGGGTCTATATTCCCCAATGAGAGGATACGTTGAATTGTATGGCATTACAAGCTTGTCGTACTTGAATTCGTCAAAGTTCTCTGAGACCATGGTTCCGTTTTCCCAGACTACTGAACTACCGTTCAAGTAGCCATGGTTTTCCACATTAGTGATGCTCCTCGTTCCAGTGTAGATTGTTCCATAAGTAGCAAGGCCCGAGCTTGTCTGGGTGAGCAAGGAATTCAATGAAAGCCCTGAATCAGTATATGCGAAGAACAATTCTAGTTCTCCAATACCGAGTTCGCTGAAGTCGGCAACCATAATGTTAAGGTCGTTTCCAGTAGCATCCCTAATGTAACTGTTAATGTATCCGTACGTGTAGTCATCGATGTCATAGACAATTCGGTCGCTGTAATTGAAAGGATAAGAAGGATCAATGGATGGCGTTGGGTTTCCGGGACCGAAGTTCGCTTGAGTTACGTTGGCATTGATCGAATAACTGGTGCTGTACGTCATTAGAACATTGGTTTTGTGGTCACCGGTAGAAAGTAGTTGTGGCGATGGGAGAGGCGGCATAGCAGAATAACCGTCGAAGGAATAGTACAAGCCATATGCCTCGTAATAACCCATTAACATACCTGTTGTAACGTTATAATAAAGACCAATATTGTAGCTTATCTCACCAGTCATGTTTACGAGATACCAGTCATCGTAAGTCCCGGGAATTTCTGCTCGTACGTATATGTTGGTGTAGTTGAACCCGAGTCGGAATGAGCTATCGACCGCGAACAAAACAATGGTCTGATTGTTCATTGTTGCTGTCACATTTCCAATGAATAGGTTGTCTCTTGGGAGTACGGTCGCGTTTGCACTAGCGAGGAAGTCTCCGAGACTGAATTCAAAAACTGGGTTCGGATTATGGATTCCCGAAACCATGTCGATAGGTACGTTATTCGCGAGTGCTTGTTCAAACAGAATTGAATACGTGCTGTTGTAAAAGGCATTGAAGTTTCTAGCAAATGATCGTTTATGTCCGGCTAAGTCATCACTGAAAGAGTCATTAAAGACTTCACCAGTTGTATTGTACCAGGTAACTGCTGAGTAGTTGTAGAAGCTCCCAGGCTGAGCAGTTGTTGTAGCAAGAAAAACTCCACCAAGATTAGCGCCTGTGTTTTCAACGACGAAAATCTCTCCAAAGCCTAACCCTGTAACGTCTTTGATCCTTTCCTCGCTGAAACCAGATAGCGCACTGCCATCTGTAGTATTTATTGTGTCCGCACCTATATCAAAGTACTCTGAACTGAACGTGCTGAGTTCCATGGAATATGTGTCTCCAAGAGTCATAATAGGTGCAGTGGTTGACTGGGCTATTGGCGACTGAAGGGATGCCAGCACAAGAAGAGCTAGGATCCCTGCAGATAGAAAAACTGATAGTCGTTTGCCTAGCTGCATAGCAATAGTTACTATTTTCTTATCATATAAATTCGTTATAGCCTAGTTTAGTAAAAGGAAAAAAGCCTAGCAACTCTTTTAACATAATAGGCGTTCATTTGAGTTTATACTCATTTCTTTAATTAAACGACAGGTCTTCTTGAGAACACAACTAGTTTTCCTCCACCTTATACTCAGATAGCCATTTAATTCGCAATCAATCGTTTTTCCAGTGCTCTTTTCCGAATTACTTGTCACGCATTGAGAAAGGGTTATTCATTACTTAATCTAAAACAATCATTTTATCCCTTTGGTGATTGTAACGAGAAGATTCCGCTGGGGGACTCCCTTAGAAGATTTTTCTGAACTAGCAAGGCTAAAGCATCCTCAACAAGCCATCTCGGATAAGAGACCTCATTAAGAACGAGCCTTAGAAGATTATCGCGGGGTAATTTTCCACGCAACCCAATAAAGTATAGAATCCACGTTTGGACTTCATACCTTCCCTTTTCCAATGTTTTTTCAACATCCTCTTTCAACTTGTGATATGTATCAATAAGAGGGTCTGAGATCTTTTTGAGATTCGACACTAACTCGTCGAGCATCTTCTGAACTCGTTGCAAATTTCCCTGGTATTCACCTTGGATTTGCTCGAAAATGTATTTACTACTCCTTTCTATGGTTTCTTTTACTTGCAAGGCATAGTCATAGTTTGAGATGAATTTCCACGTAGCCTCCTCATAAACTCTATTTTCACTACTGAAACTGTTGTTAGAAACAAATTCCTTCACTTTTGTTCGAAGGATTTTAGGCGCTCGAAAACAAATCTTGACTTCTGTCCTTTCGTCTGGAGTAAGATCCCAATAGCAAAAATCTGTTGTTTCAAAAGAAAAGTACCGATCTTTCTTTCTGGGCACATGTTCTGATTCGTTTGCATCACTTTTATGCTCTGCCTCCTTTCAAAAGACGTCAAGTCGTTTGATGTTGTTTAAATTAGTTTGTAGCGTCGATTTTGCTATTTTTCTTAATTTCCTCTTTTTCCATCCGTTCGATAGCTTCTTCTAGTGTTTCTCTTGGCTTCAGATCCATAGGGACGAGAGTTGTTAAGACTCCCAAGAAGAGCCCTTTTTCAGAGATCAGAGGTACCACAGACGCAATCACGTCTTTCCTTCTCCCTGTCTTAGTCACGATTCTTGCTTGCAGACCTTTGAATGCTTTCCCTTCTAGTAACAACTTGTGTAGTCTGTTTCGCAAATTCCATTCTTCTATGAGTCCTTGCCGCAAGTACAATTCACCAATATCTGCTCCTATTATCTCACTTGCTGAAATCTCATAGAGTTCCTCAGCCCTTTGATTGAAAAGAAACACCTTCCTATTGCGATCCACTGCAAGGACTGGAATATCTAGGCTTGCCATTAGTGTTCCCAATTGAGGAAGGATTTCCAAGAACGCAAATTCTTCCGGAGAACGCATATACTCAATAACCGCTTGTTTCATAAGTTGGAAGAAAGCCGTGGTAAAATCTGAAATGTCTCGTAAGGATGCAAACATTGAGAATAGAGTAGATTCGATTTTCTTTGGCACGATAATCTTGTGAGCACGATCGTTTGAAATGATAATCATGACCAAAACGAGGGTATGGTCTCTGAATCTGTAATCTTTTGCCGTTTCATCCTCCATCATTTTCGCAAAAGAATAAATCACTTGGTTTTCATCATTGAAATTAGGAAACGGACCAAACAGCCCTTCTACGAATGTTTCCGAATTAGCATGCAGACTCGCAAGGTGTAAGGGTATGATTTCTTTTATGGTTTCGTCTACTTCCTTGTCTGCATAAATCAGCGACACACCATCCTCTCTTATGGCCAATACAACTAGGTTTGTTATTGTTGGTTTGGCCTCTGAGCGCTCATTTGTCATCCTTTTCTTCAATATACCGATCTCTAATGCTTAAATTCATTATTTTCGAATCAGACAGTATTTAAAAAAAAAGAGATAATAATGGTTAATTTCTGCAAACCTTTTTTCTTGGTGCCCTAAGAAGGATTTTGCAACTCTTTTAGCTTCTTCAGCACTTCTTCCACATGACCTTTGACTCTGACCTTTGGATAGACTTCAACAATTTTCCCTTCTGGATCAATGATAAACGTTGAGCGAATGACTCCATAATACTCTCTCCCATACATTTTCTTTAGTCCCCACGCACCATATTTTTTTAGCACATGGTGCTCAGGATCGCTAAGTAGAAGTATTTTCAATCCGTGCTTTTCCCTGAAGCGCTTATGGCTATTGACACTATCGGGGCTAATACCAATTATTGTGGCGTCTAGTTTAGTAAATTCTTCCAGATGAGTGGTAAAATCAACCGCTTCCGTAGTACATCCCTTAGTATTATCTTTTGGGTAGAAGTAAAGCACAACCCATTTTCCTTTGAAGTCTTTTAGACAAGTTGTCCCCTCAGTGTCACTTTCAAGGCAAAAGTCCGGAGCTAATTTCCCTATTAGATCTTTAGCTTCAGTCATAAGTTAATCACGATATATGCTTGCAAATCGATTAGAAAACCGTGTTGGTTCTTGTAAACTCGCGTTCTCTAACACAATCTTTAAGATAACCAAGAAAGTGAAAGAAATTGCCCGGCGAGAAGGCGGTGATTTTTTGTCTGAGGAGGAAAAGGACGACAAACTAATTGTATCTGATGAAATCGTCATTGGTAGTAGATTCCTCACGCGATACGAGCGATCAAGAATTGTGGGTTCACGTGCTTTGCAAGTAGCGATGGGTGCGCCAGTATTAATCGATGTCGGCGCCAATCTCCAAGATCCAATCGCGATTGCTACCATTGAGATGGAGGCGAGAGTGCTACCGATCAGTGTAATGAGAAGATTACCGGATGGTCGCTATCAAAACATCCCCGTGAGAAAATTAATGGACGCTCAATATGTAGAACAAATCAAAGTTGATTTCTCCTTGAAGGACTTGGAATAAGGGAAGTAATCAACAAGCCTTCACTGCATTTCAGTGTTAGTTCGTCTGCACAGCATTTCAAACAAATGGTTAATGCTTTTCTGGGAGTGAGTCAAGGAGGATGGTTCTTTTAGAAGTTGAACGTTATTCTACTGATTTCCAATATCTCAATATGCATAACTAGCACGTTTTTCTAAGCTCTCTTCGCAGTGAAAATTTGATCAATGTGTTTTATAATAGTCCAATGATCTCTTAATCTTAGACGTGAGGGGATCATCCTTTGGACAAGTCATTTCCTCTAAAAATTGCGTGTCAAAAATGTGAGAGAACACCAATTCCTCCGTTGGGTAACGATTTTCGTCACATCTTCTACATGGAACATCTTCTTGGAGGACGAAAATACATCGGACCCTTTGATCGCATGTGTGCGTATGAAGAGGTATATGATGCATCCCTAACATATGAAACCTATCCAGAATCAAAAAGAGAGTTAGCCTATCGAGTCCTGACAAAACGTGAACTCCCAGAAAACCGAAGGGTTATTGATTTTTACTTTCTCCGAGTTTTTCTGTCCCTTCTATTCCTTACAGGTTATCTATTCTTTCTCCTTAAGATTGTGAAATACATTTGGTTCTATGCTCTTATCTTAATCCTCATTGATGCCCTTGTTTTCATTTTAGGTGGAGCAACGCTTACGATGTATTTCACCGAAGTAGATGATAGTGAAGATGTCGACCCTCTAGAAAAGATGCTCTCTATCTTTTTCTGGCTTCCGACCACGTACACGAATCTGGCGAAAAAAGTCTTTTTGGCAGAAGAGGTTTCTGGCACTCCATGGTTTGATTGGTTAAAACAAAATCTTTTCTTTCTTTTTTATTCAACAGTTCTTTTCTCAAGATTTGGCACGTTTGCCATTGTCATAGTTGTTTTCCTTTCCGGAGCGTTTTTTGGAACCTCATTATTGATGGAAATGCTCTTGTTTTTGCTTCTCTTTCCTGCGATAGTTGGTTTTCTGTTGTCTCTTTTCTTATCTCCACGAGAATTTGCGAAAGCGTTGAAAGATCTGCTTAATCTGCTAAAAGGTATAACTCATGGAATTAGCTATTATCTTGTTATTTTTCCATTTAATGTCTTGATTTCGCCCTTTAGGGACGGTTTGTATTCTCACGAGATCTTATTTGAGCAAATCTGGGATGGGCAAAAGCCGGCTAACGCTCACCCTATATCATATTACCAATATTCATGGTTTATTTTGATTCCCGCAGGCTTAATACTTTCTAGAATCAAGCTTCATGTTTATCAACTAATTTACATTTTTCTGGTCAAACTCTATGTAGTTTTTCTCCCAACCAGTATTTTTGGAGTGCTTCCCACAAGTATTGCTGATCCCATTTCGACTCTTTTTGTCAACGCTGGAGACCTTCTTATTTCCGACATAATAGTCAAGACTCTCGGTCCAGTTCTTGTAATTGTTATAATCCTTCGAATCCTATTTGCAATTCATGGTTGGCTTTATTATAGAGTAATCAAGTATGCGCGCCCACCAGAAGACATTCTTGAAATGAAAACCGAACTGATTGAATATGAAAAGAAACATCCTCGGGTTGCTCCCGAAGCAAAGCGAAAGAGATTCTTTGCGCGCTCAGATATTGCGAGTCTACTATCTAGACTGAATCCCTTCTCCCGTCGCAAGAAGGAAGAAGTGCGCTGTGAGATTTGCAAGCAACCTCTTGTACAGGGAGTAACTTGTCCCCACTGCGATTCTGGATTTCACGAAGACCATCTCTTGAAATATTTAGAATCCTTTCCGGGAAATCGTTGTCCTGTTTGTAGAAGATCGCTCCGTTCGCAATGACGAAACTGCTTGAAAATACTTGCTGAATATAGTTATGAATGCTAATGCAAATGTTAGTGGGTGTGGAACCCATTTTGAAATCAGGAACTACTCTATCCATAATTTTTCCATTTTTTGAGAGCCACTACCGACTGAAACCATGTTTAATGAACTCATTCTTTTTCGAATCCAATAATACTAAGTTTATATGGTTGGTTTTTCTTGAACCCCAGTAGATACTAAAACACAATTGCAAAGAATCATCAACCAGAACAAAAGGGAATGCTGCATGCTGAAAAGTCAAGAATTAACGATCGACTCTTTAAAAACAGTGCAAAAAGTCCTACAACTCTTTTTTCCTCCCGATGAATTTC
>JALTMP010000056.1 GCA_027001645.1 Candidatus Heimdallarchaeota archaeon
GTCCTAGAAATCTTAGCTAAATCTCGTTTTCCCCTAATTTTCTGTCTCCCGCTACTTTGATCCCTTAATGGCTCAAGGACTTGAATTATCTCTTTCGAGATGCTTTTGGGAGTAATTCCATGTCTCCTATTATAATCTAATTGCTTTCTTCTTCGACGGTTGTTCTCTTTTATTGCTTGTCTCATTGCTTCTGTCATCTCATCCGCATATAGGACAACGGTTCCCTCGCTGTTTCGAGCTGCTCTGCCCATGATCTGAATTAAACTCCTTGTTGACCTCAAGAATCCTTCCTTATCTGCATCGAGAATTGCCACAAGAGCAACTTCAGGCAAGTCAATCCCTTCCCGCAAAAGATTAATCCCAACAATTACATCAAACACTCCTTCTCGGAGGTTATGAAGAAGAATGACTCGATCAATTGTGTCTATCTCGCTGTGAAGATATTCAACTTTGAGACCGATTTCTTGCAAATATTCGGCTAATTGCTCAGCCATTTTCTTTGTCAGGGTTGCAACTATCGCCCGATGGCCCTTCTCAATGCTCGTCCTTAGTCTCGCAATCAAATCGTCTATCTGGTTTGCTGTAGGTCTCACAATAATCTTCGGATCTACCAGCCCTGTCGGACGTATCACTTGTTCAACGACTTGTTGAGAAACTCTAAGCTCATAGGGACCAGGAGTTGCGCTCATGAATAGGGTTCTTCCCATTCGTTCTTCAAATTCCTCCCACTTCAATGGTCTATTATCGAATGCAGAAGGGAGTCTGAAACCATGAGCCACTAGATTCACCTTTCGAGAATAGTCTCCGCCATACATCCCTCTAATCTGCGGAACTGTAACATGGGACTCGTCAATAATTAGGAAATAATCCTCTGGAAAATGATCCAAGAGAGTATATGGTGGATCTCCCGGGCTTCTTCCATCAAAAAACCGCGTGTAATTCTCGATACCCGGGCACATTCCCGTTTCTCGCAGTAAGGTCAAATCATAAAGTGTTCGCTCGCGAAGCCTCGCAGCTTCAATCTGCTTTCCTTCTTGCTCGAATTTCTTGCACTGTTCAATCATTTCCTTTTCTATTTCATGCAATGCATTTTCTAAGATGTGTCCTTCAGCAATATATTGTGTTGCGGGGAATATTCTAATGATTGGTGATGTGTGCAACGGCTTACCCGTTATTGGATCAAACAAAACAATCCGCTCGATCTCCGTATCAAAAAATTCAATCCTTATTCCTGTTTCGGAGTACGGGGGAAATATGTCTATTCTGCTTCCTCTTACCCGGAAACTCTTTGCTTTTGGCTCGAAATCATTCCTAGAATATTGTAATGCAACCAGTCGCTCAAGTAACTCTTCTCGCGAAGTATCCTCTCCAACTCGCAGTACGATGGAGGCATCCCTATAGGACTTTGGCTTTCCTGAATTGTAAATACACGAAACAGAAGCAACGACGATTACGTCATCCCGCTCCGCCAACGATTTCAGCGTAGAAGCACGCATTTTCTCAATTTCCTCATTGATAGAAGATTCCTTGGCAATATACAAGTCTCTTTGCGGAAGATATGCTTCGGGCTGATAATAATCAAAATAACTGACAAAGTATTCAACCGCGTTCTCGGGGAAAAATGACTTGAATTCTCCATACAATTGTGCTGCTAGCGTCTTGTTGGGTGCGATAACTAACGTAGGAAGACCTAAGTTCTTGATAACATGGCTTGCTGTAAATGTCTTACCGCTACCGGTAACTCCAAGTAATGTCTGTATTTGATAGTTCTTCTCAAGGAATCCCGCG
>JALTMP010000057.1 GCA_027001645.1 Candidatus Heimdallarchaeota archaeon
AGAATAGACCAAAGAAAGGGAAACATTTTTGTTTCTAAAAAGAAGGATGATCCTTCATTCTGCGGCGATGAAGGCACTGAAGGGGTTTCACTGGTTCTTGTGAGTGTTGTGTTATTTTCGTCAGATATTTTTGACGTAATCGTTGAGCTTGAAGTGTCGGAATTTGTAGTCGAAGTTGTCGTTTGGCCAGAAAGATCAAGAAAAACGACAACACTAGCGTTGCCTATGTTTCCAAAAGAATCAACTGCTAATACGGATATGACATAATAGGCTTCTTGGGGAGGCAATGCTATCACTGCAAAATTCTCTAGAATCCCCCCGACGATTTCTGTTCCATTCAACAAGACAGAAAAACTGCTAATCGTAGCAACTGGGTTTGAATCAGTAGCCACCCATTCCACGCGGACATTCCGATCAGTAATAAGGTCGCCAGTAGACGGCATAGTAATTGTAATCGTGGGACCGGAGTAATCAATTACGACTGAAATCATGTCCATTGTGCGGCGACCAGCCTTGTCATAAGCGACTAGGATGATTGTGTGTTCTCCCTCTGGTAAGTTTGTAAGAGTATACTGTGTACTATTTGTTGAGGCAACCACCTGGTAGTCCAGATATATCTCATAGTAGGCTATCCCTTGATCGTCAGCCGCATTCCATGCAATGCTCAATGAAGAAGAACGTACTATTTCTGGTGAATTGGGAGGATTAGTAATTGAGATTAGTGGACCCCTGTCAAAAAGGAAGGAAAAGGCTTTGTTTAGAAAATCGGTTCTCTGACTGGCTGTGCTAATTGCCTCGAAGGAAAACGCCGCATAGAATACCTTGTATGACCCAGAATAGCTAACTGCCGCAACTTCGCTCTGGTTGTCACCGTAGTATAAACTTGCGTTTCCTCCATTGGTCGGAACGAGACTGTCAGGGAATAAATTGTTTCTAGCCCCGTCTCCGTTGTTTAACGAATAGTGCTGATTCGTAAAAATAGTGTCGTTGCTATATGCCTTTACAAGAGAAGTATCACCTGCCTTATCCTTCATGTAAATAGCATGCAAATATGTGTTGTAAAAAACAGAGGATCCAATATTGTAACCGATATCTTGGCCAGAGATGAATAAGGACCCTCCATTATCAAGATACGACTGAAGATTCGCTTGATCAACTGAACTCAAGGTATAGGAGAATGCATTGCCTGTAAACCAGACCACCAAGTCATAAGCACTAAGAACAGTGCTTGAAGGGGAACCATCGTCTATCACGTTCCAATAATCAAACCATATCCCCTGCTCAAGACCAAGAGAAGCAAGAGCTTCTTGATAATATCTCTCATAGCTCTTTGCTCCATCATCATCTACTAGTAGAATTGGTGTATTGAGCATTGAAACCTTGAAAACAACTATTTTGGAAACTACTACTCCCGTAGAAACACTAGCTATCATTCCATGAATCCCCGGGGTAAAGACCGAAATATTGAGATACGCTTCATAATAGCCTGTTAAGGGGTTGTAGCCATCTGTCAGATCCAGTTCCCCTGATATATTATCAAAAGATACTGAGACGTGGGTAATCGTTTCTCCCAATGCGGGAGTTGCTTCGATCTGAATAAATAATAAGTTGTCGAAAAGCTGGCCAAAAGCAGGTGAAATGACATTTACGATCGGGGCTTTAGAGAATTCTTCAACGGATAGCCCCACGCCTCCCGAGCCACTTACCAATTTTGCCACCACGTAATACGTTCCCGTTTTCAATGGTGCAAAGGTTATCTTTTCACTTCCGCCTTTCACTGGATTTGTTGAGCGTGCTAAGAGAGTAGGCTCACCATAAGTGCCTGGATCCCCATCGTAAAGGAAAAGATCCACATCTAATCCAGGATCAATATCAAGCTGAAATAAATAGGTATTGCCAGCTGAAAGCGTGACATTTCTTGCGAGTAATTTCTGACCTGAACGTGTTTCAGATAAGTTACCAGCAATTGAGGAATTCACATTGAGAGATTGAGTAAGTAGATCAATAGCAGCGTCAGCTTGGATCTCCCCAAAGCCCTCAACAACATCTTTTTCGCCATAATCTCTTTCATATGTTTCGAAGGTGCTCATGAGCATTATTTGTTTGATCTTGTAGTTGTTTGCTCTCGTTCCATACGTCCAGGAGCTGGAACCCCCTAGGATTTGAGCAAGGATTGCTGCAATCCCTGCTGCATGGGGGGTTGCCATCGATGTGCCTTGCAAATTAGTGACGTCGTTTGCTTGTAAATCTGGAAGCTGATTGTCCGCGTCGTTATCGTTGGAATCTGCTTGAAAATACCCTCCTTGGTTAAATTCCCCTCCAGGAGCAGCAAGATCCGGCTTGGATGCATTTCCTGATCCAGGACCTGATGAAGAATAGGATGTAATGCGGTGAAAATCATCGGTTGCCGCTACCGTGATGACTTCATCGACATGTCCTGGTGAAGCAATATTGTTCCCTGTCTGTCCAGAATTCCCCGCAGCCACTAGCACCACAAGTCCTTTTTCGATCAGTTTCGCTGTTGCAACGTCCACACTCACTACACTTGTTTGAAATCCAAGGCTCATCGACGCAATCACGATGCGGTATTTTACAGCATTTACATATACCCAATCTAATCCATTGATCAAATCCAACGATGTTCCTTTCCCCGTCTTGTCAAAAACCTTCACTCCAACGAGTTTTGTTTGTGGCGCAACTCCTGCGAACCGCTCTACACCATCGTTGGGAAACGAGTATGGAATTTCAGTGGCAGCTGAAACGTAAATCGTCTCTGAAGGAGCGACATAGGCTCCGAGAAAAGCAGTGTGAAATCCAGCGGTGTTAGTGTAAACGTTTAATGTAAATTCCTGATTGGAAACGGTAAGGTTCTCCCCAAGTAAACTACCGTCTGGCGCGTATATTCTTAGCGCGGTGCCATTAGTGTTTAACAGATTTGTTGAGTTGAATTTGTATCGTACGCTGATTTGCCCCGGTGCGGAGACATTTAGAGGATATGCAAACCCCAAACTAGGAGAAGGAAAAGTACCCGTATTCAGATAACTTGAAGACCAAGTAAAAGCTAACCTCCCATCAGAACTGTTTGAATCATAAGGCAATCCAGCAGCTATTCCAGCAACATGAGAACCATGTCCTTGGAAGTCTTCTGGGGATGTTGTCCCATCACTAGTTGCATCATACCAACCGACAATCTTTGCCGACCAGTTGAGATCTCCGTATGGCCCTAGAATTGGGTGAGAATCATCAATTCCAGTATCAATGATCGCAATGGAAGAATTAGGATCGCCCGAGTACCCTTTGGTCCAGGCGTAGTTTCGAACTCTGGTTAAGAATAATGAGGAATCAGAGTATTTTACCGCTTTAAATGCGGGTTCAACGATTTCAAGTGATAATGCTGAAGACGCAAATTTGGAAATATTACTAATAGGAATTTCTCCTTGAAACCCTGAAATAATGCTCCAATTTCGTATGATCCTTCCCCCTAGACTCTTGAAAAGTAGAGCGTCTGAGTCATAATTTTGAGAATCAAACATGATCCCCACGGGAAGATACTCATCAGCAATACCATTCTGTCCTTTTATCTCATTCACTTCAAGGTTTCTTTCAAACTTCTGAAGCTGAAGATCAAGATCGTCATGGATTTTGTTTCCGTCCTTATCTGCTAGCTTTATGCTCTTCGAAATCTGTGGACGAGCAAGGTTTTCGGAGCTGACACTTTCACTTTTCGCTTCCATCTCTTGTTGTGGAGTGAATTGACCTAGTGGTAAATCGGGAGCGGAATTTATTGTAACATCGTTGTTATGAAGATATATTGAGTTAATGCCGGTTATGAAGAGCATGAACACTAGAGCGATAGCAAGCCCCCCACTTCCTAAACGATGATAGAAAATGGAATTCTTACGAGAGACATTCATGCTCTAGTTACTGTTATTCTCTGCTAAAAACCATGCGCCGATTGTGTAGCTGAGATTAATTCTTAGAGCAAGACATAGCGGGGGAATCCGTTCTCCGACTTTCAGAGATTTCAGCGTTCAAGGAATGAATTGTGGTTCGTACATGTTTTCCTCTGAGTGGAGAACGGAATGCATGGACAGACCACTAGGCATGAGCACTAATGTCTTATGTCTTTCGTTTTCTACTCGCAATGACCGCGATGATTATCCCAAGTCCGCCCAAAACAGGAGTTAATTCTGTAGTAAGAGGCAGCGAGTTATCATCTTTCTGACCATCTTCCGTATTTGGGAGCTCCGGCGAGGGGGAGCTGGAATTCTTCGCATCATTGTTCACTGACGAAGAACTCGAGTTTGGATCAGTAGGCACGCTTGGAGTTTCCCATCCTGGGAGTGGAGGGTACCTGAGTAAAGATATTGCCGAGCTTTGAGGCAAATATATTACCGTGCCGTTATCATTGACTGCAAAGCCTTTCGCATCTGCATTCCATCCAATTGCACCTATGATTTCCGGAGAACCCGGTGTTGATACATTGTAAATGCTAAAACGACTGAACGGCTGTAATATGTAGACAAGATCTGCTCTTGACTCAATAATAGATCCAGAAACAATGATAGAAGTGTTTGAAATCAATGAAAAAGCAGAATCACTTGCATCAACGGTCAATAGTCGATTATCCTGAATAATGTAAGCATATCCCCCCACGATGACTGCGTCGTTAAATACGCCAGCTTCAGTGCTCAAATAACCATACTCAATTGGATTTGATATGTTTGAAATATCGTAAAAAATGGCTGTTGTGTCGCTGAGTGCTATGAACGTATCATTTTGAACCGCTACTCGCGCATTTTTTATTGTGTTATTGCTCCAGATTTCTGATGGAAATCGGGGATCTGAAATGTTGTATGCTATAATTCCATTAGTTGAAGATAAGATGATGGAATCATTAGGTGCAAACTCTACGTCAACAGGTGAAGGAACTGATAGTCTTGAAAGAAATTCTGGTGCGCTTGGATTGGTTATGTTTGCTAATGTGACAGCAAAATTCTCCCTAATTATCGCAACACCATTTTTGACTTTTACATCATTCACATATCCCTCAACATCAAGTTTACCAAGTTGAGAAATATTTGAGAAGTCCTTTGCTGAAAAAATTAGCATTCCTTCTCTGTCGTTCGCTACAAACAGCTTGGAATCATAGTAGAACGCTGATTGAAAATTATCTGTAGGCAAGTCCTCATCAAATAGTATTTTTGGATTGCTAGGATCTGCGACATTAATCGCCTGTACTCCCAGTACCTCTCTCGCAACGAACAAAACGTCTCCTCTTTTGGCTAATCTGGTGTATCGGTCTCCACTAACCCGCGCCGCTTCTACCAAAGCAAAGGGAAGTGAAATGTCTATAACACTTAATCCCCCATAGGAATTAGACACATAAGCATAGTTTTCCTCTATTAGAATTGAATCTGTATCTGCTTGGAGTTTAATGTTGCCGGCTTGAACCGGGTTTGAGGGATCAGAATAGTCAATTGCATAGAAGCCATCCGTTGAACCCGCAACAAATAAATATTGTCCACGAACAGCCAAGTCCTCTGGCCTTGAAAGAGAAAAGTAGCTGATTAGTTTTGGTGCAAATGGATCTGAAACATTAAATGCATAAATCCCGTTGTACGGGGAGTCATAGGTAAATGAGCCGACATAAAGAATTGAGCCATTTGCAACCACTGAGGTAGGCGCGCTTCCAAAAAAGGGAGCCTCGTCGGTCCCAAGTTCAGAAATGAGCCCTAAATTGGCGGGATCTGAAACATCAAGAATGGTCAAGCCATAAAATCCAACGAGATAGAGCGTAGTCTTGCTGAGCGAGAGGTCCTTATCATAGTCAAATAAGGAATAATTGGCTAAAGAAACAAAGTTGTCTAAATTGCTAACATCTATTACATGCACATAATCGGTGGATTTTGCAAAGAGCAATGTATCGTTCAAGAGTACTCGCTCAGTGTGTGTGTTGGAAAGAACTGCTATTAGCTCGAGAGAACTGTTCGTTACATTGAATGCCCGTAGGCCCTCTTGACCATCTGCAACAAATAGCGCGCTCTGGCTAACTGCTAAGTCCCTAACATCACTTTTCCCCCTAGAAAAATCTAAGAGACGCGTGGGAGTCACAACCTCGGATAAGGTTGGCCTCCCTAACTCATCATTCCGCTGAAAACTGGTCGAAACAATGGTGCTTTGTAGTAGTAGAATGAACAAGATCGCTGAAAAAATAGGCATTAAATGGTTTGATTTCAATATATTCACCTTCAAAAATAACGAAAATGCACGCGTGCGTTGCTTTATAGTATTGAGCCGTATTAAAACATAATGAATTGTTTTGTCTATTATTGCAGGACGCGTTGCCCAATCGAAGGATTAGTTCTGGTTGAAGGGGAGCGTCAAATTGTTCACGCGATCAATGCTTTTGAGAAATCCAGTAAAGCATAATTATGGAGAGTGTCCCCGTGATGATGAAGGAGAGAAATGCTTGAGGGATAGCACTGGCGAGACCTTGCAGGTCGAATAATGCTTTTATGACGGAAATGCTCAGAATCGCAATACTACCTCTGCGAAGATAGATTTTCCGGTATCTTATGCCTGCTTTGAATGAATAAATGGCAAGAACGCTCCATATGATGCCTGATAGGTAACTCACGGTTCCTGCTGGGAACATGGGAAGAGACATTTGGTAATTCGCAATGACGGTAAAGATACCAGCTATGAATCCAATTAAGAGCCCTCCAACCGCTAGAGAAAAGGTTAACGGTTCTCCATAATACTTCTCCTCATTCAACATGGCGGCAAGGATCATGGCAAATCCAAGGAGCAGTAAGAAAACGGTGTAGAAACTCATGTAGTTGTTGAAAAGTCCAACGCCGAAAAGTTCCAGGATCACAATGTGAGGAATAATTATTGTTAATGTGACAGCCACTCCTGCTAACAGCTTTGTACGGATTGTTGCTTCGAAGGTCCATAGGACAAGTACGACTAATAAGAGTTTTAAGATTCCGACACCTCCAAGGCCAAAAATCGCTGAGATTACAACTAGACCCACTACATAGGCTAGGATGGGTACTTCAGGATTCTTGTCTGGAGCAAGATTGGGCTGGTCCAAATAGCGAAACTTAGTTCGCAAATAGAACCTCGTGTGAAGTAATAGGGGCACAAAGAAGATAATGTCTAACAGGAATGTCATAATATCATTTTGCAAAAAGCCATTGCTTAAAACTAGATAGACAAACCAAAGAATTTCACGAGCAACTACTTGACATGCTACAAATGAGCCATACAATGCGTTAGAGATCTGCTCAAAAGACCTACGCTTCGAAACCATTATCCCGGTCAGTCCAAACTGCACGGCTATGAGAAACGTAAAGACAACGAGATCAAAGAAAGGACTATTATCGACGAACACGGAAAGTGCCAACACTCCGATTCCAATGGGGAGGATTGCATGCATGAATAGTAACGTAGAATCATCTCCACGC
>JALTMP010000058.1 GCA_027001645.1 Candidatus Heimdallarchaeota archaeon
GATGCCCTCGCTTCTTTAGCTTTCGAAACAGGTAGTGGCGGCGGAGGCGGCGGGACAATAGACAAGCGCTAACCAAGAATCACAAGCAATTGGATGACTTCTAGCGTCATTCGATCCTCTTCTCCCTTCATCTTTCTACCTCTTGCCCGAACCTTACTTTTCTTCTTGATTCTCCATCGAAACACCAGAAGTACTCTAGGTTATAGTAGCTTGTGTAAGACCCCTTTCAGCTTGTTATATTGTTCTATTCCTTGGGGGGTAAAATACAGTACTTCTTTTGCGATTTCTCCTACAAATTCTGTTTTTTGATCCACCAGGCTCAATGCTTTCAGTTTACTTAAATGCGTGTCAAGGTTTCCCCAAGAAATGCCGAGAATCCGCCTTAGATTACTTAGTGTAATGCGGTAATGCTTGGATAAGATATTAAGAATCGCAATCTTGATCGGGTGTAGAAGCTTCCTAAACTCTAGTAATTCAGCGGGGAAGTCCTCTGTTTCTTCTTCCTCTTCTCTTTTTTCCTCCTCACTTTCCACGGTCGTTTCCACTTCTATGACTTCAGAAACCAGTTTTTGCAATTTCTTATGTCCCTCACCACTGGAGTGACGGGACTTGTCTTGTAGCCATTCCCATAAACTCACTCTTGATCTTAAGCTACGGGCAAGAGCTTCTAATTTTTCAACTGCAGAATATGATGGTCCTTGAATAATGTAGACTAAAAACAGCCCCCCTAATTCCTTTAAGAGAAGCGTATAATCGGAAATAGTTATTCTCTCAACAGTTCCTTTGTTCTTGTGTAACTCCATTACAACCATCGTGATGAATGGAATAATCCCGAACAGCATTTGCTCGTTAAAGAATCGGTCATCCACGAACTGCTGATAAAAAGCCATTCCCCCTTGTGCATTCATAACCACGAACGCGATGGGATTCTCGGGGTGAATCTGGACGCTTGGCTGGTGCATGGGGCTAGCCGCTGCGTCAAGGAGTTTTTTGAAATGTATGGCTTCCTTTCGGGTATTTCGCTTTAGTTCTGTTTCTTCAGGGTGTTTAAGATAGCTTAGCTCGTCAAAGAGGGCAGACACTTGGATTTCTAAATTCAACAATCCCTTCTCTTCACATAACGCCTTTGCTTGTGATAGTAGCGCATTTGACTCCATAACGTTTTCTTCAATAATCGCCAGCTTTGCCTTCAGAAGAAGTGTTTGAACTAAAAGTAGCGAAGATTCTTGGGATCTGGCTATTCCTTCCAGTTTTTCTATCCATTTTTTCAAGTCTGTTAGCGCCTGACTATCGTTAAATGCTTCGTATTCCTCAAAGAGAAGCTCGCAAACATGCAGGATCGCATTCACTTCTAGACTCACGTCAGTAGCGTTATCGTTGATAATCTCTGCTAGTAACTTTTGGGCTTCTGCTTTTTCGGCCACCCTTGTACTCTGTTTGAGATAAACTGCTTTTGTCAACTTGAGAATGTCATTAAGCGATTTTGATGGGGTTTCACAGAGCTGTTCAAATCGATCCAAGTAATCCTTTGCAACCGCCGTGTTTCCTTGCATGATCTCTAATTCAATCAAATTGTGATACACATATGCCTGGTATGTCAGATCATTACTTTGCTTGGCATACTCAAGGGCTTTAACATAAAAACTTCGAGCCCTTTCAAGCCTCCCTCGCGCGTAATTTATGATCCCCAGATTCACGTATACCCCACTCAGTGCTCTCTGATCGCTTAGTTTTTCCCAGATCTTTCCTGTTCTAAGATACGCCCCCTCAGCG
>JALTMP010000059.1 GCA_027001645.1 Candidatus Heimdallarchaeota archaeon
GAGTGCTTTAATATCATAACCCTTTTTATCTCGTTGTTTTTCACTCAAAATCGTTTATCTAAAGAAGCGGAAAGCGTGGTTTTATGGCTTCAATGGCTTACAATATTGGCTGGATGGAATACCTCGTCGTACTATTAATGCTTCTCTTCGTCTTTATTTTCATCATAGCGTTCCAATTGAGAAGAGTTGTTAGTGAGGTTCCCTCACAAGTCTTAGTTTTAGGAGAAAATTCAGAACTCAGTAGAGATCTTAGCTTATTTGACATCACCATGTTGGGTGTTGGGGCCATGATTGGTGCGGGAATTTTCGTATTAACCGGCCTTGCTGCAGGAATTGCTGGTCCCGGTCTTTTACTCGCATTTTTATTGAATGGGTTTGCCACGAGCCTAACTGCTCTGGTCTATGCCGAGTTGGGAAGTGCTGTCCCCGAAGCTGGAGGCGGATATTTATGGGTAAAGTCTTCAATGGGTCGATATCAAGCTTTTCTCAGTGGCTGGATGAGTTGGCTTGCGCATATTGTTGCCGGTAGCCTCTATTCTTTGGGTTTTGGTTCTTATTTTGTGTTTTTGCTTGAGGAGCTTGGATTCCTCCCAGAAGATGCAAACAAAGCGGTTCTTGAAAAGGTTTTTGCGGTCATCATTATCTTATTGTTCTTGCTTGTGAACTATCTAGGTTCATCTGAAACCGGAAGCGTGGGAAACATCATTACCGTAACTAAAGTCATTATTATCGCGGTGTTTATTCTAAGTGGGTTATGGGCCGCATTGAAGGCCCCAAATCTTCGTTTTAGAAATCTCGAACCAATTATTCCCCCTGAGCGAACCATCTTTTCGATACTAACCGCAATGGGTTTCACATTCATTGCCTTTGAAGGGTATGAAATTATTGTACAGACGGGAGAAGAGGTCGAACAGCCTAACAGGAGTATTCCCCGAGCAATTTTCTTCTCTCTCTTAATCGTTGTTCCCATCTATTTCTTCGTTGGTCTTGTCTCATTAACCGCAATTACCCCTGCACCCGGCGAAGAAACATGGCAGTTCCTATCGTCAATTGGGGAGCTTGGCCTTGCAGAAGCAGCTCGGCAGTTCATGCCGTTTGGGGTCGGACTAATGTTATTCGGAGGCTTAGTATCTACACTCTCTGCTTTAAATGCAACCATTTACAGTAGCGCCCGAGTTTCCTTTGTTATGGGGCGGGACAAACTATTACCTCGAGCGTTCAATCAAGTGAATGAATGGAGACGCACACCCCACGTTGCAATTCTTGTTTCCGGAGCAATCATGATCGGAATTGCTGTATTCCTACCAATAGATGACGTTGCCTCAGCAGCTGATCTCTTGTTCGTTCTCCTTTTCCTACAAGTGAATCTGAGCATTTTCAAGATTAGATCAAAGTACGGGGAGCAACTATTCTATGGATATAAGATCCCTCTATACCCTCTGCTTCCTATTGTATCCGTTGCAACACAAATCATTCTTGGCGTGGCCTTAATTCTTCACTCTGATGTCGCATTGATCGGTGCTTCACTTTGGCTGGTCATAGGAACAATCGTCTGGTTTGGAATTATAAAAAGGAATCTTACCGAGGAGATTACAGATTCCTTCGCCCACTACATTATTAAGCCAAAAGTGGAGGAAAGCATGGATGAATGAAGAAGGCTCCGACTCACTAAGGCAGTTCTTTGATCATGGTTTTCAGATCCCTGATGACTATTTCATTCAACTGGAAAGAATCCTTGTTCCCCTTGCTTGCCAACCATTCGAAAA
>JALTMP010000060.1 GCA_027001645.1 Candidatus Heimdallarchaeota archaeon
GGTCTGGGTGGATACTGCAGGAATGGGACCCGATTCAGTTGCTCGCCAGCTCCTTCAAGCAGAGATGGTGATCCCTGGCTTTAGAAGAAATGAGCAAATCGTTGCTCGCTACCTAAACAACTACATCCCGTATTTGGCATTTCTTTCAGGAGCAGCTGTAGGGTTCTTAGCAGCGATAGCAGATTTCATGGGAGCGATAGGAACAGGAACGGGTATCTTGCTTACTACAGGCATTATTCGCCAGTATTATGAGATACTGGCAAAGGAACGCCTAGCAGCAGTTTCACCAACCTTGGCTGGTGTCCTAGGTATCACATAAACAGACATGCGGGTTTTCACCCTCCTAACTCTTCTTCTTCCCCTTTTCCCTATCGCTAGGCTTTAATAACAATCGAAAGATTTTCTCATGTTGTCATATGAGCACCCAAGATAAGAAGCATGTACGAAAAAAGAAAAAATTCGGAAAAGTCATTGAATATGTTTCTCAAGAGCGAACCATAATCCCAAGTGATGATATCCTTACTCAAATCGAAAAAGATGCTTTGAAAGCAAAAGCAATCACTCCTCAAGCTCTTGCAGAGAAGTATAACATTGCCGTAAGTACCATTAAGCCTATTCTCTACCGCTTAGAGCAGGAAGGAAAACTCAAGCGCATTGCTAGCACCAAGTGGACCGACGTTTTCTCTTCTGCCTAGACCCAAGACCCTCAACTTTCCTCTTCCTAAATTTGCAACAACCGCAACTAGTTTTCTAATGGAAAAATCACGATTCATACAATGAATTCTAATAGGAAGCCACATTCTATAGTAGAATACGTAAAAACTGAGAAAAACGAGCTACGCTCCTTCTTACGAATCTCGTTTCCTTAGGCTAAAGAGTCGTCTGATTTTCCTGGTAACGATTATCACTCTTTTTCAACGCTAACGCCAACGCTAAGACGGGCCTTTTCGGCAAATTCCAAGCCCTTTGACACTTTCCCAATGAGATTAAAGGGGTTAAGAGTGCTTGGTTCGTCGTTTAGAAACACGATAAGCTCACTGCTACGTGGATCAAAGCCAACGTCTCCTTTGTCAAATACGCATTTCTCATGTTCGGGACCTACTCGAACACCATGCAAGGGAATGTGGAACTCAGAATTTCGTTTAATGGCACGTGTATTCATTGGTAACGAGTTGAGAATCGTGGAAATTGTCCTTGGCGCTAGCGTCCGCCTAAGTTCGATCTCTATTTCTCCTATTCCGTGAAGAGTTAATTTGATGGGATATATCGGCATGCTCATTACGGCCACCAAAATAGGACCAAGAGAGAACGGGGAGGAAAAATATTTTAGTCCATCGATTTGGTGAGAGAGATTTATAGTGGTTCGATTCTAATTCCTGGTTTATTGGTTTCTACAACAAGTTCCACGCCTTTATTGCTTACGCGAGTAATGGCACCTTTGGGTAGGATTTTGATTTTCTTGGCTAAGATCGTTGTTTCTTTTCCTGTATTTTCTGGGCGCTCATTCGCAACAACAATGCCTTCAGTGCCACGCCAGATGACTTTTGTAACATTCTTTTCCTTTCGAGTTTCGATGATGCCTAGCGGTCTTAAAACTGAGATAAGGTCATAAATTCGGCGTTTATGTACGCCTAGTTCTTCTGCGAGCCATGTGCTAGCGGCTCCTTCTTCTCCCTTGGCTTTAATTAGTGCGATTGCTTGCTGAGTGATCTCTTCCATTCTCATAGTATTTACCTCTTTGGAGTGATTTGCTCACTCCTCAGAGGTGCGAGTGCATCGAACTGGCCCGGATCATGCCCCCAGATCCGAGACATGTGTACGTACACGTCTTCCCTTCTTAAACATTTCTGGCTAGACTATTCGAGTACTGGTAGCTCGCAGAATCTAGACCATAATGTTTTCACGGCATGCTAATTCTTAGGAGCTGAAATAGGCATGAAGATTATCCTCAAGAGTAGGACGCCTCGGAAGGCAGGAAAAGAAAGGGGGGAAGAGGTGGGTTTTGGGAAAAGCGGTGCTTAAGATTTCTTCTTTAGCACAATGTCAATAGTAGACACTGTTCTTGTTCCGTTCTGCCCCTCCACTTCTTCTGAACCGATCTTAATGCCAGCAATGTCTACTGCGTTGGTTAGGAACTTCTTTCGAACGATCTCTGCTACATCTACGGCTCTTGAGATAGATCTTCCTCGAGCTCGAATTACGCACGTGTCGAGTCCTTTGTTGAAAATAGTTACACAAACCAGTGTGTACGCTGTTGCATTCTTTTTCCCGATGAAAAGCGTGTTTTCATCGCTTTGCTCATAATCGTCGAACTCAACGAGAGGGGATTTGGGAATGCTGTCGTCGTCTTTTTTGCCTAAGACAAGTTCGATGGTGCTTACGCTTCGCGTGGTTCCCTTTTCATTGGTGATTTCTTCGCTGTCAATATTGACTTGTTTCAGTTCAACCGCTTCACTAAGGAATCGTCGCATGGTGATTTCTGCTACATCGACTGCCTTACTGATTGCTCTGCCTCTTGCCTTGATGGTGCAGGTTGGAGAACCCTTGTTGAATATCGTCGTAATTACGAGAACATAGTTCATGGCGTTTTTCTTACCGATGTAGACAGTGTTGCTCTCATTGTCTAAGACCATAGGCTCGTTTTCCATTTTCTGTCATCTCCTTGTACTTTGTTGCAATGCAAGTACCGCTCGCCCGGATAGATGCGAGTCACCATCTGATTCACTGCGCATTTTTTAACTTGTGGTTTTTTTCCTCAACTATTGGAATCGAATTAAATGCATCCTATACATTTTGAAACTTAATTATTTTAAAATGATCTTTATCTTTTGCAACCAAATCGTGAAATAAGATCAGCTATTGCCATTTTTAAAAATGCGCCGTTAATTGTTGCGATTTACATGGACGTATATGGATCGATGCGACGCTTGAAATTTTTGAACGATTAGTCGGGAAAAAGTTGTTCTATGCTTAGCGTTAGATTGAAAGACCTTTATACAAGATCTTGGTTACCGTAATTGACACCTCAACTAGAGAGTTGAGTAGCTGGGTGAAAACATGAAAGGTTGGCACGGAAAATTTCTTCGAGTAAACTTATCAAATGGCGAAATTACAACTCAGTCATTTGATGAGGATTTTGCACGAAAATACCTAGGTGGACGAGGATTTGCGGCTAAGATTCTTTGGGACGAATTAAAACCTGGCATCGATCCACTAGGACCAGAAAACAAGCTTGTCTTTGCCATTGGGCCACTTACAGGAATGGCCCTTCCAAGTAGTAGCAAAATAGTAGTTGCAGCAAAAAGCCCTCTCACGGGAGGGTATGGTGACGGCAACTTGGGCACAAAGTTCGCCGTGCAACTTCGCAGAGCAGGATATGACGGAATGATTATTGAGGGAAAAGCAGACTCGCCAGTCTATATTCACATCAAAGATAATGACGTAAATATTCTTCCCGCGGTTGACATCTGGGGAAAGGGATACTATGAAACTCATGAAATTCTTGAAAAGGAATATGGGTCAAACGCTGGAATTGTTGGGATAGGCCCTGCTGGGGAAAACTTGGTCAAATTTGCAATAGTAAGATCTCAGGAGGGGCGAGCCGGAGGACGCCCCGGAATGGGTGCTGTAATGGGGAGCAAAAATCTGAAGGCAATCGTTGCCCAAGGATCTCATGAATTTCCATTAGCAGATCCCGAAACCATCAAGGCAGATGGAAAAATGGGGTATGACGAGGTTAAACAAGCATCAGCTTACGAGCATTGGATGAGACAGGGCACAACCATGGTTCTTGCTTGGTGCAATGAGACCAGTACCTTACCTGTGAAGAATTTCTACTTTGGCACATGGGATGAAGCAAAGGGCATTGATGGTGAGATGCTCGAAAAACTAACCATTGCTCGTTATGGTTGTCCTCGATGCAATATGCGATGTGGACTCACGATAAAGGATGAAAACGATCAAGAATCAGAGCTAGACTACGAAAACATTGGAATGCTAGGCTCGAATCTTCTTATCTCTAATCTAACCAAAGTTGGAACACTCAATAGAATGGCTGATGATTATGGCTTAGACACTATTTCGCTTGGAAGCGTAATGGGATTTGCCGCTGAATGTTCTGAAAAAGGAATTATCGATGAAAAAATAGAGTGGGGAGACACAAATGGGTTCAAAGAACTCATCAAGAAAATCACCTACCGTGAAGGTATTGGAGACATACTGGCGGAAGGAACTAGAAAAGCAGCAGAAAAGTTAGGCAATGGATCAATGCACTTTGCCATGCAGGTCAAAGGCCTTGAAGTAAGCGCTTACAACTGTTATACAACTCCGGGGATGGCGCTTAGCTTTGGTACATCACCGATTGGAGCTCACCACAAAGACGCGTGGGTTATTTCATGGGAAGTTCAGACAGGCAGAGATAGTTACGGGCCAGAAAAAGCAGCAAAAGTGATTGAGTTTCAACGAATTCGTGGTGGGATGTTTGAAAGTCTCACAACTTGCCGCTTTCCATGGATCGAGCTTGGATTTAGCCTAGATTGGTATCCGAAATACCTTGAAGCAGCTACGGGCATGAAATGGAGCCTAGACGACCTCTGGGAAATCGGAGATCGCATATATGCTCTAATCCGTGCGTTCTGGGTTCGAGAGCTTCAAGAGGAGTGGTCTCGAAAAATGGATTATCCTCCAGAGCGCTGGTTTGATCCACTGCCTGAAGGTCCCCTTGCAGGCACCAAACTTGACAAAGAAAAATACGACCAGTTGCTTTCAGAATATTATAAGCAAAGGGGATGGGATGAAAATGGAGTGCCTACAAAATCAGCCCTGGCCAATCTTGGGTTGCACGACGTAGCATCCGAGCTTGAAAAATATGTTGCATTGAAGGAATAGTGCAGAGATCTAAAGGAAATCTCCTCCCCATCCAAATTCCCAAGATTGTGACCCTATCCCTTAAAATGCTGATTAATATACTTGGTTACAGCCTCAATGAATTCTTTTTGCCTAACCATTTCGGGAGTATGACCTCTCCATTTTTCCATTCCTTCTTCTAGAACCGTCCCAGCTGAAACAAATGTGTGATTCTCGAAGAATTTCACAATGAAAGCATGATTAGAATACGGGATAATGGGGTCATCCTCTGCCCAAAAGATTAGCGTTGGTAATCTTCTAACTTGTTCACTGATTCGATTTAGATAGGATGAAGAAACTGCTGGCGCGATTAATACCAAGCCGTGCACGTATTCGGGATAGCGGTCAGCCAGAGAGATCGCGACTCCTCCCCCGAATGATCTCCCAATAACAATTACATGACTATTTTCTTTGTCTTGAAAGTTGCCTTCATTTGTGATGATTTGTTTTAATCCGTCTAATTGATCTTGCATGGATCCCCTTCCAGAGGACTTCGGACCAGGAATGGATTCTCCATGACCGAGAAGATCAACAGCAACAACTTTTCCATGCAAGGCCAACTTCGGAATCAATGGTTCCCAATAAGAAGCATTCTGAAACGTTCTGTCTCCACCATGAATTAACACGAATAGTAATTTTCCTTCTCCTTGCTTTATGTAGTGCATTTCCTTATCGGAAGCAAGTTTAATTCTTTTCGATTCCATGTGATTTACAACAAAAACAAGAAAGATTAAGATTATCCTTAGTCTGAACTGTCTATCCGGTCAACATTTTCGATTGAGAGGTTTCATTTATTGTAAAGTATATGAAAAAACTGAGCATGAGCGACTATTTGTCACTGAGCAAGATCCAACCCAGTCAGCTATACATCAGCTTAGAGAAACTTAACTCCTTACGAAAAAAATACCCCCGCCCGACACCAGAAAACATTCCCCCAATTCCTGTCAAAAAGCTTGGAAACCGAATTTTTGCAACTGATGGTCATACACGTGCAGTTCTCCTATGTTTGAGCGGATACGACAAAGTAAGAATTGAGTGGGAAACAGAAGATTTAGACTGGGACATGTACGAGATCTGTCTCCAATGGTGCGAACAAGAAGGGCTTCTATCCCTCTCCGATTTGGCAAAGCGAATAATTCCTCATGAAGAATATGAAGTCAAATGGTATCAAAGATGTCGAATCATGAAGGAAGAAGTAATCGAGGAGAGGAAGAAAAGGAGTAATCAAGCATGATAGTTCTCGCTCTGAGAAAAGAAGATATCTCAGAATAAAGACAAACTTACCCCCCACCAACGACAGGCATAACTGCTACATAGTCATCATCACTCACTTCAGTATCTAAAGAAGCACCTTTATGGTTCACTAGAACAACAATACGATCAGGTGGCTCAGTTTCAACAGAAGGAACTAATTCACGAATCTTTGCTTTTTTTCCGCCTAGAGATATCTCTTTTTCTCTATATCCTTCCCTGTCAGCAATCCAGCCAAGAAGCCTAATCTTAACCACGGTTAACAGATTCCACTCTGAGGATAAAAAATATAGCAAAAAAACAAATCAAAAGGGGAAGAAGCTTTCATTCTTGCGTTGAAAAAAAGTGGCGAAACATTTCTGTCGGGGGATTCGGCGGGATTTCCTTGTCTCCCGGCACGGGTTTATCTGGCTCAAATTCCAAAGGATCTGCTAAGATTTCATCGTATTTTTCACGAAGAACATCAGGAGACGTTTGTTCGATAAGAGTATCATAACTATCGATTACAAAGTAAGTTGGTTGAAATGTGTAAATAATATAGTCCGTCCTCATGACTCTGTCTACATCAAAGAAAACTCGTCTAGGTTTAGGTGATTCTAGAGAATAAATGCTCTCTGTTTTTGAAGATTGAATTCCTGCACCATAGATCCTTAATCCTTCGTCAGTTTTGAACAAGCCAAATTCAACAGTATACCAATACACTCGGGCCACATTTTTCAAAGTTCCTCGTTTGAGAGCTTCGAGTCCTTCCTCGCCATACTGTTGCAAGTAATCTGCGAAAAATTCATCAGCAATCATAGGAACATGCGCAAACACATCATGGAATGCATCAGGCTCAACAATGTAATCCATTTGTTCTTCTGAGCGAATCCAGTTTGTGGCGGGAAATCGTCTATTTGCTAAGTGCTTGAAAAAAACATCATCAGGTACTAAACCGGGAACAGGAACGAGCCTCCAACCAGTTATATCTTCTAGTCGGTCACTCAGTTCGTCGTAATTGGGGATACCATTTTCTGCGATCTTGAGGATCTCAATGTTTTCAAAAAATTCAGGGACAGCACGCCCTCGAAGAATTTTCATTTGGCGTCTGTATAATCTTCTCCAGCGATCATGCTCTTCGGCGGTGAGCTTCTCGTATTCCTGATCGACCACGTAATCCTTCTTTTCCAAGTTCTCGTTTTGAACAAACTTGAATTCGGGTTCAGGCATTGAAATAAGTAAGCCATAATATCAATAATAGTCTTTCCATT
>JALTMP010000061.1 GCA_027001645.1 Candidatus Heimdallarchaeota archaeon
GTATTGTGCGTCTGCGACGGATCCTGCAATGGTGAGCACGTTTCGGTCATTAATGATGTGGACTTTGTCTGCTCTTGGGCTTGCTACCATGTAGCCCATTGAGGCTCGTTTGTCTGCTACCAGTACCACTCCGCCGTCGAATCTTACTGCGACTGTGGTGGTTCCGTGCTTGGTGTCCTGTTGGTGAGGGGGTGTTCCAACAGGCATGTTGGGCACGGGTGAGTTTGTGTTGTTAAAATGTCCTGGGTTGAACATATTGTCACCTTTTGTTTGTCTCACTTATGGTTTTATGGTTGGGTCTATTTAATGACTAACGTCTTTCTGGGTTTGTGGCGGTTGTTGTCAGATCCTGCGTGATGGATGTTGGTATCCATAAGTATCCATCTTTGATGGGTAGATATGTCCATAAGTATCCATATTTGTTGGATAATCTTGGATCATATTCCCCAGGTATGATGTTTGTTTTTGAATGCACATTTCGAAGAAAATCTCATGCCTGATTCATTGTTACGAATAGATCCCCTAGCGCCCGGTGCGAGCGATGATCGTTTTTTGGATGTTGTTGGATCAGATTCGTCGTCAAGTTTATTGCGGATTGCGAAGAGAGTGTATGAGGAGGAATTGATCATGAGTTCGCGGTCTGTAAATCGAAAGGAAAAAATGAGGGAAGTGCATATTTTGCTTCCAGAATCGCTTTTTGTCAAGGCAAAAGAGATGGCATCGATTCAGGGGATGTCTTTGGCAGAACTTGTACGTCGTTCATTGGCTCAGGGTTTGGGTCATGAGGGTTATCATTCCATTGGCGGTAATATTTCAGAAGAACTTCGGGTTTTGAGAGAAGAAATCAAGGAATTGAAGGAATGGAAGAGGCAGATGGAAATCGTTGCTAGTGAGAAACAAGAAATCGGTGCAGCTGCGAGTTCGGCTTCTGTTGTTGTTACTCCCCCTCGGAGTTCTGGTTCGTCGATGCCTGCTTCTAGTAAGGATTTTTCTCGCTTTGAGGGGAGGCCCAGTGGTGCTTCTCGATCTAGGTCTAGTTTGTCCCGATCAGATCGGAGGAGTCCCTATGAAGCTTGGGTTTTAGAAGTCATGCAGTCTGATGCAGGTAGGCCTTGGCATTGGAGGGAAGTTCTGTCTAGGCTTGAAGAATTAGGATATGGGGTTAAATTCAATACTTTGAAGGACAGAATGAACAAGATGAGCAAAGAAGGCTTAATCCTCAAGGTTGATCGAGGAACTTATCGGTTGCCTTAGTTTTTTTCTTTGGTCATTGGTTCTGGGAAGAGCTGGGAAGTCATTTTTTGATACCTACATATTTTAATATTACGTGTTAGTATTTTTTTGGACAACATGGAAGAGTGATTCTTCTTTGATTGTTGGCCAAAATTTGGTAGGAATCTGATTTAAATGTCTGTTCGTTTGTTTTCAGATAGTGCTACGTTATTCGCTTCTTTTAGGGCGATTATGTTGGTTGCGCTGATGGTGCTTCTTGTTTCTCATACTTCGGGCTTTGTGTTTGTGGGTTCAGAAGAGTCATCTAATGATCATGGGAAAACATTTCCAGCTGAGGGGTTGGCATCTGATTCCGATTCCGCGATTATTTCTTCTCACGCAAATGATTCTGTAGGAAATGTTGCTTTGAGCCAAAGTTCGACTTCCATTGTTAAAATGTCGGATGTTCTTGAGGGTCAAATGGTCGATGTTGCTTTGAAGGATGATTTAGGGTTTGTTGCCGATGGAATCGGTGGTCTTAAGAT
>JALTMP010000062.1:0-511 GCA_027001645.1 Candidatus Heimdallarchaeota archaeon
GAGTAGAGCCATCCTTTCACGTATATCTTAGCACGATATGAAAAAGTGCCTTCTGTCGAAGATCCGGGGACGCTGACCATTGTGGGACTGGAATACATCTTGAATGACTGAACGTTAACCCAGCTACCTCCAACTTTCTTTTGAATATAGCCATTTGCTGACGTAAAGCTTCCAGAGTACGCTACGGTTACAGTGAAGCGAGAACCAACTTGAACACTGCTAGGAGCATAGAATTCAACGGGATTGATAACTAAGGGTTTAGTAAGAACCGCGCTGGCACCGAAGGCTTCACCAAACAGTAAGACAATCAAAAATATTCCCATAATAGAGGTATATTTCTTCAATTGCTTCATTATATCACCTTAGAGGTGGTGAGAGAAGATTCTTGCAGAAATATATATCGAAAAAGAATCTCTTGAAAAAAGAGAAGACGCCCAGAAAAAGGAAGAACTCTCGTAAAAAAAGTGAGGCAAACATCTATTTTCTCTAACAAAATTTAGACCATTACTTG